>CAZEMI010000291.1:0-14851 GCA_964513235.1 uncultured Acidobacterium sp.
GACCACGACCTCGGGCAACGGCTACCGCCAGTGGAACGTGCTGTCACAGGTCCAGGCCATGTATGACCTGAACGCCCCCCACGGCTTCCTGATCCGAGATGCAGCCGAAGGCGGCGGCGGACAGGAGCAGCAGTTCCACAGCCGAGAGAAAGGAGACAACCCGCCACAGGTGATCCTCCAGTTCGGACCTCAGGGCCAATAGCGCCCGCAACGTTCCCAGGGGGCGGCCGGCAGATGACCGGCGCTCCCCTGGGAACGTCCCGCCTTGCCCGTGCATTTTGGTTGCGTCCGGCGTTTTGACTATTAGAGCGTGCTCCGACTCCCCCCACCCCTCTACGGCATCCTGATGTGTGGGCTGTCCCTGGTCCCACTGAGCCCGGCTGCGGCCGGTCAGGATACCGCTCCCCCCGACACGGCGATCGACAGCGGCCCTGCAGACGGCGCCACGGTGACCGCAGGCCCGCTGCGATTCACCTTTCATGGGACCGATACCGACGGCGCCGGCACCCCACAGGCGGGTGCCACGTGCTCTTTCCGGCTGAGCCCCGTCGACGCGTCCTTCGGCACGCCGGTGCCTTGCGACGACAACCCCGGCACTCTTCAAGTCTCATACCCGAATCTCGCGAACGGTTCCTACACGTTTCTCGTTCGCGCGCATGATGCATCCGGCAATGTCGATTCGACCCCGGCATCCCGCACCATCACGGTGCTGACACAGCCCGACACCGACCTGGAAAGCCAGTGGCACCTGAAGGGACCCGGGTTCGAACTGGCCGGCATCGATGCGCGCGTGGTGTGGCCGGACTTTGCCGGTTTCGGCGTGCGCATCGGCGTGGTCGACACCGGACTGCAGCATGCGCATCCCGATCTGCAGCCGAACTACCTGGCGTCGCTGTCCTGGGACTTCAACTTCAACGACCCCGATCCGGCGCCCTTCAGCAGCGGCCCGCACGGCACCGCGGTCGCCGGCCTCGCCGCAGCTCGCGGTGGTAACGGCCTCGGCGTGAGCGGCGTTGCGCCGATGGCCACGGTGGCAGGGCTGCGTTTGATCGCGGCGCCGGCGAGCGACCAGGCCATCGCCGGTGCGATGGTTCACGAGATCGATGCCATCGACGTGCTCAACAACTCGTGGGGCCCCGCCGATGATGGTGCGACCCTCGAGGGGCCGGGTCCGCTTGCCGCAGCGGCACTCGCGCAGGCCGTGATCACTGGTCGTGGCGGGCTCGGCCGCGTCTTCGTCTGGGCCGCCGGAAACGGCCGCGCCGGCGACGCCGAGAACGACAACTGCAATTTCGATGGCTACGCCAACAGCCGCTACGTCATCGCCGTCGGAGCGGTGAACGATCTCGCAACCCAGGCGCACTACAGCGAGTCCTGCTCAGCGCTGCTCGTCGCGGCGCCCTCTGGCGACACCGATGTGGCGCGACGCGACTTGACGACGACGGACCTGGTCGGCACGAGCGGCTACACCACGCTGGACTATACGAACACGTTCTCCGGCACATCGGGTGCCGTCCCCGTCGTCAGCGGCACGGTGGCCTTGATGCTCGAGCAGAATCCGTGGCTGACCTGGCGCGATGTGAAATACATCCTGCGCGAGACCAGTTCGCGATCGGCGATCAGCGACTTCAATGCCGGATGGACCTCGGGCCCACTGCCGCACAGCGAGAAGTACGGCTTCGGCCTGATCAATGCTGCGGCCGCCGTGGCTGCGGCAGGCACGTGGCCCAGTGTTCCGCCCGAGAGCAGCGTGCCTCCCCTCGAGCAGATCGCGTTCGGCATCATTCCCGATAACACGCCATCCGGGCTGACGCGTTCCATCGTCGTGACCGGCGCACCCGGGTTGTTCCGCGTCGAGCACATCGAGGTCGATGTCACCGTCGACCACCTGCGTCGCGGCGATCTCGAGATCACCTTGACCTCGCCGTCGGGCGCGGTCAGCCGGCTCGCCACGCCGCGACTCGCCGACACGCAAGCGAACCTGGCCGCCTGGCGCTTCGGTTCGGCACGCCATTGGGGCGAGATCGCGGCGGGAACATGGATGCTGACGGTGATTGACCGTCGCGGCGGCACAACCGGCACATTCGATCGGTGGACGCTGCGGCTCCATGGCGTCAATGGCGGGCACCTGACCGGCCGCGTGTCGGGCCTCGGTGGCGTCGCGCTCGCGGCCGTCGACGTTCTGGTGCGAGATACCGTCGGCACAGTCGTGGCAACCGCGACGACGGATGCGACAGGGCGCTACCGGGCCGAGGGCCTGGCGGCGGGCTCGTACCGCGTGCAGGTGATCGCGCCCGCCGACTACTTGCACCAGGCGTACAACGCCGTCCACTGCGCGTCGCCGTGCGGCGGCACGGTGGGGCAGCTGGTCGGCGTGACCGAAGGCACCCAGAGCGCCGGTATCGATTTCGCGCTGATGCGCCGCGTGTCGGTGGCGCAGATCGCGCCCGCGTCGGGAAGCACGTTAGGCGGCACCGTCGTGCAGATGACGGGTGAGGGTTTCATCGCTCCGGTCACCGTGACCTTCGGCGGATTACCTGCCACGTCGACCGTCCTCGTCAATGCCGGCACCATTCATGCGGTGACGCCCGCGCATGCGCTAGGCGCGGTCGACGTGGTTGTGACGACCGGGGATGGCCAATCCACCACGGTCAGTGGCGGCTTCGCCTACGGTCCGCCCGCCCTCCTGCGGCTCACCGGCATCATCTTCTCGCACCCGACTCCTGTTGTGCAGGGCACGAGTGTCACCGTCACCGCGGCCTCGATAGGCGGCGTTGAGCCACGCTTCCAATTCTGGAGATATGACGTCGCGCAGGCCGTGTGGCAGATGGTGCAGGACTACTCGGCCTCGGCGCAGTTTGTCTGGGCGGCCGGGTCGGTCGTGCCAGGCACCTACATCTTCTCCGTGCAGGGCCGCGAGGCGGGCTCGACCGCTGCTTTCGAGGCGTCACTGCAGAGCCATTATTATGTCGTGAGTGCAGGTGCCGCGGCCCGCATCACGGCCGTGCGCGTCACACCTGGCACGCGGATCCAGCCGGGCGTGGCGATCACGCTGATGGCCACGGGTGCCGGCGGCACCGGCGCCCTCGAGTACGAATTCCGCCGCGCCGGGGTTGGTTCCGGCACGTCAACAATCGTCAAGCCGTACGGGGTGCCAGGGGCCAGCTATACGTGGACGCCCCAGGCGTTGGATGCGGGCACCTTTATCTTCGAAGCCCGGGTGCGTAGCCAGGGGGCGACGGCGTTATTCGAGGGCGAGTACGGGAACATCCTCGTCGTCGTCACCGCGGGGTCGCCCGCCGCCATGAGCGGGGTGAGCGTCACCCCGTCGCCATCGGTCGCCGCCGGGGCCAGCATGACCATCGTTGCGCATGGCAGCGGTGGTACCGGACCGCTCGAGTACCAGTTGTGGCGGTACCACGAAGAATCTAGCGCGTGGACGCTCGCGCAGGATTATCCCGGCAGCGCGACGTTCGTGTGGAACACCACGACGGCGGATCTCGGCGCCAACATCTTCCAGGCCCGTGTCCGCAGCGCCGGCTCGCTGGTCCCGTACGAGGGCGTGTACCAGACAGGTCGCGTCTATGTGACGGCGACGGCGTCACCCGCATACGTCGTGGCGATGATTCCGCGGCCGGCGTCTCCGGTGGTGCCGGGTACAGCCGTGACGTTGCGTGCGCGGGCTGGTGGCGGTGTGCCACCGCTCGAGTATCAGTTCTGGCAAATCGCGGCGGACACCAACACCTGGACGATGGTTCGCGACTTCAGCATCGTGGACACGCACACGTGGACCGCCGTGGCCGGCGCGCACCTGTTCCAAGTGAGAGTACGGAGCGCCGGCGCAAGCGGGTTCGACGCCGCCTGGGTCACGCCGTCATGGTTTGCGGTGTCTACCGGTACCGCCGCGCTGACCGGGCTCACGGGGCCCAGCGCTCCAGTGGCCGCGCCGGCCGCTGCGCAATGGACGGCGCAAACCACCGGCACGGGGACGCTGGAATTCCAGTTCTATCGCTATCACTTGCAGAGCGGACTGTGGACGATGGTGCAGGACTACGGGCCCAGCCAGACGCTCACCTGGAATACCATCGCGAGTGATGCGGGCAACTACATCTTGCAGGTGCGAGCACGGGGCGCAGGATCATCAGCACCATTCGAAAGCGTCGCGCACGCCAGCCTGTCATTCGTCAGCGATGGCGCGCCACTGTTACTGACCGGATTGAGTGCAAGCACCGGCTCGTCGGCCGCGCCCGGCACGCCCGTCACGTGGACCGCGAGTCCGAACGCGGGTGAATTGCAGTTCCTGCGCCTCTCGGCCGCCACCGGCGAATGGACCGTCGTTCGTGACTACCTGGCCGACGCTGGTTTTCAGTGGACGCCGTCGCCCGGAGAGGCTGGCGCCTATAAGTTCCAGGTCCGCGTCCGCAAGCCGGGCGCCGCTTCGTGGGATCACGCGACCGACAGCGCCTGGTTTGCGGTGTCGGCGGCGCCGGTTGCCAGCCTGTCCAACGTCGTCATTCCCTCGACGCCGTCGGTTGTGGGATCGGTGCTGACGTGGACGGCCGTCGCCACCGGCGGCACCGCGCCGCTGCAGTATCAGTTCTGGCGGCACCATCTCGAATCACGCACGTGGTCGCTCGAGCGCGATTTCGCTCCCGGGGATGCGTTCATCTGGACCACGACTGCTCAGGACGAGGGCACCTATGTGATGCAGGTTCGCGTGCGGAGCTCGGGGTCGTCGCTGCCGTTCGAGAGCCTCTTCGAAGCCGCGCCGGTCCAGGTTCGGCGGCCGCCTCCGGACACGACGATCCTGTCCACCCCGGACGCGACCACTCTCGAGACGACAGCCACGTTCGTGTTCAGCGCCAGCGAGGCGGGCGCGACCTTCGAGTGCTCGCTTGACAGTGCGCCGTTTACTTCGTGCACGTCGCCGGCGGGATACACCGGCCTCAGCTTCGCCGCGCACACGTTCGCCGTTCGCGCGGTGACCGGTCAGGGAGGGCCGGATCTGTCGCCGGCCTCGTACGCGTGGACAGTCCTGGCGCCCGACACGACGCCGCCCGACACCCAGATCACCGGGGCGCCGCCAACGAGCACCGCGTCCACCACGGCGACGTTCACGTTTTCATCAACGGAGAGCGGCTCGACGTTCCAGTGCGCGCTCGACGGCGCCGCGTTCACCGCCTGTACGTCGCCGCGTGAGTACACGGGCTTGAGCGTGGCCGCACACCTGTTCGCCGTGCGCGCGATCGACCTTTCGGGCAACATCGACCTGACGCCCGCCAGTTATGCATGGACCATCGTGCCTCCCGACACGACGCCGCCCGACACCTCGATCACGTCACAACCGCCGTTGACGACGACGTCCACCACGGCGACGTTTGCGTTCTCGTCATCGGAGAGCGGATCGACGTTCGCGTGTTCGCTGGACGGCGCGGCGTTCACCTCCTGCGCGTCGCCCTCCGAGTACACGAGCCTGGCCGTGGCGCCGCATACCTTCGCCGTCAAGGCGATCGACGGCGCCGGCAACCAGGATCAGAGCCCGGCCACCTACAATTGGAGCATCGTGCTGCCCGACTGCGGGCCGCCGGTGACGCTCACGGCGACGGCCGACAGCTGGATCGACCAGGCCAGCGCCAGCAGCAACAACGGCTCCGATTCCAACTTGAAGGTGAAGACGCAAACCGGCGGAAACTTCCGCGCGTTGGCTCGGTTCGCGTTGCCGGGGCTCGTGGCCGGTTGCGAGGTGTCGGCCGCGACCCTGATCGTCAATTCGCCGTCGGCGACCACGGGACGTACGCTGCAAGCGCGGCGCCTGCTTGCCAACTGGGTCGAGACCTCCGTCACCTGGACCAACCAGCCGGCCACCGACACGGCGGTTGTGAACACCGCATCCGGAACGGGCGATCTGCAATGGGTGGTCGATGACGCCGCGCGGGCGATGTATACCTCCGGACAGGCTTACGGCTTTCAGATCCGCGACTCGGTCGAGAACGGCCCTGGCTCGGAGCAGCAGTTTCGGAGCCGGGAGGCGGGGGAGACGCCGCCGCGCCTCGCGCTGACGTTCGCGCCGATCGATCCGAGCCGAGCCGAACGCGATGTTTTGGATCCAGCCGCGGCGGCCGCCTGCGGAGACCCGCTGTGGGTTACGCCGAGCGCCGACACGTGGCTCGATCAGAACAGCTCCACCGCGAACTTCGGGCGCGACGCGATCCTCAAAACGCGATCGCAGCGGGGCGGAAATGCCTTCCGCACGCTGCTCAAGTTCGTGCTGCCTGCGGCGCCGCCCGGTTGCGCCGTGCAGTCGTCCACTTTGCGGTTGTACGCCGCTGCCGCCACCCCCGGCCGCACGCTGCAGGCGTGGCGCACCGGCGGCTCATGGTCGGAGCGCGGCGTGCGATGGGTGAATCAGCCGAATGCCATTCGCATGGCGGCCTCGGCGGCGTCTGCATCCGGCTGGGTGCAGTGGGATTTCACTGCGGAGTTGCAGTCGCCGGACCCGGATGGCGAGGTGGTCGGCGTTGTGATCCGCGACGCGGACGAGCGTGGCTCCGGGGCCGAGCAGCAGTTCCACGGTCGCGAGAAGGGCGAGATGATACCGGTCCTGAACGTCGTCTACACCCCGCGGCGCCCGTGAGCCCCGAGTTACGGCTTCTTCCTGAGATGTCCGTATAGGCGTTCTTCCGTGAACTCTACGCACTTGTATTCCATCAGCTGCATGTTCGGCTCGCGGCGGCGATAGAGCGGCATGCTGATCGTCCACGGCTTCGAGAACGTCTGGGGATCCTCGATGGTTGCCTCGTATCGCAGCGTGTTCGGATCGATTGCCGTGTAGCGTTCGGTCACCTTCAACGCCTCGCTGTGATGATTGCCTGAGCGATCGAACCAGGTCTCGGCCATGTGATCGGTCACCTCGATCACCAGCGTCTCGCCGTCCCAGCGGCCCACCGACCATCCCATCCACGCCGGCGCCGGACTTGTCTCCTGCGTGTTGAACCGGACGATGCGGCTGGCGCTGGCGTATTCGTAGGTGAACAGGATGTTGTCGGCCGACTGCACGATCTGAAACGGGTAGGGCATGTACGTGGCCCGCGGGATGCCCGGCATGTAGCACTTCACCTCGGGATCGAGCTTCACCCACTCGGCGCGGTTGGCGTTGCGCTTCTCGAGCGCCGCCGGCAGATACGGGATCTCGCCGCCCTCGACGACGCCCACCCCGGGCGGCACGCTGAACGCCGCGCCGAGCGCCACCGCCGGCCCCATCCGCGCCGCGTGCGGTTCGAGATCCCAGTTGGCAGTGTTGTTGGCCTGCCAGATGCCATTGAGGTCGGGCGTGCCATGCGCGGTGCGCGGCGCGCGGTAGCTGTCCTGTTGCGCCTGGCCGGCACACGCCGCCAGCGAGAGCCACACCATCGCCGCGGCCAGCGCGGCGGCGCCAATGCGGGCGGGCGTCATCACTGTCCCTTCGGCTTGGGTTTCTCGTTCGGATCCTTGCCGTCCCTCGGCGCGCCGGTGCCGGACGATCCCATGAACAGCGTGCGCCCGTCGGGGAAGGTGATGTCGCGGCCGTTGGCACGCTTGCGTCCATCCTTCGCCTGGTAGCCCGAGACGACAATCACGGTGCCAATCTTGATCGAATCGCGCGTGATGCCGTTGCGGTGGAGCGTGTTCGGTGTACCGCCCTCGACCATCCACACCTCGCTCTTGCCGTCTTTCGTTTTCGACTCCATGTGAATCCAGGCGTGCGGGTTGATCCACTCCACCCTGGTGACGGGCCCACTCAACTTCACCGGAGCCTTGGGATCGAATTCGGCAGAGAACGCGTGGTGGGCCAGCAGGGGCACGCTGAGTGTGAGCAGCGCGGCGCCGCTCACGGCCAGGGCCACAGAAGGCGCAGATATGCCCAGGGCCACAGAAGGCACAGATAAGCCCAGGGCCACAGAAGGCACAGATAAGCCCGGGAAGAATGTTCGTGGCATGTCAACGACCTCCGAGGAAGTGGAGCATACCCCGTCTGCGAGGACCCGCAAAGCCGCGGAGTCGCGAGTCGAACGGGCTATCGGGGGATCAGGTCCGGAATGTAGTCGACGATCAACGCGGCGTCGATGTCGCGCAGCACGAGGAAGCGGCCGATGATGCGGTATTCGAGCTCCTTCGGCAGTTGTGGCAAGACGCCGAGCAGGGTCGGCGGCATGGTGGCCATCTGCGAGGCGCCAGGAAAGCGCAGATGGATTTTCGGCTCCCGCACCGTGGGCTCCTCGTCGTCGATGATCGCCAGCGCCTCCCGCAGTTCCCTGGTGCGCGCCGCCGCGTCCACCGTGCGTCTGAAGACAGGCGTGACCGGCGTCACAAACAGATCCCCGACGCGCGCGCCCTGTCGCGCGCGCTCAATAGCGGCGGCCAGACTGTCGCTGGCGTTGTTCAGTTCAACCGACGACGAGTTTGGGATGGGACCGCGAATTTCGTCGGCGAGCCGGCGGCGCATCGCCACGTATTCGGCAATTGCCGCCTCGAACTGCTCGAGCGCGACCGCGTCGGTCGGTTCGGCGCCAACCACCTGCGCCGTAGGCAATGATGGGCCAACGATCGTGATTAATCCGGCACAAACCAGCGTGAGGAGGACCCTGACCATCACCCCTTTACCATTGCACGATTCGCGCCGTCGAAGGCGGCAGAAGCGCAGAATTAATTGCGCATGAGCTGGCACTTGATGACGCCCCCCGGTTGAGCGACACTACGCCGCATGACACGCGCCCACGCCGTTCTCGTCCTCGCCGCCGGGTTGCTGGTGGTCGATTCCGTCGTCGCGCAGTCGACGTACTCGACTGACCCGACGCCCGGGTGGCAAGTGCCGCGCACTCCTGATGGCAAGCCCGACCTGCAGGGCGTGTGGGGCAACAACAGCGTCACGCCGATGACGCGCCCGACGCAGTGGAAGGACAAGGCCGTCCTGACCGACGCCGAGGTCGAGGAGCTGAAGCAGCTTTCCGCGCGCTACGTGGACCAGGGCGGCGACGCGATCTTCGGCAACTTCGTCCAGATGATGCTGAACGCGAAAGACAAGGGCGCGTTCGCGCAAGTCTCGTACGACCCGACCACGGGCAACTACAACCAGTTCTGGATGGCCGATCGTGAGTGGGATAACCGCACCTCGCTCATCATCGATCCGCCCGACGGGCAGTTCCCGCCGCTGACGCCGGACGCGCAGGCGCGCCGCGCCGCCAACGCCGCCAAGCCGCGCGCGCGCGGTCCGTCGGATGGCCCGGAAGATCGCCCGCTGTCGGAGCGCTGCATCTCCTACGGCGCGCCGCGCACCGGCGCCAATTACAACAGCTACGTGCAGATGATCCAGTCCCCCGACACCGTGGTGCTGTTCCAGGAGATGATTCACGACGCGCGCGTGGTGCCGATGACCAACCGCCCGCACCTGCCGGCGAGCATCCGCCAGCTGCACGGCGATCCGCGCGGCCGTTGGGAAGGCGACACGCTGGTGGTCGAGACCACGAACTACCTGAACGGATTCCAGGGCTCGACGAACAACGTGACGCTCACCGAGCGCTACACGCGGGTCAGCCCCGATTTCATCAACTGGCAGATCACCGTCGACGACCCGGCCACGTGGACCAGGCCCTACACGTTCATGATCAGGCTGAAGAAGACCAACGCGCTGATCTACGAATACGCGTGCCACGAAGGCAACTACGCGATGGAAGGGATCCTGGCTGGCGCCCGCGCCGAAGAAGCCAAGGCGAGAAAGAAAAAATAGCGCGACCGAACTGCGCCGACTGCCGACTGAACTGCCGACTGCCGGCTGAAAACTCTGAACTGCCGATTGTCGACTGCAGACTGAGTCAGGGCCACACCTGCTCCCAGCGATCGCCGGCGCGCGCGGCGCCGATGCCGCCGCCAATCAATCCGCCGAAGAGGCCGCCCGACCACGCGCCGAGCGCGGCGGCCTTGCCGGCACTCGATCCGTCCTCGCCGACCTGTTCGTGCTGCAGCGCGAGAGAGATTGCGCCCAGCGCGCCCATGATGATCGCGCCGCGGATGGCACCCTTGCGAAAGCCCGCGCCGCGCGACGGCTGCCCGCGGCTGATCTCGACGCGCCGCACCGTTGAGGTCGCGACGGTCACCGGATCGCGGCCATCCATCGCCACCTGCACCGTCGCCGGGGTCACCTCGGTCACCCGGCCGGTGACGGCGTCCGCGGCGTCGGTCCACAGCCGGACTCGCTGGTCGACGCCGATCGGCAGGCCGGTCTGCGCCACGGCGGGCCCGGCCACACCCAGGACAAGCACGAGCGCGGAGATCATCGGACCAGTCATCGGCATCTCCCTCTAGCCAGCCAAGGTGCGGCCGAACAGGGTTTCGGCTCATCAGTAGACGCCCGATTGCCGGTTGCCACGATATATGACGTATGACATCATACATCATATGAAGCGCACCACAGTATTCCTGCCGGACTCGCTGCAGCGGCAGTTGCAGCTCTTTGCGCGTCGCGCCGGGAAGCCGGTGGCCGCGGTCGTCCGCGAAGCGCTCATGAAGCATCTTGACTCTCAGCGCGAGCCTTTTTGGATGCCGCCAACTTTTTCAAGCGGCAGATCTGACATTTCTGAACGGATCGATGAGCTGCTGTTTGCGGGCGTTGACGCGCACGGTGAACCGCTCGCCAAATCCAAATCGAAGCGCCGATGAGTGCGGTGGTCGACACCGGACCAGTGTTCGCGATCTTCGACGACACCGACGCGTGGCACGAACGCGCCAGTCGCTGGTTCAAGGGCCGTGACGATGAACTAATCGTGCCGGTCACGATTCTCGGTGAGGTCGGTCATTTTCTCGAACGCCACGGCGGCAGCAGGCATTCGATTTCGTTCGCCGAATGGCTTCTCCAGCCGCGGATTCAACTCGAAGTGTTGTTACCGCAGGACCTGCGGCGAATGACCCTGATCATGGCCAAATATCCGGCCATCGGTTTCGTCGATGCGTCCGTGGTGGCCGTTGCGGAGCGACTGCTTGTCGACACGATTGCAACAACCGACCGGCGTCACTTCGAGTCACTGCAACCTGGACACACAAAACGGTTCACGCTGGTTCCCTAGCGCGGACCTTTGCTCTGCAACCATCGGCCGGCGCGCGGCGTACGTCGGGTAACGTCAGCAGTTCATCCATGGGTATGATGCGGTCGTGCCTCGACTCGCCGCGCTGCTTGCCGTCATTGTGTCAACACAGGCCGTCGTGGAGTGGCGGCCGTCGTTCACGCTCCATCAGCCGGACGTGTTCGCAGCCACCGGCGGCAATACGAATGCGTGGGCCGACGTCGATAACGATGGCGACCTCGACTATTTCGTCGGCTTCCGCGGCCGGCCAAGCAGGTTGTATCGCAACGACAAGGGCACGTTTGTTGATGTTGCATCTCGAGTCGGGCTGAGGTCCGCCTTCGCGGCGGCCACAGAGCCACTGGCCGGCGCTACGGCGGATCCTGAGACTCGTGCTGCTGCCTGGGGAGACTTTGATTCCGATGGTCACGTTGATCTCTACGTCGGCTTCGCCGATCCCAAGGTGACTTCGAGGGTCTACCGCAATGAAGGCAACGGCAAGCGGTTCGTCGATGTGGCCAGTGAGATTGGCCTCGCCCTGACGGGCGTCAGTCGTCAGCCGGCCTGGATTGATTACGACGGCGACGGCGACCTCGATTTCTTCGCCGCGTTTCGCGACGGTCCGAATCGGCTCTTCCGCAACGATCGCGGAACGTTTGTGGACGTGACGCGGGAATCCGGCATCGGCGATCCGCGCAAGACCGTCAGCGCGGTGTGGTGGGACTTCGATCGCGACGGCGATCTCGACGTGTTCGTCGCCAACCAGGAAGGCGATGCGAATGGACTGTTCCGGCAGCACCAGGGACGCTTCGAGGACGTCGCGCGGTCGTTCGGCGTGGCGGGCACGCCGCGGCCCAAGGAAGACGGCGGTGTCGGCGCCAGCGTGGCTGACTTCGACCTGGATGGCGACTTCGATCTGTTTGTGGCGAACTACGGTCCGAGCGCACTGTATCGGAACGAGGGCGGCGCGAGCTTTGTTGACGTGGCCCGGGACGGTGGCATCGATCTGCGCGGCCACGGCGTGACCTCGGCGTGGGGAGACGTGGACAACGACGGCCGGGCGGACCTGTATGTCGGCAACTTCATTGCCGGACAGCCGTTATACCGTGACGCATTCTTCCTCAACACGGCTGCGCGGTTCGTCGAGGCGCTGCCTGACGCGATCCTCAGAAAAGACGCGACGCACGGCGTCCGCTTCGTGGATTTCGACCGCGATGGCCGGCTCGATCTGTCGCTGACCAACAACGATCCGGCCGGCGGCGGGCACCCGCTGTGGAGAAATAGCAGCGCGATGCGGGGCCGATCGTTGCTGGTCGAGGTGGCTGACGGCAATGCGCGCCGCACGCGCGCGGGTGCCGAGGTGCGCGCGTACCGCGCCGGCACGCGGATGTTGCTCTCGGCTGAGCTGGTCGATTCCGGCAGCGGCTACTGCTCGCAGAGCGAGATGCCCGTCCACCTCGGCGTGCCCGCGGCATGGCAGGGACCGATTGACGTCGAGATCACCACGATGATCGCCGGCGCGCGCCACACGAGCATCGTCCGCGCGATCGATCCTGATCAATATCGCCGACGTTCGCTGCGCATTATCACGGCTCGTTGAGCCTTGCCCTGAGCGAGATCGACTCGCTTCGCGAGTCGTCCGAGTCGAAGGGCAGTTCTTACATCAGCGTGAAAGAAGTGCATGGCGCGGTTCTTCTCGTGTCCACGCCTGCTGCGCGTATCTTCGCGAACCCCATTTCAGGTCTGTGATTGGCACGACAGTCTCGAAATTTCTGGCGCCGCAAATGCCGTTTTTGGTCGATTCAGGCCGTGGAACATCGCTTGCAGTTGACCAGCCCGGTCCCCCCAAGAGGCCTGCCGCGCCGTAGCGGAGCGAAGGCGGGCCACCCCAGGAGATGTGATGCAGACCCTCAAAGTCGTGTCGTTGATATTCGCCGCTTCGATGTTCGCCGCCGCATGCGGCGACTCGAAATCGTCCCTCAATCCCACCGCGCCGTCGGCGATTTCCGCCGACACGCTGAGTGCCGAGGCCGGCGGAGATGGTGAATACAGTGCCACCGCGAAGCCGGGCAACGGCAATGGCAACGGGAACGGCGGCAATGGCAATGGCAATGGCAATGGCAATGGCAACGGCAACGGCAATCAGCCGCGCACGCCGGCCAACACCAGCCCGGCTCCGACCGCGCCCGTGCCTACCGGCAAGGCCAAGGTCGAAATCGAAGGTCTGATTTCGGTGGTGGGCGCCGACTCGATCACCGTGAACGGCCAGGTCGTGACCGTGACGCCCGACACCGTGATTCGTCATGGCAATCGCCGGTTCGAGTTGTCGCAACTGAACGAGGGTGACCGCGTGCACGTTCGCGCGAACCGCGTCCAGGCCCCAAGCAGCGGCGCCGGCGCCCTGGTCTCGGCGACGCTCGAAGCGGCGGAGATCAAACTGCAGAATCCGGGCGAGGATGACGGCGAAGACACCGATCCCGACTCACTCGTGTCGGTTGCGGCGTTCGACGCCAGCGCGTCGGAAACCGGCGGCAACGTGGGCGTGTTCCGGTTGACGCGCGCCGGCGATCTCACGCTGCTGACCTCGCCGCTGACCGTGACGGTCTCGCTCACCGGCACCGCCATCAACGGCACGGATTACGTCAACATTCCGCTGACGGCGACGTTCGCCGCCGGTGCGCCGACCGTCAACGTGACCGTGATGCCGATTGCCGACGGCATGATCGAGGGGCTGGAAACGGTGGTGCTGACGCTGACCGGCGTGGCCCCGTATTCGCTCGGTTCACCGGCGACGGCGACCGTCAACGTCACCGATACGCCAAACCCGATCGTGAGCGTGGACGCGAGCGACCCGCAGGCGTCGGAAGCTGGCGACCCGGGCCAGTTCGTGCTGACGCGCACTGGCAGCGTGACCGCTTCTCTCAGCGCGACGGTCATGTTCAGCGGGTCGGCCGTCAACGGCATTGACTACCAGACGCTGTCGACGACGGTGACGTTTGCCGCGGGTTCGGCGACGGCGACGGTAGACCTGTTGCCGCTGGCCGACGCGGTGGTCGATCCGTCCGAGATGGCGGTCCTGACGTTGATCGACGGCGCCGACTACGACCTCGGCTTCGTCTTCAACGCCATCGTCACGATCAGCGGCAGCTAACGCGGTGCGTTAGCTAAGCGGTCGCCGCCGCCTTGGCGGCGGCCTTTTCCTGTGCGGCGGAGTTCAACATCCGGATCGCCGTGTAGAGGACCACGACGAGCACGAGAATGCGGAGGTAGAACAGCGGGATGCGGTCAACCAGCGGTGCGGCGATCAAGACCGCCAGCGGACCGGCGATCAGGAACGCGATCGCCGTTTGCAGATGGTAGCTGCGCTTGCGAATGAACTGAATGCTGCCCGACGGCATCAGGAACGCGCAGGCGCCCATCATGATCGGATACGACACGCGCGGGTCCATGCCCAGCAGGCTGATCATGATCAGGCACGGCGCGTAATAGCCGATGCCGAGCATCATCAGGGCGCCGAGCGCCATCGAAATCCCGAACGCGATGCCGAGCTTGGCGCCCGACAGCCCGAGGGCCACGCCGGGCGCCGGCCCCTGGCCGGACATCGACAGCACCATCAACCCGGAGGCGACCAGCAGCGCCGAGCCCATGCCGACCTGCACCTGCCGTCGATTGAATCCGGAGACCACGCCCGCGCCGAGGAACGCGCCGAGGATCGCCGCCCCGATGATGCTGATGAGCGTCGTGAAGTCGACTTCGAT
>CAZEMI010000292.1:0-5192 GCA_964513235.1 uncultured Acidobacterium sp.
GACGTTCTGCAGCGCGCCGTGGATCCGTGTGTATCCCCACTGCGGATTGTCGGTCACCATCCGCACGACGAGCCGTCGAATGGCCTTCTGCACGCCCGGTCGCCCTTGGCGCTGGCGCCGGTACGTCCATTTCCGGGCCACTCACTCCCGATGCCACCGAAGAATCGTGTCCGGTGTGACGAGCGTCGCGAACTCGCGCAGCAGACTGCGGCCAAGCCGCTTGCCGAGCACGGCGAGCCGCTGCCGCTGCTCGTCGTCCAACCGTAGTCGACGGCGGCCCAGTTGCGCCTTGAGCACGCGGTTGTCTTCGCGGAGAAAGGCGATCACATCGCGTTGCTCGCGATCGAGCCATGCCAGCAGCGCGGCCAGCAGCATTTGCAGCGGACTCACGCCTACACTCTATGGCAAGCGCGAGTCGGCGCAGTTTTCGGACAGTACGCGCACACCCCACGCGCGCGGATCCGGCAACGGGCGTTGAGGGTGGATTAGGAAATTGCGCACCCATCCCGGGACCAGATAGGTGTATATCAGGACGATGGAACTCCGACACCTTCGCTATGTCGTTACCGTCGCCGAAACCCTTCACTTCGGCCGCGCAGCCGAAAGGCTCCATCTGAGTCAGCCGCCCCTCAGCCACCAGGTGCGACAGCTCGAGGATGAACTGCAGGTGAAACTGTTTCATCGGACGAAGCGCCACGTGCAGCTCACCGAAGCCGGCCGGATGTTCGTGCAGGAGGCCCGCGTCATCCTCGCGCAGGCGGCTCACGCGTCCAACCTGGCATCGCGGATGACGCGGGGCCAGGTCGGTCAACTGACGGTGGGCGTCGCCGGCCCGGCGGACGCTCCGATCTTCGTCGAGATCCTGCGCGCGTTCGCGACCAGGCATCCGAAGGTCCACATCGTGCTGCGCAATCTCGGGTCGATGGAGCAGACGCAGGCGATCAGCGACGGCCGGCTCCACGTCGGCTTCGTGGCCCTGCCGATCGACGACGCCGGACTGGCCACCGAGACCGTCCTTCGTCAGCCGATCGTCATCGCCCTGCCACCGGAACATCCGCTCGCCGCGCGCGAGCGGGTGCCACTGCAGGCGCTCGCCGACGAGCCGCAGATCATGTTCGCGCGCAGCAACGCGCCTCGCTTTTTCGACGCCGTGCTCTCGGCCTGCCGCCAGGCCGGCTTCAGCATGAACATCGCGCACGAAGTGGACAACCTCTACACCGCCTGCGCGCTCGTCGCCGCAGGGCTCGGCGTCTGCTTCGTGCCGGCCGGCGTGCAGGATGGCCGCACCAGCTCGATGGTCTTCCGGCCGGTGGTCCCGGCCCTGCCCATCGAAATGGAGATCGCGCTCGCCTACCAGCCGGAGTCGGCCAGTGAGCTGGTGCCGCTGTTCGTCGAGGTGGTGAAAGAGGTGGTCGCGCGGAAAGCCGGGCCGAAGCCAGCGCGGCTGGCTTCGGCCTGACTGCGTGCGTTAGAAATCGAGCTGCGCGCTGACCTTGAAGAACCGGCCCACGGTGATCGACAGCGGGTTGCGGTAGGTCGAGGTCGGTCCCGGAGCGGTGTACCCGTTCTGATAGACGTCCGGCGTGTTCGAGTTGAACAGGTTGAACGCGTCAAGCGCCAGCAGCGCCCTTTGGCTGCCGAACCTGAAGTTCTTCCCGATCCGGATGTCGGTCTGGTTCAGGCGCTCGTTGTAGAGCGTCCCTGGATGGACGACGTTCAGGAACTGGACGACATTCCCGCTGGAGAGCGGCCGCCCAAGGCTTGACGGGGCAACCGGAGGAAAGAACACGAGCTGCTGCCCGCCCATGCTCTGGCTGGTGACGCTCGGGAAGTTGTTGCCGGGATACGGCACGCTCTTCCACGTCGCGCTGAGCAGGATGTCGACCTTCGGCACGTTGTACGACGCCAGCCCCTTCAGGTTCGTCTGCCATCCCGACTCGCGATGGCAGAACTCCCGCGGCCACTGGCCGATCGACGGGTTGAACTGCTTGAAGAAGTCGAGCGCCCCGCCCCACCCGAGACCGGAGATGTAGACTTCCGGATTCTGCGTGACCAGACCGCATTCGTCCTCGACGACGTTGCCGGTGCTGCTCCCACCCTGGATGGTGACGTCGCGCAGCCGCGCGTTGACGGTGATGTCCACGCCGTTGAACGTGTTGGAGGAGCCGCCAAGGTTTGACGTGAACGTCTGGCGGTTGTTCACCACGCCGAACTTCTCGGGCTTGACGTCGCGGAACGTCAGCGAATAGCCACCGCCGTCGGGCAGGCGCGGATCACTCGGCACGTCGTAGACGAAGCTGTCGAAATCAGCCGGCCCCAGCGCGGTGTTCTCGACGGCCTTCAGGTTCCCCCACGTCCGTCTGATGTAGTCCACTTCCAGCGAGACCCTGGGCATGATCTCCTGCGTCACACCCACCGTCAGATCCCAGCTGTACTCGCGCTTGTTCCACCCACTCGTGGTGTCCGGGTCGACCTGGAGCGGGTTGAGGCGCTTCCCGAAGTTCGGGTTCGACATCGGGCCGCACTCGCCGTTGGCGGCCGGATTCAGCAGATCGCACTGCGGCGTGTAGTCGCCGTCGATGCCGAGCCCGCCGCGGTCGTTCCACGCCCGGTTGGTCGTCGTGGAGAACTGGCCGAGGCCGGCCGGGCTGTAGAACAGCCACTCGTCGACGGTGTTGGTGGTCGTCACGTAGCGGCCGAAGAACACCTTCGCCGCCGTCCTGCCGTTGCCGAACACGTCGTAGGAGGCGCCGAATCGCGGCTGGATGTCGTGCAGGCTCAGCGGGCCGTCCTGTGCCTCGAACACGATCCCGTTCGGGAGGAACCGGTTTGCCGGAATCCGCTGCTCGTCGAAGGAGTCGCCCAGGTGCTCGTAGCGCAGCCCGCCCTGCAGCGACAGGCGGTTCATCGTCCAGCGATCCTGCGCGTACACCGCGAATATCTTCTGCTGCTGGTTCTGCTCCGACGCTTGGTCGGCGTACATCGTCAGCTGATAGGGCACGCCCGCACTGAAGTTGTACTTGAGCTGGGCGTCGTTGTAGAAGTTCTTCGGGAACGTCGAGTCGTTCTGATGGAAGCGCACCCCGAACTTCGCCGAGTGCGAACCGGTCACGTACGACACGGCGCCCTGCATGACCCTGGTGAACCCGGTGTGCCCCGACCAGTTGGCCGACCGGTAGTTGAGGCCGGTGAACGTAATCGGCACGCCGCTGGGGGGTGTGATGGTCAGCGAATCGTCCTGCACCGGAATCGTCGTCGGGTCGTACGAGTTCTTCTGCTGCGCGCCCCACCAGAAGTTCGGCCCGATCTGCAGGTTGGCGTCGAGCAGCAGGCGGTTGGACACCGGCGACGTCCACGAGATCTGCGTCAGGCTGCTCGGGTGGTTCTCGTTGCGCTGCAGCGCCTCCCTCGAGGCGATCAGCCCGGTGAAGGTGAGCCCGGAGCTCGAGCCGCCGGCATCGCAGTGCAGGCAGTTGATGTGCAGGTCGGTCCAGCCGACGATCTTGTTGCGCGGCGTCGCCTGCCAGGTCAGGCGGACGGAATGGTTCCTCCATTCGCCGTCGTCCTCGGACTGCTTGGTGAAATCCGGGTCGTAGGTCCACTGGCTGTTGTCGCCGGCGTTCTTGTTGTCCCACATGCTGGCGACCGTCTGCAGGTTTCGCTGGTAGCGATACGTGCCGAAGAACCACAGCCGGTCACGCTTGATCGGGCCGCCGAACGCCGGGTTGATGTCCCACAGCTGCTTGGGCTTGAGCGGCGTCGAGATGCCCCTCGCGATCAGCTCCGGCGTGAGGTTGTCGCTGACCATCGCGCTTCCCGACCCGTTGATGAAGAAGCTGCCGGCGAAGGTGTTGCCGCCCGACTTCCCGATGACGTTCAACTGCGGCCCGCCGGTAGTGGCTTCCCCAAGGCCGCCGCTCAGGGAGAACACGATCTCCTGTGCGTTGCCGACTTCGGGCGCGTACCCCGACACGCCCATGCCCTGGTAGCCGGCGCTCATGCCGTCGATGAGCACCTGGCCCTCGTTGCGCCGGCCGCCGTGGATCTGAAACACGCTGAACACGTTGCCTTGAGACCCGCCGACGTCGTTGCCCTGGACGTTGAGCGCGGGCACCAGCTGCGTGAGCGACGAGTAGAGCCGCGATGACGGAATCTCGCCAACCGTCTGGCCGCTGATCACGTGCTCGGTGCGCGCGCTCGTCGTGTCGACCGTCGGCGCTTCCCCGCTGACGGTGAGCGTCTCGGTCACGCCGCCGACTCGCAGGTCGCCGTTGACGGTGGCGATGAACGTGCCGGTCAGCTCAATCCCGTCGCGCCTGGTGGTCGTGAATCCCTGCAGGGCGAACGTCACCGAATAGATGCCCGGCCTGAGGTCCTGAATCGAGTACTGTCCGACACCGTTCGTGGTGACGGAGCGTGTCCGCTCGATGAGCGCCGGGCTCGAGGCCTCGACGGTGACGCCGGGGAGCACGGCTCCCGATGCGTCCCTCACGGTGCCGACGATGGACCCCTGAGCAAAAGCGGCTGCGGGCGCCAGAACGAGGCACACGAGCGCAAGGATCCCCTTCAACGATGGATGCATACTCCTCCTCCGGCCACGGGACAGGGAACTGCCAAAAGCGGTGTACCAAAGGGGCGTGGTGTCCTGAAATACCTATTTCGTTGCGTTTAAGACGTTTCAGGTCTTAATGGCGAAACCTTCCGCCCAGGGGCACAAAATGGCGAGCGTGGCAGATTCGCCATTCATTCGTCCCGCCGTTTTACCCATGTGTCACCCTCCGGTTGAAGGCCGCGTTAACGACGACGGCCGGATCGCGCCGGTAAGGTTCACCTCTGCGCGCTGGCGCATTCGACGCCGCCGCGGCCGCGCTCCCGCCACCGTAGCGTTGGGCCGACCTGATGCGCCGCAGTTTCGGGTGTGACGTCCGAGTCCGGCGATCATGAGTTGGTGTCCGCGGGGAGGTACCCGTTGTCGTCTGTCGGCCCGATCTCGGCTGCCCACATGGGAGGCGCCCGTGCAGGACGGGCGGCCGGCACCTCGCTCGGCAGGCCCAGATGGTGCTGAGGCCGAAGAATCTCAGCGCTGCGTGCGGCCGGTGCCATCGACGGTGTAGTTCGTCCCACTGAGCCCATGGCCGGCCTGCGGCATCACGAAGACTGATGACACCACTCCGGCGGTCAGTGTCGCTGCC
>CAZEMI010000293.1:0-16090 GCA_964513235.1 uncultured Acidobacterium sp.
GCGCATCCGGCCAGAACGGCGAGCGCAACAACCCCACGACTCCACTTACTCCACGTTGCCACGTGGAGTAAGTATCGCTCAGGGCAAGCCGCCGGCTACTTTTTCTCTGGTGGGTTCGTATCCGTCGACGGTGGCATCACCACCGTGTCGAAGGCCAGCAATGCGGCGCGCATCGCCATGGTCTCGACCTTCGCCACGCCGGCTTCGCCGTCGCGCACGCCATACGCGTTGTCGCCGACGGAGCCAAACCGCACGCGCTCGAACTTGCCGTCGTCGTAGCTGGTGCTGACCACCAGTGCGGGTTGGTCGAGGCCGGTTCGCGTGTTGCCGCTCACGAACGACTCGGCCCTGAGGGCCACGAGTTTGTTGAGCAGATCGTCGATGGCCGCGGCGTCGGGCGTGTGACTGGCGCCGCCGACGCGCGTGACCTTCCAGGTCTCCGCCTCGCCAGGCTTGGCCGGCGCCACCTTTTCAATCTCGTAGGTCTTCGGGCCGCCGGGCGCATCCAGCACGGCGCGCATCCTCGCGAGATAGAACGGCCGGAACTCGAACAGCTCCTTCTTGCGGTAGTCGTCGAAGTTCTTGTTGAGGTCGGCCTGCAGCGTGCTGTCCACCGTGAACACGATCGGCCGCGAGGCGTCCCTGGCGTAGGTCTGATCGTTGTCGGTTTTGCCGACCTCGAGCACCGTCTTCGCGCTGCCGGCGCCGATGGTCACCGTCATCACGGGCTGATCGAGCCCGTACTTCGCGAGATCGGTGGCGTTCTCTTCCACCAGCGTCGACATGTTCGCGGATGACAGGCGGGTGATAAAGCCTTCCACCGCACTGTAATCGCTGCGCGACGCCACCGGCTTGACGACGCGCCAGTCGCTTCCGGAGCGAGACAGTTCGATGGCGTTGGCGCCCTTGACGAGCGCCAGCGTGTCGGCCTTTTCGCGATCGAACTTCAGAATCTTCTTGTCGCGCAGGGCGAACGGCTCGCGATTGAAGCTGGATTCCTGGAACGCCGACACCAGGAACACCGTGTCGTCGCCGCCCTTCAAGGCGTAGAGCTCGCCCTGCGTGGCGTTCTTGTTGCCCAGCGTGAACGATCCGGAGGCGCCGCCTTCGGCCTTGAACTCGACGGCTATCGGCGGCTCGGCCAGGCCGAACTGCTTGAGGTCGGAAGGATTGTCGACGACCTCGCGGACCGATTCGAGGTTGGCGATGGCTTGCGCGAGGCCGATCGCTTCCGGCGGATCGGCGTCCACCTTCGTCGGCTCGATCATCTGCCAGCCCGCATCCGTCTTCCGCAGGAGCGTCGTCTGACCCTTGGACGTCAGCCGGATCTCGTTGATCTTGTCCGCTTCGACGGTGAAGACCTTCGTTCGTGCCGGCTCGCCGTCGAGGCTGGTGCTGGCCGGCCGATTGGAATCGACGAAATAGATGTACGCGCCGAGGCCTGCCAGCACGACGACCAACGCGAGTGTTGACCAAAGACCGCGCATCTATCTTCTCCGCCACCAGCTGTAGACGCCCGACGCGAACACCAGACCCGGAATGATGAACAGGCTGAGGATCATGATCCGGTTCTGCTGATCGGCGGTGAGCGTCAGCCGGTGATCTTGCGGCTGGCGCGGCCGGACGGCGATCAGGTTCTCCTGCTGCGCAAGCCAGTTGAGCGAGTTCATGAAGAAGTCGGAATTGCCCGGCACACCAATCGCGTAGTTCGACGCGAAGTCGGAATCGCCGACGGCCACCACGCGCGTTTCGGGCGTGCTCGGCGCATCCGGCGCATCGGGGCTGGCATTCTCCGGTTTCGGAGGGGTCACGGTTGCAGGTGCCGAGACCGCGGCGGCCAGCGTGATCGGCCCTTGCTTGTCGCCCTGGTCGGCATTGAACTCGATCTGACCGTCCTTGGCCGACAACGACGCGATGTCGCTTTCCGCCCAGCTTTGAGGCGTGGTGGTCAGCACGGGTTGCGCGGTGTGGCCGCCCGAGCCGCCCTCCACCGGGGCCATCGACCGTGCCATCGGGTACGCCGACATTGCGCCGGTCAGGCTCTCGGTGATCGCGTGGTTCGGGTATTGCGCAACGACCGGCACCGACGCGTCGGTGCCGAGCAGCCGCCCCATGCCACTGGCGTCGAGGACCACGTCGTTACCGGCGCTGATACCCCAGTCCATCAGGAATTGCGTGAGCAGGGGTTGCGTCGCGCCCGGTTTGGCCGGGGGATCGAGCAGCACCATCACCTTGCCGCCTTTCGCGACGTAGCCGTTGAGCATTTCGATCTCCGGCGGGAAGAAATCCGTGGTTGGTCCGGCGATCACCAGGATTGTTGCATCGTCGGGCATCGACTTTTGCGTGATCAACACCAGCGAATCAAAGGTGTAGTTGTCGCGCTTCATCGCCTCCGCGATGGTGCTGTAACCGGTGCGCTCGCTCGACGCGATGTCTTTCTCACCGTGACCCTGCGTGAAATACACCTTGCGTGCCTGGCCGGTGACCGCCTTGATCAGGGCGTTGGTCAGGTCCTGCTCGTTCGAGGAGTTGACCCGCTCGGTACGGCCCTGGTACTGGATCAGGATGGTCGGCAGCGCCTCGATCTTCGCGTCGCTCGCGCGCCCGGGCTCGCGATCCGGATCGACAAATTCCGTTTTCACCTGCGTCGAGTGGTAGGTGAACTCCTCGAGTCGATCGCGATGGATTTGCTCGCGATCCTGCCGCTCGTAGACAGTGAACGTCGCCGGCTCCTGGAGCTCACGCAGGATCCTGACGGTTTGATCGGAGAGGCTGAAGACCTGGTTGGCGGTGAGGTCCCAGCGCTTGTTCTGGCGCGTGCCGAGGTAGTTCACGGCCACGAGGATGCCGAGGAACACCAGGATGCTGACAATCGACAGCGTGCCGTATCTCGCGCCGCGGCCCTTGTAGAAATCGGCGACGTCGCGCCACTGGCCGGCCATGTAGATCAGCACGGTCGCAAGACCCGCCCACGCCATGTAGGTCGCGTATTGATTCCACTCCGGATAGAACATGCGGATGGCGACCGCGCCAAACACGAGGGCCGTGCCGATCCAGCCGATGATGCCCAACACTTTTTGCATGATTAGCCTCGCCACCTTTCGCTATCCACCGACTTGGCGGTGAGGAACAGGCCGAAGGCCATGAAACTCAGGTAATAGATGACGTGCTTGGTGTCGATGATGCCCTTCGCGAAATCGTCGAAGTGCTCGGTCAGCGACAGATAGGCGAGGACGGTCTGCATCGTCGGACCGACGAACGTGCCAATCCAGTTGATCACCCACAACATCAGGAACACGGCGAAGGTGGCCATGGCGGCGACGATCTGGTTTTTCGTCAGGCTGGAGATAAAGAGGCCCAGCGACAGGAAGCAGCCGCCCATCAGCAGCAGTCCGAGATAACCGGTGGCAATCGGTTTCCACTCGGGGTTGCCGTAGATGAACAGGATGGCGATGTGGATGGTGGTAATCGCGAGCATCGCCGCATACAGCGCCATCGCGCCGAGGAACTTGCCGAGGATGATCTCGACGTCGGTGATCGGCGAGGTGAGCAGCAGCTCGATGGTGCCCGAGCGCTTCTCCTCGGAATACGTGCGCATGGTGATCAGCGGAAACAGGAACAGCATGATCACCGTGGTGTTCATCAGCGTCGGCCCAATCAGCATCTGGTTGATGTTCATCGGCTGATTCGGGTTCATGCCCATCTGCATGCTTTGCTGCTCGAAGAAGGCGAGCGGCACGTAGAAGAACCAGCCGAAGAGCAGCGCGAAGAAGCCGATCAGCACGTAGGCGATCGGGCTCGAGAAGTAGCCGTTCAGCTCGCGCTGGGCGATGGCCAGTGTGTTACGCATTCGACACCCCCGGTTCGACGGGTTCGACGGGTTCGACAGGTTCGACAGATTCGACGGGTTCGTCGCGTTCCTCTGTCGTCAGGCTCAAGAAGATCTCCTCGAGGCTCAGGCGCATGGGCCGCAATTCCAGCAGGCCCCAGCCGCCTCGCACGATCGCGGCGGCCACGTCGCGGCGAACGTCGAGGCCCTTCTCGCTGTCGACCTGGAAAGCCGCCTTCGCCAAGGCTTCGGCGCCCGGGCTGCCGTCTCGCGCGTCCGACACGCTCACGTTGACCACGCCCGGCAGGCTTCGCAACGAGCTCTGGATGGCGTCCGCCGGCCCCTGCGCTTCGACAAACAGCGTCTGCGCCCCGTGCAGGCGCTCGGTCAGCGCCTCGGGCGTATCGATCGCGACGATCTTGCCCTTGTTGATGATCACGACCTTCTGGCACGTCTGCGCGACTTCCGGAAGGATGTGCGTGCTCAACACGATCGTGTGATTCCCGGCGAGCGCGCGAATCAGCTGCCGCGTTTCGATGATCTGCTTCGGGTCGAGACCGGCGGTCGGCTCGTCGAGCACCAGCACGTCGGGGTTGTGAATCAGCGCCTGCGCGAGGCCGACGCGCTGCTTGTACCCCTTCGATAATTTCGCGCAGTGGCGGTTGGCCATGTCCGACACCCAGGTCTTCTTCATGACGGTGTCGACCGCGCCCGCGACGTCCTTGCGAACGCCTTTGATCTTGGCGACGAAGCTCAGGTATTCGCGGACGGTCATGTCCGGATACAGCGGCGGCGTTTCCGGCAGATAGCCGGTGCGCCGTTTGGCTTCAATGGGCTGGTCGAACACGTCGAAACCGGCCACCGTGGCCTTGCCCTCGCTGGCGGGCATGTAGCCGGTAATGATCCGCATCGTGGTGGTCTTGCCGGCGCCGTTGGGGCCCAAGAATCCGAGGATTTCGCCCGCCTCTGCACGAAAACTCACATCATCGACGGCCTTGACCGGGCCGTAATGTTTGGAGAGATGCTGAACCTCGATCACGAGAGGTCTCCGAAAATGAAAAGGGTGTAAGCTCTTGCAGGCGTAAGCCTAATGAACACTTGAATTAGGTCCGCCAAGCCCCCCATCCTAGTCGAAAATGAAACGACTGCTCAAGCGACTGTTAGTTCTGACGCTCATCCTGCTGATTCCGGCCGGGGCGGCCGGCGCCTGGTATTGGGCGCAAGGGTCGCTGCCGCAACTTGATGGGCAGTTCAGCTATCCAGGGTTGGGGGCGCCGGTCGAGGTGCTCGTCGACGAGTACGGCGTGCCGGCCGTGTACGCGCGCGATGAGGAGGACGTGTTCTTTGCCGCCGGCGTCCTGCACGCGCGCGACCGGTTGTGGCAGATGGAGCTCTATCGGCGCGTCACGCTCGGCCGCCTGTCCGAAGTGCTCGGCGACGACACCATCGACATCGACAAGCGTTTTCTCACGCTCGGTCTTCGTGACGCGGCGAGAGCCGAGTGGGAGCGCGCGCCAACGCGGGTGCGCACGACGCTCGAACGGTATGCCGCCGGCGTCAACGCCTATACCGCGAGCCTCACGGAACGCCGGCAACGTCCGCTCGAATTTCAGATTCTCGGCTTCATGCCCGCGCCCTGGGAGCCGCTGGATTCGCTCGCCGTTGGGCGCCTGCTGGCGTGGCGGCTCGCGGAAAATCACCAGGCCGAACTGGTCCGCGCCGCGGTTGCGGCGAAGTTTGGCGCCGCCGACGCGTTGTTGCTCACAGGGCGCTATCCAAGCGACGCGCCCGCGATCCTCGAAGGCCCCCGGCCTCCCGCGCAAGCCACGGCGCCAAGCGACGAGCCGCGCCTGGCAGGCGCGCCGGCTGTCGCCGGCGGGTCAGGCTCGGCCGCTGCGCGGCCTCGAAAGAAAATGCCCGCTGGGCTCGAGTGGCTTGACGCGAGTGCACGGCGAGCGAACAGCAATAACTGGGTCCTGGCCAACCGCAAGACCAAGGCCGGCCGGCCGATGCTCGCCAACGATCCGCATCTGCAGATCGAGTTCCCGTCGGTCTGGTACGAGATGCACCTGGTCGCGGCGGATCTCGATGTGGTGGGCGTGACCATCCCGGGCGTACCGGTGGTGGTGCTGGGTCACAACGCGCGCATCGCGTGGGGCATCACCAACACCAACGCCGACGTGCAGGATCTCGCGATCGAGCGCGTGCAAGTGGCGAACAAGCGGTCCTTCTACCGCGGCGAATGGGTGCCCATCGAGGTCGTGACGGCCGACGTCCCCGTGCGGGGTCGCAGCCAGCCCTTGCCGTTCGAAGTGTGGAAGACGCGCAATGGCCCGATCATCGCCGAGGTCGGATTGCACTGGGACGCCCCGCCCTCGTGGCTGTCGCCCGACGATCGGCCGGCGGAGGAGCGGCGCGCCTACTCGCTGCGCTGGGATGTGAACGGCGATCTGGCGACGGCGTTCGACGCGATCAACCGCGCCACCGATTGGGCGTCGTTCACCGCGGCGGTGAATGCGTTTTCGGTTCCGTCATCGAACCTCGTCTATGCCGACGTCGATGGGAACATCGGCTACGCGATGTCGGGACGGTTGCCGATCCGCTCGAGCGGCGACGGCCGCATGCCCGTGGATGGCAGCGCCGGCTCGGCGTGGACCGGCTCGATCGATCCGTCGACGCTGCCGCGCGTGCTCAATCCGGACGCCGGCTTCATCTCCTCGTCCAACAATCTCGTCGATCGCGCCTACCCGCCGCTCGTCACGCATGACTGGGCGGCGCCGTTCCGCGCCACGCGCCTGCGCGATCTGCTGTCCAAGGCCGAAGGCGTCGATCTCGATGCCATGGCGAAGCTGCAGAACGATCGCCGGAGCGCGGCCGCCGACCTGCTGCTCGCCGGCGTCGGCGCGGCGGTGAAGAAGGGCCGCACCGTCGAGGGCGAGCGCCGCTGGGCCGATCGGCTCGACGAGCTCGCCGTGTGGGATCGGGTCATCGACAGCCGCCCGATCGTCTCCTATTACCAGGCCTTCGAAGACGCCGTGTGGCGGCGCACGTTCATCGACGAGATGGAAGAGGAGCTGTTCTTCAAGTTCTACGAGTGGGCGGGCGCGGAGAAGCCGGCCGGCATTTATGCGCTGCTCGACGATCCGCAGTCGAAATGGTGGGACGACATCCTCACCGTGGAGATTCGCGAAACGCGCGACGAGATCTTCCTCACGGCGGCGCAGGACGCCGAGCAGTATCTGCAAAACGAGTGGGGCGGTGAGTCGAGCCGCGGCTGGGATCGCATCCACGCGGCGCGCTTCGAGCACCCGCTCGGCAACGCGCTGTTCGCCTTCCGGTGGTTGTTCAATCGTGGACCGGTCCCGGTCGAGGGCGACGGCAACACCGTGATGCGGATTAGTCATAACCGTCCCGAGCGGTTCAAGGCCTGGGAATACCCGTCGTGGCGGCAGCTGTTCGACGTTGGCGAGTGGGACCAGTCGCGTGTCATTCTCGCCACCGGCCAGTCGGGCCACCCGATGAGCCCGTACTACTTCGATCAAAACGACCTGTGGCGCCAGGGCCAATACCGCCGCCAGCCGTTCTCGCGTGAAGCCGTCGTGGCCGCGGCCAGGCATCGGCTGCTGCTGGTGCCGTAAGGGGCTTGGGGCTTGGGGCCTGGGACTTGGGGCCTGGGGCTTGGGACCTGGGGCTTGGGGCTTGGGCGCGTCACGACTGAAGGGACTTTCTCAAGTTCACGAGTGCTCCCGCCACACGATTACCGTGAGCTTCGACAGGCTGCGCCTGGCACGCAGCGGCTGCACTCGGCCCGCAGATACACGCGAGGCCCGCGCGTATTGCTCCCGCCCGCGGGTCAACGGGGCACGCCCGAAGGGCGTCGTGACCGTGCTCTCATCCCGGCCCCGTTGTCCATGTGAGTGATCGGAACGGTGGGCGCCTTTCGGTAGTAGGCCGCGGGGTGTCCTTCCGGTCTACTCCATATACCGCTATGCCGACTTTGGCCTGAGCATGGCTTGTCATATATACGCCATTGGCGTACCATAGACCGTGGTCATCGTCGAGACTCCGGTGTTCACGAAGCGCGTAATCCAGACCCTCGATGACGAACAGTACCGATTACTTCAGGTTGCTCTGATCGCGTCGCCAGATACCGGAATGGTCATCCCCGGAGGGGGCGGTCTCCGGAAGCTGCGCTGGGCTGGCAGCGGACGGGGGAAACGGGGTGGAGCTCGAGTGATCTATCGGTGGTTTCCAGAGCGCGACAGACTACTGATGTTGTTCGTGTTCCTGAAGAACGAGCGAGACGATCTTAGTGCACAGCAGTTGAAACGCCTGCGGCTTGTTGCAGAGAGGGAGTTGAAATGAGAGAAGACGTCTTCGAGGAACTGTTGGAGAGTGTGCGCCAAGGCGGCCAGATCCTGCGAGGCGAACGAAGGCCCGGCCGAGTCTTCGCTGCTGCGGAGCCGAACGCGCGCAAGATTCGCCAGCTGTACGGCCTCTCGCAGGAAAAGTTCGCCCAGCTCATGGGCATCAGCGTGGCCACCCTTCGCAACTGGGAACAGGGGCGCCGAAGTCCCGAAGGCCCGGCCAGGGTGCTACTTCGGGTTGCAGCGAAACATCCGGAGGCCGTCTTAGACGTAGTGAGTGAACGTAAGTCGAGGAAGACGGCATAACCGCTTGCAGCCGGCGGCGGCGGCGGAATCTTGAGCCGCCGCGGCTGAAGCGGCGCGTTGGGCTGTCGCTGGAGGAACGATGTGAGGCAGGTGTTCGTCGCTCAGCACCCTACTGAAGCACATTTCGTCAAAGACCTGCTGGAAGCGGACGGCATCCCCAGGCGAACTGGCTCTGTCCTAATTGCAGCGAACGCGTCGAATCGCAATTCACGGAGTGCTGGCACTGCGGAGACGGGTTGATGCTGTCTGTCGGGAAGAAGGATACGTCGCGTCCATCCTGTGTACGCCCGATGAGCTCATGGAGGACCCAGATGTCTGAACCACCGAAACAATTCGAGCCCTCCTATGATCCGATTGTCGCGGACGTGCGCGCGGTTCGCGCGGCGTTGTTTGCCGCAGCCGGCCATGACATTCGCGAGTTGTGCCGTCGTGCCCGGGACCGCCAGGCGACTTCCGGACGCAGGGTGGTCCTCATTGCCGGCGATGCCGAGACGGAAGCCCCGGCCGACCATTGATCTAAAGCTTCGCGACAGACCGGCTAACCCAATACCGCCGCCAGCCGTTCTCGCGTGAAGCCGTCGCGGCCGCGGCCAGACACCGATTGCTCCTGGTCCCTTAGGTTAGCAGGCTGCTGAAAAACGTACGTAGGGGCGGGTCTTCCTTGTCCCGCCGAAGCGCCATGCGCGAAGGCGGAAGACCCGCCTCTACGTACGAACTGATTAATCGGTGTCCAATCGGTGTCAATCGGTGGCCTAAACGCCCGCGTCCTGCGGTATCATTCGCGGTCCGTCAACTGGGCAGTGGCATGAAGGTACGGGACCACGATGAAGAACAAAGATCGACACTGGGTCGCCGGGATCGTGGCGCTCGTCTGCCTCGCCCACCAGCCAGTCAACAGCCAGGACCGCACCTATCCCAACGCACGCAGCGGCGGGAACTACATGCACAACTACTATTTCGCCCAGGCGCCGAGCTCGACGCCTTGGGCGCCTGCCTGGGCGCCTGACGGCCGCTCGATCGCGGTCGCGATGAGCGGGTCGATCTGGCGGGTCGATCCCGCCACGGGTATCGCCGACCAGCTCACTGCCGACGGCACCTACCACTCGATGCCCGCCTGGTCGCCCGACGGCCGTTTCATCGTCTTCACGGCGGATGACGGCGGACGCACCATCCAACTGCGGACGCTGGAGGTGGCCACCGGCAAGACGTGGGCGCTCACCGAGGACGAATTCGTTTACACCGACCCGGTGTTCTCACCAGATGGCACGCGTCTCGTGTATGTCGGCACGCGGCCGAACGGCTATTTCAACGTGTTCGTCCGGCCGATCGCAAACGGGCAGTGGACGGGCCCGGAGATCGCGGTGACCAGCGACAACAAATTCCGAAGCGAGCGCCTCTACTTCGGGGATGTCGACGTCAACATCACGCCGGCGTGGATGCCCGACAGCCGCGAGCTGCTCATCGTCTCGAACCGGGGGGTGCCGCTCGGTTCCGGCAATGTCCTGCGCGTCCCCGCCGAGGCACGTGGCATCGACAAGGCCCAGACGCTGCTCGCTGAGCAGACGCTGTATCGGACGCGTCCCGACGTCTCGCTTGACGGCCGCCGCTTCGTCTATGCCGGCACCGGCGGGTCGGCCGACCAGTTCAACAACCTTTACGTCCAGCCCACGGCGCCAGGCGGCGAACCATACAAGCTGACGTTCTTCGAGCACGACGCCTTTCACCCGCGGTGGTCTCCTGACGGCGAATGGATCGCCTTCATCACCAACGGGACGGAGGGCGGTTTGCCGCAGCTCGCACTGCTGGAGACCTACGGCGGAGACATCCGGCACGTCACGATCACGCGGCGCCGGTGGAAGCAGCCCGTCGGGGTCTTGTCCGTGCAGGTCCTCGACGAGCATGGCCGGGGAACCGCCGCCCGCATTCACCTGACGGCGGCAGACGGGAAGTTCTACGCTCCCAACGACGCCTTCGCCCGCGTATCGGGCGTCGGCGACCGAATATTCCATACGCCGGGGGCGTTCCAGATTGAACTTCCGCCGGGTCCGGTCACCATGGATGTCGTCAAGGGCTTCGAGTTCCATCCGGGGAAGGCCGCCGCCACGATCAAAGCGGGCGAAGTCACGACCATCAACGTGCGCCTCACGCGCCTGACCGATATGGCCGCGAAGGGATGGTACGACGGGTCCACGCACGTGCACATGAACTACGCGGGGAACCTCCACAACACCCCCGAGAACCTGATGATGATGTCGGCCGCGGAGGATCAGGACTTCGTGCTGAACCAGGTGGCCAACAAAGACAACCGCATCCTCGATCACCAGCACTTCGTGCCCGGGGGCGGCCCGCATCCCGCCTCGACCCCCGATCGGGTGCTGCACATCGGCCAGGAATACCGGCCACCGTTCTACGGTCATGTGTTCATGTTCCAGCTGCAGCGTCATCTGATCAGTCCCTTTCTGACCGGCTACGAAGGTACCGCGGTGGAGAGCCTCTACCCGAGCAACACCGACATGCTGCGCAAAGCCAAGGCGCAGGGCGCCACGGTCGGCTACGTGCACGCGTTTGGCGGCAACAACGACCCGCTGGCGCAGGGGCTTGGCGGCGCGAAGGGCTTCATCGTTGACGCCGCGCTCGGCGCGACCGATGCGCTCGAGTGGTCCAACGCCGGCCGGGCCGGCTTCTATCCCCTCTACGCCGTCTGGAACAACGGGCTGCGTGTCACGGCTGTGGGCGGCGAGGACTCGATCAGCAGCATGCACCAGTCCAAGCTGGTCGGATCGGCGCGGACCTACGTGCACACGGGCGAACGCGGGCTCGATCTCGATGGCTTCTTCGAACAACTGCGAAAGGGCCACGCCTTCGTCAGCACCGGGCCGCTGGTGGAACTCACCATCAACCGACGCATCGCAGGCGAGGAAGTCCGCCTGCCGGCCGGCGGTGGCGAGGTCGAGGTGAGCGCTCGCGTCAGGTCCATCACGCCCGTCACCGCAGCGTCGCTGGTCTTCAACGGGGAGGTGGTCGAGAAGCTCACGCTCGCGGCCGACCGCGTGAGCGCCGATTACACGCAGACGCTCAAGGTGTCCCGTAGCGGCTGGTACCATCTTCGTGTCGAAGGCACCGAGTCGGAGCGCTTCCCGCTGGATACCTCTTTCGCGCAGGCCTTCACCAATCCGGTGTGGATCACCGTCGGTGACCAGCCCGTGCGGCACCGGGCGAGCGCGGAGTACGCGCTGAAGTGGATTGACAATCTGCAGGCACAGGCCGAGGCATGGCCAGGCTGGCGATCGCAGCGCGAGAAGGCCCACGTCTACGCGCAGTTCGATGAAGCTCGCGCTGTGTACCGTCGATTCCTGGCCGAAGCGCCCCCGCTGCCGATCGAGCGACGCTGACGAGCATGGGGCTTGGGGCTTGGGGCTTGGGACTTGGGACTTGGGGTTTGGGGTTTGGAGCTGAGGTTCGAGAGTACGCAAGATCTGCCAAATCATTGTCCGGACTACTCGACAAGTATTGCGATCACAGCAAGCTTCGTTCCGCTCGACCGCACCGAAACTGCCAGTGATTCTCGAAAAAGTCGATCTGGACGAGGACGTGCATCTCTGACTAGTTATGGCCAGAGATCATCGAAAGCTCGACGCGTTTAAGCTCGCCGATCAAATGGCGGTTGCCATGTATGTGGCGACCGCCGACTTCCCCAAGTCGGAGACATACGGACTGCGGAGCCAGCTTCGTCGCGCCGCCGTCTCGATACCTACGAACATCGTCGAAGGCTGCGCCCGCGAATCAGAGGCCGACTATTTGAGATTCCTGGACATCGCGCTTGGCTCCGCGCGCGAGGCGGTCTACCTACTAGGTCTTGCCAAGAGGCTCTCGATGCTTGAAGCTTCGATGGCCGAGCCTGTTGAAGCGCTCGGCGATCGCGCGGCAGGAGCCCTCGTCAACCTGCGCAGGTCACTACGGCCATGACAGCCCCAAGCCCCAAGTCCCAAGTCTCAAGTCCCAAGTCCCAAGTCTCACGTCCCAAGCCCCATCTCCGAAGGATGTCGAACATCGACAGCCTAGGCTGTTGACGTTCGACATCCTTTGGCGGTAGATTGCGCGCATGCCCAGGGCGCCCCGGTACCAGAACCGCATCGATCTCTTGCAGGGCACGCTCGATTTCATGATCCTGCAAACGCTACGCTGGGGTGCGCAACACGGCTACGGCATCAGCCACGCCATTAACGCGAACTCTTTCGACGCGTTCAAAGTGGGTACCGGATCGATGTATCCGGCGCTGCACCGGCTCGAGAAGCGCGGCTGGATTCGCGCCGAGTGGCGGACCTCGGAAAACAATCAGCGCGCGAAATACTACCTCCTCACCGCGGCCGGACGTAAGCAACTTGCCACCGAGCAATCCCGCTGGAGCCAGTTAGTCGACGCGATGGCGTCACTGATGAAGCGCCACAAACACGAGGGCTAGGACGATGCGCTTGTTCGGATGGCTCCGCCGTCGTGGTGTCGATGACATCGCTGAGGAGATCGACAGCCACGTCGCGATGGCGACGCGCGACTACATCGCGCGCGGGATGACGCCGGATGCAGCGCGAGCCGCCGCCACCCGCGAGTTTGGCAACGTCATGCTGGTGCGTCAGACGACGCGAGAGGTGTGGTCGTGGACGCGCGTCGAACATTGCCTGCAGGACGTGAGATTCGGCGCGCGGATTCTTCGCCATGCACCGGGTCTGAGTGCCGCGGCCATTCTCCTCATCGCGCTCGTGATCGGCGGCAACGCGACCGTCTATTCGATGGTCAACAGCATCCTGGTCAGTCCGGCCTCGGGTGTGACCCGTGACGACCTTGTCGTGATCCGCCACCTTGATCCCCGCGCCTTCCTCACCGACCCGTTCGTCAGCTTTCCGAATTTTGAGGACTATGCAGGCGGTTCGAGGACCGTGCGCGACTTCGCCGCATGGAACGGACAGCGCATGACTCTCGGCACGCCAGCCGGCAACTTCGCGCTGTTCGGCGGCCTGGTCACCACGAACTATTTCGATACATTTGGGGTGGAGATCGCGCTTGGACGCGGGTTCGTGGCGCGGGACGATGACGCACTGGACGGTGTGGTCGTCGTCATCAGTTATCGCGTGTGGCAGGAGCGGTTCAACCTGGCCGAGGACGTCGTCGGCAGGCCGATCACGATCAACCGCATGCCGGCGACGATCGTGGGAGTCGCGCCCGCCGGATTCGCGGGCGCGGTCCTCACGCCGGGCGAAGACGTGTGGCTGCCGATTCGAGCGTATAACCGAGCGACCCACGGCGAAGCCGGGTTGAGCAATCGCGCGGAGCCGTTCGTCGTGATGGCCGGTCGCCTCAGTCCATCAGCGTCGATGGCTGCGGCTCGCGCCGAGTTTGCGACGCTGTCCGCACAACTGCAAAGCACCTACCCCGACGCGTTCACGACGATTTCGCCGCAGGGCGTCGTGGTGCCGTTACGCAATCCGCGCGTGGTCGTGTCACGGTATTCCGCAACGGCGCTCTTGCCAATTGCCGATATGGCGCCGGTGTTCCTGGCGGTATTCAGCGTGGTCACACTCCTCACGCTGATCGTCGTCTGCGCCAATGTTGCGAACCTGCTGCTTGGGCGTGCCGTCGAACGGCAACGTGATACCGCTGTTCGTCACTCGCTGGGCGCGTCGCGCACGCGCATCGTGCGCATGCTGCTCGCCGAAGGAGCGACGCTCGCGATCGCGGCATCGATCGCGGCGTATGCCGTGGCCTGGTGGACGTCGCAAGCGCTGCTTCGGGTCATCGAACCACGGCCGGGGCTGCTCGCCTATGCCCGGCCTGACTGGGCGCTAGCGGCGTACGGCATGACGTTGGCGCTGCTGGCGACCCTGGTGTTTTCGCTCGCGCCCGCGCTGCGCTCATGGCGGGTTCACGCATTGCCATTACTGAAAGCCGGTGAACACAGCATCGCTCGCGGCCGTTCCCGATTGGCCACCGGGCTGGTCGTCGTCCAATTCGCCTTTTCAGTCCTGCTGGTGACGAGTGCAGGTCTCGCGTATCGATCGCTGACGACGCTCAGTTCAGGGGATTTCGGCTTCAACCCGGACAACCTTTTGCTCGTCACCGTTCGGCTCGATGGGGCGAGCGCGGCTGGTAGCAACGAACCTGTCGCCGACGGTGCCGCAGGGTTCGCGCTCCTCGAGCGGGTTCGCGAGCGGCTCGCGAGTGCCACGGGCGTCGAAGCCGTGTCATACGCGCGGCGAATGCCCGGGGCGGCATTCCTGGCATCCACGCGAATTCGACGCAACACTGAAACTGTTGCCACGGGCTTCGTACGACAGGTCGGCCCTGACTACCTGCGGACACTTGGATTGGAGGCGATCACCGGGCGCGAGTTGACGGCGAGCGACCGACGGGGCGCCACACGCGTCGCGATGATCAATCAACGTCTGGCGATGGAATTATTCGCCAATGAGCCTCCAATCGGGCACCCGGTCTTCATCGGTGACCGCACCGAACGGATCGAGATCGTCGGCATCGTCCCCGACGCGCTGTTCGATGGTCCTAATCATGATCCGCATCCTCGATACTTGTTCGTCGCTGAGCAGCAGATGCCGGGTAATCCACCGACCGATCTCAGCTTCATCATTCGCCATCGCGGCACCCTTGAAGCGATCACGCCTGTAGTGAGTCGCGCGATCGGCGAGGTTGATGCAGGACTGCCGATCGTGTGGATGTCGACGATGAACGCACGGTTAGCAATGGTCACTGAGCTCGAGACCCAGATTGTGCAGCTGTTGGTGTGTTTTGCCGTGCTCTCGCTCGTCATTGCGGCGTTGGGCCATTACGCGGTGGCAATGTTCAACATGCGCCGGCGGACCCGCGAATTCGGCGTCCGCATGGCTCTCGGCGCCTCGTCGCAGCGCATTCAAGCGGCGGTCGTCCGCGAAGCCCTGTTCCATACAGTGCCGGGGCTGGTGATTGGTTTCGTGTTGAGCGCGGCGGTCGCGGTCAGCTTCAAGAGCCTTCTCTTTGGCGTCACGCCCGTCGACCCGATCACTTACGTTGGCGTCTTCGTCCTGCTCGCCGTCACCTCAATCGTCGCGTCGTACCTGCCCGCCCGGCGCGCCTCCCGCGTCAACGTCGTTGATGCACTTCGCCAGGAATAGGGTTGTTCATGTGCTTGAGAAACATTACTTGGCTGAGAAACGTTGCGAGATCGCCGGTGATCCCTCTACGCGGAAGCAGAAGCCGACGGAGACGACGACGCCAGTCCTCGTCCTGAATCCGCCAAAGATCTACTGCTGGGGCTCTGAGCTTGGCGACCGGATAATTGCCAGATGTCAGTACCAATGCATTCTCTAATCTCTCGATCGTGTCGGTTTTGATCCCCTGGAGGCATCTCAGCCGCTGCGCCTGCGCGTTTAGCTGTTCATGAACGTTTCTCACGTCCCAAGCCCCAAGTCCCAAGCCCCAAGCCCCAAGTCCCAAGTCCCAAGTCCCAAGTCCCAAGCCCCAAGCCCCAAGTCCCAAGTCCCAAGCCCCAAGTCCCAAGCCCCAAGCCCCAAGCCCCAAGCCCCAAGCCCCAAGCCCCAAGCCC
>CAZEMI010000294.1:0-6094 GCA_964513235.1 uncultured Acidobacterium sp.
GCTGCGCTGTCGCGCAGCACCGGCTCGCTCAGGGCAAGGCCTTCGGCCTTGGCGACGAGGACCTCGAACTGGATCGCGAGATGGAATATCTTGTCGAGCCGGAAGAGGCCGAGGCGCGAGGGATTACGGAAGTCGAGTAATCGCAGCGTTTATTTGTAGAGGCGGGACTTCAGTCCCGCCTCTTTGTTTTTCTACTTCTTCCGCTTCGCAGCCTTCTTCTTCCCAGGTTTCTTCCTGGCGACTGTCTTCTTGGCCGCGCTCTTCTTCGCTGGCTTCGAGCGCTTTGCCGCCTTCTTCACCGGCTTGGCCTTTGCCTTCTTCGCCGCGCCCTTCTTTGCGGCCTTCTTGGCCGCCTTCTTCCTGGCGGGAGCGGCCGGCTTCGACGGAGCGGCCTTCTGCGCGGCCGGTTTCAGCGAGTGCACGGCGAACATCGCGCCTTGCGGGTCGATACCTTGCGCGATCCAGTCGCCTCCAGGCACTTCCATCGGGCCGTTGATGATCTTGGCGCCGTTCGCCGTGGCGGCTGCGGCCGCGGCCTTCGCATCCTGGACCAGGGCATAGGGCATCCACGCCGCCGGTGCGCCCGGTGGCGGCTTCATGATCCCGCCGTTCGGGATGCCGCCGCCGCGCCCGAACATCTGGTACACGCCCATCTCGCCCATGTCCATGGCCGAGGTCTTTTCCCAGCCAAACAGCGACCGGTAGAAGTTCCACGCGCCGTCGGGATTGGGCGTGTAAAGCTCGAACCACGAGAAGTCACCCAGGCCGGGTTGCCCTTTGCCGGGACCTGGCGTCTTCGGCGTGTAAATGCCGAACGTCGCCCCGTACGGATCCTGGACGACGGCGAAACGACCCGTGTTGGGGATGTCTTCCGGCTGCTTCAGCACGCGCCCGCCGAGCTGCGCGATGCGCACTGCCGTATCGTTCACGTTCGGCGTGCCGACGTACATCAACCAGTTCGGGGGCGCGCCCATCTGCTTCGCTGCTGCCGGCAGCGTCATCAGGCCGGCCACGCCGGCGCCAGCCCGGTTGCTGAAGACCGTGTAGGACCCATCTGGCGCGAACGGTACCGACGTCCACCCCACGATTTTCTTGTAAAAGGATTCCGACGCGGCCGTATCCGTGGTCATGAGCTCGCACCACACGAACGATCCAAGAAGTCTGTCAGCCATGGTGCGTCATCCTACTCCATTCGGCTGGCCGGACGACCCGAACGAGCGAGAGGCATCGCCGGGCCAGCGGCCCATCGCTTTGTCCTTGATGGGACGACGCCCTATTCGAGGCGATAGAGCCGGACACCCATTGCTTCCGCGGCGGCGGCGAGGCGTACATCGTAGGTTGCCAGTAGCACCGACGGATCTCTCTGCCTGAGAAATTCCACACTGGCCAGATGAAGCGCGTCACGCGTCCTGACCTCACCCGGGAAGCGCTCGAGCGCCCGCGCGAGAACCGGCGACACCATTTCCAACATCGCGACGCGCCCGAGCAGGTCGCGCGTCGCGTCGCCGTGGCTGTGCTCCAATCGGCGCGCGTGGATCCGCGTCCAGACCTCGTACTCCAATAGTCGGCTCGAGACCAGAGACTCCGCCCACAAGGTTTCCGGCGGATGCCGATCCTCGGCCAGCAGCTCGGCGAGCAGGACCGAGGTGTCGAGATACGTCATCGGTCCGATCGATCCCCGGCCAGCTCGCACAGCAGGTCGTGCAATCGTGCCACCGGCTTTCGTGGCGGCAACGGACCTGTCGTCATCACGGCCGGTTGCAGCCAGCCGCTTCGGACTGCATCGGCGAGGAGGGCGTCAGCCACCCGTTCGGCGCGCCCAACCTGCGGCGGTCCCATCTCAGCAACCACGCGATCCCGGTCGGTCACCAGGATGGTTTCACCGCCGGCGGCGAACTTGACGTACTCACTGAGCCGGTTCTTGAGCGTTTTTATGCCTACGGCACGCATGGCCGTATAGTAGCTACCGGTAGCTACTAAATGCAAGCGGCTACGCCGCGGAGCTATCTCACGGCTGCTTGCGCGGCGGTCCCGCCGGCTTCTTCGTGGACGGCGCGCCCCGACCAGTCCCACCGGTGTTACCGGGCTTCGGCTTGCCGCCGCGTTCTCCGCTATCGGCGCCCGCGCCGCGATCGGCGCCCGACGGCTGCTGCCCCGAGGCCTCGGGCCGCGTCGTGGTCGGACCCGGATTGCGGCCGCCGCCGGCCGATACCTCGCCGCCCTCCCGCTCTTCGGCCTCTTCCTCTTCCTGTTCTTCCGCCTCGTCCGCTTCTTCGCGCGCGCCACCCTCCAGCCGCTCATCACTGCCGCCGCGCCGGCCCGGGGTTCCGCGCCCGTCGTTCCGCGGCCGATCGTTCCGATCGCCGCCGATCGCGTTGCCGCGGATGCCGCCAGCCGCGCACGCACCCATGACATCGCCATGCGCGAGGTGCGTCTGAATCGCCGGCTCCGGGAGCGTCAACGTCTGCCCGTTGGCGGGATTGCCGGGGGGAATATGGCAGATGGTGGACCGCGGAGGGCCGCCTTGCGCGAAGGCCTCAGCCGACACCAAGGTGATCAGAATTGCACCGGCCGCCGACCCGTATCGAGTCATGGTTGCCCTCTGAGGCAATTCGCGGGCCGAAGCATCACGACGTGATTTACGCGCAATCCAAACACGATGAGGCGAACATCCAGCCTGCCGCTGTGCCAGATTCCGACACCAATGCCGATTCCTGTCCGCCTGGCGCGCCCGCTCGCCCTTGTCCGAGAACGAGTTCAGGTTCTCGCACACGGAACCCAACCGAACATTGCCCGTGGAACCTTTGGCCCGCCTTCGCTCGCTGGGTGACACGCGAGCTTCGGCGCGGTCGCGCCGTAGCGCCCTTCGGGCGCGGAGGCGGAAACGATTGGAACCATTGGAACGCTTCTAGCGTTAGCATGATGCTCCGAGGTGATGGCATGAGCCCTGTCACGAAGACGCGGGCGGCGTTAGCAGCGGCGGCGATCCTGCTTTTCGGCCTGACTGGGTCCGCCCGGCCCTTCGACTCCGCTCAGGGCAGGCAAGCGCCGTCGGTTCCGGATTTCCTTCCTCTCGAGAAAACCATCCTCGAGGAGTTGCGCGAGACCAAGACGCCTGGCGCCGCCATCGCCGTCGTCCTCGGCGATCGCGTGATCTACTCCCGCGGCTTTGGCGTGGCCAGCGTCGAGACCAACGAGCCGGTCCGTCCGGAGATGCTGTTCCGCCTCGGCTCGACCACGAAGATGTTCACCGCCGCGGCGCTCGTGAGTCTCGCCGAAGGTGGCGCTCTCGATCTCAACGCTCCGGTCGGAGCGTACGTGAATGGCCTGAACGCAAAGATCGCGCGGGTTACGGCCGATCACCTGTTGTCGCACAGGTCGGGGCTGTTCGACGAGGCGCCGATGATGGGCAGCCACGACGAGACGGCACTCGAGAAGGAAGTGCGCTCCTGGACCGAGTCGCGATTCTTCACCGAGCCGGGCCAGGTCTTCTCCTATTCAAATCCCGGCTACTGGTTGGCCGGCTTCCTCATCGAACACGCCAGCAAACGGAAGTATGCGGATCAGCTGGAGGAGAGCCTCTTCGGACCGCTTGGGATGAAGAGCACCACGCTGCGCCCGCTGGTCGCGATGACCTTCCCGCTCGCGCAAGGACATGAGGAGACACCGCAGGGACCCCGAGTGATCCGCCCCGCTGCGAACAATGCCGCCTCCTGGCCGGCGGGGTCGATCTTCTCGAACGTCCTCGATCTGTCGCGATTCGTGATCGCGTTTCTCAACGACGGGCGCATCGACGGCAAGCAGGTCCTCTCGCCGGCGGTGATCCGGAGCGTGAGCACGCCCCGCGCGAAGATTCCCGGCGGCGACGTGTCATACGGATACGGCGTGCAGCTGGCCAGGTCTCGCGGCGTCGACATGGTGAGTCACGGCGGCTCGAGGGCTGGTTATGGTTCGTCCATCCGGATGGTGCCGGCGAAGAGATTCGCCGTCATCACGGTCGCGAACAGGACGGGCGTCGGCCTGGGCGCCACCGCCGAGAAGGCGATGGAGATCGCGTTGTCGCTTGAACCGGCCAGGACGACGGCCGCCGCGCCATCGGCGCTCACGACGACCGAGATGAACGCCTACGCCGGAACCTACGCGCAGGGCCCGAGGACGATCGAGGTGTTGGTTCGAGACGGCAAACTGGTGCTGAAGCAGAACAACCGCGAGCAGCCACTGGTCAAGTATGGCGACGACGACCTTCGCGTCGTCGACGGGCCCCGATACGTTGTCGTCCGCAGTGCGACTGGGGCCATTGAATACCTGCACTCGGGCTCACGGTCCTGGCGCAAGGTGAGATAGCCATGCAAGACGACGAGCTGCGCGTACTCAGACAACTGGCCGCCACCCTGGCCTATCGCGCTGCGAAAGTGTTGCGCGATGTGCCCCTGGACTTCCCGCAGTACACCTGCGGTGCCTCGACCAGGCGGCCGGTACAGATCCTCGCGCACATGGGAGATCTCATGGCGTGGGGAGTGACGATCGCCGACGGCGACATCAAGTGGAAAGCGGATGGCAGTGACGAGTGGGATCGTGAAGTGGCGCGATTCTTCGACGGCCTGGCCGCACTCGACGCCGCGCTTGCCGCGAATGGTCCATTCAAGGGATCCATCGAAAAGCTGATCCAGGGACCGCTCGCCGATGCCTTGACGCACGTCGGTCAACTGGCGATGCTGCGCGGCATGACCGGCGCGCCGGTTCGTCCCGAGAGTTATGCGAAAGCCAAAATCGAGGCCGGCCGGATCGGGCGCGACCAGGCCGCCCCCGGTTATGAATTCGACGGCGACGCGAGTGTTCCGAGGCGAAAACCATGAACCCGGTCCGAGCGCTTGCAACTCTTGGAACCTGTATCCTGTCGGGTTCGTTGTCCGTGTTGGCGCAGGCGCAACCGCCGATCACCATTCTGAACCCGACCAATCCCACCCCGATGCCCGGTGACGCGCGCATGACCCAGTTTGACTTCGAGGTCAAGGGCGGGAGCTGGCGCGTGTTTGCCGTGAACAGTCTCCCTGATGCGCCAGCCATGGTCGTGCAGGTCGAGGAGGTGAAACAACACAACCCGCCGAGCAAGTGGGGCGTGCACGTGCTCAATCGCGGATTGATGCCGGTGAGCTCCCTCGTTGTCGCGGCCGCCATCGTCGACATCAACGGCACGGTGAAGGCCACGCAACCACTCGCGGCGATCAAGAACCTGGCGCCGGCACAAGTGCAGCGCCGCGAAATGCGGGTCGTGGTGACGGTGCTGGCGCCAACCGATCGTGTCGTGTTCTTCGTCAAGGACGTGATCAGCGATATGGGGAACTGGAAATCCGTCGACGCCGAAGTGGCCGCGGTGATCAAGATCGCGGCGGCGAAGCTGCCCGTACCGTAGGTTCCAAGATGTTCCAAGGCTCGCTCGACGGCCGCCGGCGCGATGCCGCCGCCCGCGAGGGCTTCACGCTCATACCGGCAGAGTTATAACCTTCCTTCGTTATTCGTTATTCGTCATTTCTTCCGTAGATGTCCGTCCAACAGCTCTTCCGTCAACTCCACGCACTTGTATTCCATCAACTTCCTCGGGCTCCTGACCGGAAGGAGGCGGGAGTGCCGACAATTGCCCAACCTTGCCCTCTTATCCGCGGGGCGCCCGTGAATTTTCGGATAGCCGACGTTTACCCTAACTAGTTGCTCTTGATTCGCCAAGCCCCCCCGGCTGACGAGTCAGGTTCTTCTGCGAACCTCTTGATTCGCCCAGCTCAGCCCCCCAGGCTGACGAGCGCCAGGTTCTTTTTGCGAACTTTTTGATTCGCCAAGCTCACTCCCCCGGCTAACGAGCGTCTGGTTCTTTTACGAACCTTTTGATTCGCCAAGCTCAGCCCCCCAGGCTGACGAGCGCCAGGTTCCTGTACGAACACACCACGGTCAGTGTCGGAAACCCTTGCGCTTTGGGAGGTGCTTCGTGATCTCAATACTCGTTTCTGTCTCCAACGAAAAAGAACGCATGGCTCGTGGACACGGGGGGCGCTTTGCCCCCGCGAGGCCCGCTGCCGTTCTTGCGCTGGTCGCGCTCGCG
>CAZEMI010000295.1:0-68653 GCA_964513235.1 uncultured Acidobacterium sp.
TCCGCGGCGGCGAGCGCCGCCGACGTGACGGCCGCACCGTGACGCACCAGCGCATCGGCGACGCGCGTCCACGACGGGTGGCACAGCACGCCGCCCGCGTCGAGAAACACGGCTTCAATGGACATGACGCATGACATCGCCGGTGAGGGGCGACAAGTCGAGGGGGGGCTGCTCTTCCGGCCGCGGTAGCCAGTGATGATACTCGACGAGCGGACGATCGTTGGTCACGTAAAACAGCGCAAACACCGCTCTGCGGCTCAGCATCGAGGCCCATCATATAATTCATTGTTTGGGACTCATGCGTCGTTCGCTGCTGGTATTGCTTTGTCTTCTGGTGTCGTCGCCGGCATTCGCCTTCCGCGGACGGGTCGTCGACCGGGATGGCAAGCCCGTGCCGAATGCCACCATCTCGATCCTGGGGCGCACCGGCGAGGCCATCACGAATCAGGATGGCCGCTTCGTGTGGCAGCCCGATCCGCCGACGCCGTTCGAAATCCTCGTCATCGATTCGGCCGGCAACTACTCGCGGCCGATCCTGATCGAGGCGCTCGATCCCACGGTCGAACTGGTGGTGACCATCGCGCCGATTCTCAACGAGTCGGTCACGGTGTCGGGATCCGCGCCGAGCATCGAGTCCACTCCAGGGGCCGCCACCTCGAGCCTGTCGGCCCGCGACGTCGCCGTTCGCCAGCCGGTCAACCTCATGCAGGCGATCGAGAACGTGGCCGGTGTCAACCAGGTATCTGAAGGACAGGCCGCGGTCCCGGCGATCCGCGGCCTCGCGCGCGGACGCACGCTGATCCTGATCGACGGCGCGCGCGTCAGCTCCGAGCGGCGCGCCGGCGCGAGCGCCACGTTTCTCGATCCGTCATTGATCGAGGGCGTCGACGTGTCCCGTGGGCCCGGTTCGGTGGCGTACGGCTCGGATGCGTTCGGCGGTGTGATCTCGGTGCGCACGCGCCGGGTGATGCCGGGCTCGCCGTGGGCCTTTCAGTTCAGCGGCACCGTGGGCGCCGGCATGCCCGAACGCCGCGGCGCGATCGAGGTCGCCAAGGGCCTGCCCGCGGGCGGCGTGCTGTTTGCCGCGCACGTCCGCGAGGCCGGGGACTGGGACAGCCCCGAGGGCGAGGTGTTCAACTCGGGATTCGGCGATCGCGGGTTCATGGTGCGCGCCGAGCAGAAGGTCGGCGTCGGTTACCTGACCGCCGGGTGGCAAAGCGACTTCGGCCGAGACATCGAACGGCCGCGCAACAACTCGCGCACGGTGCGGTTTTACTACCCGTACGAGGATTCCCATCGCTTCACGGCCGGATATGAAGCCCGCAGCGTGCTCGGCCTGCAACGGCTCGCGGTGACCGGCTTTGTTGGCCGCTTTGAGCAGCGCACCGATCAGGAGCGGTTTTCAACCGCGACCACGGGACGAAGCATCGAGCGGGCCGACATCGCCGCCAATGACTTTCACGTGCGGAGCTTCCTGGAAAAGCTCGTGGGACAGTCACGCGTGGAGTTCGGCGTCGATATCAACGGCCGCTTCGGCTTGAATGCCATCGACGATTTGATCGAGTTCGATCCGGCGGACAGCGTCGCCAGCACGCGCCCCAACCTGTCGATCGACACGGCGCGCCGCGTCGATAGCGGTGTCTATGCGAGCATCGAATCCGCGGTGTCGCCGGTGCTCGTGGTGGGCGGCGGTGTGCGTGGCGACGATGTGACCACGTCGAATACCGGCGGCCACTTCGGCGATCGCGCCACCGGCAATGGCGCCGGGTCGGGCTATGCCTCGGCCACCGTGGGCAGCTTCGGCGGCTTCAGCCTCACCGCGCAAATCGCGCGCGGGTTCCGCGACCCGGTGCTTTCCGATCGCTATTACCGCGGACCGACCGGGCGCGGGTTCATCACCGGCAATCCAGACCTCAATCCGGAAACCAGCGTGCAGCTCGACCTCGGCGTGCGCTACGTCTCACAGCGTTTTCGTTTGGCAACCTTCTACTACCAGTATCGAATCAACGATCTGATCGAGCGGTACGAGGCGACGACGGATTTCTTTTTTTTTCGCAATCGCGGCACCGCGCGCGTGCGCGGCTTCGAGGTGGAGGCCCAGGCGACCCTGCCCGGCGCCATCGCCGTTGACCTCGCGGCGCAGGTGGCCGAAGGCCGCGCGCTCGATGATGACGCGTACCTGGACGACATCTCGCCCGTCAACCTGATGGCGACCGTGCGGCGGCAATTCGGCACCCGCGGCTTCGGGCAGGTGCGTGCGGCGTTCTACTCGGACGACGAACATTTCGGCCCCACCGAGATGGCCGTGCCCGGCTACACGCTCTTGGATGCGGCTATGGGATACCAGGTGGCCAAGCCGCTCGAGCTCCGCATCCAGACCAGGAACCTGTTGAACGAAACGTATTTCGCGAGCCAGGACGTGCGCGCGGTGTTCGCGCCCGGCCGCTCCGCGTCGTTAGTGATGACGGTGAAGTTTTAAACCGTGATCGTCTTCTCGATGATGAAGATGTTGTTCTCGGTTTCCTGGATCGTCACTTCGATCGTGTAGCGGACACCGCGCCCGGGATACTGCTTCCTGATCACCTCGACGACGCCGTCGAACACATACGCCGCGACGTTCTCGACGCTCGGCCCCTTGCCTTTCAGCATCACCACGCCTTCCGGCTCGAACAGGCCCTGGTCCAGGAACGTCTGGTCCTGCTCGGTGACCAGCATCTTGTGATCCATGAACCGCATCACGTTCTTGATGTCGCCAAACTCGAGCGACATGTCGAGATCGTCACGCGGAAACTCGTCGGCCGCCACCGCCACCTTCCCCTGCCACGTGTGGCCGTGGACGAATTTGCACTTTCCCGGGTAGCCAAGCTGGCGATGGCCGGTGTGGAACTTGGCCGTGACGATGATCCTTTCCATTACGGATCGATTATAGACTTGCCGATGTGGATCGCCGGTTCCGCCGGTTCACGGTGACTACCAGCGAGACACCCAAGCCCCAGTGACGAGGCCGAGTCTTTTGATCTGATGAATTCTTGAGCTTGTGATCTCAGAACCTCAGATCAACAGGTCAACAGATCAATAGATCAACAGATCATTCGTATCTCAGGGCATTCATCGGATCGACCTTTGACGCGCGCAGCGCCGGAATGAAGCCGGCGCCAAGAGCGACGAGCGCCAGGGCGAACGTCGCGCCGGTCAGCACCATCGGATCGTGTCCTTCCAGTTCGAACAGCAACGACTGCGCGAGCCGGCCAACGCCGACGGCGACGATCAAACCGATCGTGCCGCCGATCACCGCCATCTTCACCACCTGTTTCATGACCAGGCCACGCACGGCCGCGCCGTCGGCGCCCAGCGCCATGCGCAATCCGAACTCGCGCGTCCGCTGCGCCACCGTGTAGGCGAGCACACCGTAAAGGCCGATCGCGGCCAGCACCGTGGCCAGCAACGCAAACGCCAGCGACAGCGTGCTGATGATGCGATCCTGCGTGACGTTCTCGCGAATCTGCGTCTCCATGGTCTTGACGTCCGACACGGGCAGCCCGGCGTCGAGCTTGCGGATCATCGCCGGAACGGTGGCCAACATCTGCTCGGGCGGTGTTGATGTGCGCAGGTAGAAATAGCCGTAGCCGAGGCGCTCTTCCTGGCGATAGGGCAGGAAATACTGCGGCGGCACCTCGCGTTTCACGTCGCTGTACTTGGCGTCCTGCACGAGGCCGACAATCTCGATGTCGGGCTTGGCGTTCGCACCGCCGAGTCCGAACCGCTTGCCGATCGGGTTATCGCCGAGGTTGAACTTCTTCGCGAACGACTGGTTGATGATGCCGACCTTCGGCGCGCCAAACGCGTCGGCGCGCGTGAACTCGCGGCCGGCCATCAGCGGAATGGCCATCGTGCGGAAATAGCCAGGGCCCACGCCGTTGAACGACGCGTTGGTGTTGGTATCCGGTCCGGCGTCGAACCCTTCCACCACGAGGCTGTTGCCCCAGTTGTCGCCGGCCAGGACGGGCACCATGGTGGCCACCACGCTCGTCACGCCGGGCACCGCGGCAAATTCGTCCTCGATGCGCTCGAACAGCTGCCGCGTGCGTTCGGTATTGTAGGAGTTCATCTCGGGCGCCAGGCTGAACAGCAGCATGTGGTCCGCCTTCAACCCGAGGTCGACGCGGCTCACATTGAAGAGGCTCTTGGCGAACAGCCCGGCCGGCACCAGCAACGCCATCGACATGGCGATCTGCACGGTGGCGAGCGTGGTGCGGAACCGGCGAGCCGCCTTGGCGCCGCCCGGTTGGCCGGCCTGGTTCTTCAACGTCGATGCCAGGTCGGGCCGGGTGCTGTGCAGCGCCGGGAACAGGCCGAACGCGATCCCGGTCAGGATGGCGGCGCCACCTGCGAAGATCAGCATCGTGGCGCTCAACGAGAACGAGATCAGCGGGCCGTCGTCCGCGGGCATGATCGACGCAATGAGATCGAGCGTCCACTTCGCCACCAACAGTCCGGCGATGGCGCCGAAGCTCGCCAGCATGATCGACTCGGTCAGCAGCTGCGTGATCAACTGGCGACGGTTCGCGCCGATCGACAGGCGCACCGCCATCTCGGCGGATCGGCCCGCGCCGCGGACCAGCAGCAGGTTGGCGATGTTCGCGCACGCGATCAGCAACACGGTACCGGTGACGACGAGGAGGATCGTCAGCGGCGTGCGGGCTTCGTTGTCGAAGCTGCTCTGCCCGCGCTGACCCGGCTCCGTGGTGATCTGCCTGGCGCGGAAGCGCGCCATCGTCTGCTCGCTCATGCCCTTCTGCAACGGCGCCTCGACGTCGTTGACGATCGCGCGATACGGTCCGTTGATCGCGACCGTGGCCTGTTCGATCGACACGCCGGGCTTCAGCCGGCCGAAGAGATAGGCCCAGTACTGACGGCGATTCTCGAAGCCGTTGAAGCCGGGATTCATCAAGCCACGCATGGTGACCGGCACGTACAGGTCGGGGTTCTGGCCGAGCGTGGTCGCGTTGAACCCGCGCGGCGCAACGCCGACCACCGTCATGGCCTGGCCGTTGATCACGAGGGTCTCATTGAGGATGGCGGGGTTCAGCTCGAAGCGGTTGCGCCAGTAGTCGTAACTGAGGACCACGACGAAATGACCGCCGATGGTCTGGTCGTCGTCGACGGTAAACAGCCGGCCCAGCGCGGGCGAAATGCCAAGCACGGGAAAATAACTGCCCGACACCAGCAACCCGTCGCCACCGCGCGACGTGCCCTGGTACCCCACACTCGCGCCGAAGCTTCGGTGCGCGGCGATGCCCGTGAAGCTGGTTTGCACCCGCTCGAGGTCGCGGAACATCGGGTAACTGAAAATCTCCTCGCAGCTGCCCGCCTGGCCGCACGACTGTGACCCCGGCTTGGGGCCGGGCGCCCCGAGATTCACGAGCTCCCCGGGGCTCGGCACCGGCAGGGGCCGCAGCAGCATCTGGTCGAAGAGGGAGAAAATCGCCGAATTTGCGCCTATTCCGAGGGCCAGCGAGAGGATCGCGACCAGCGCAATGAACGGCGAGGCAAACAGGGTTCTGAAAGCAAGACGGATATTGGGCATGCCAGGTGTTTGGACGGATCCAGGGCACAGACGGTTTAGGACAAAATGTGGGCCGATGGTGAAGACCTACGGGCTGACCCACGTGGCGGTCGCCGTCCGCGATCTCGACCGCACCGAAGCATTTTATGGCGGGATCCTGGGCGCGAAAGTGGTGTATCGCGATGCCGGATTCCTGCAGATGCAGACGCCCGGGTCGCGTGACGTGCTCGTGTTCGAGAAGGACGCGAAGAAGGCTGGCAAAGCCGGCGGCGTGCTGCACTTCGGATTCCGGCTGACGAAGGAGAAAGACATTGCCGCCGCGCGCGAAGCGGTGAAGAAGGCCGGCGGCACGATCATCGACACCGGTGAATTCGTTCCAGGTGAGCCGTACTTGTTCGCGAGCGATCCCGACGGCTACACGATCGAGATCTGGTACGAGATCCCAACAGCGGTGGATCCGAAATAGCGATGGATCGCGCGACTGGCGATCGGATGCGCCGCAGTCACTTTGGCTCGGCCGCGTCGGGCGCCTCTTAGGACGAATAGGTCGAGCTTTGCACACTTCTGCATAGGACTTGTTCGCATCTCACCCGTTCGGCGTTTCGTAGATGGGACGGACTAGGCTCCCCCCGACGCCGTTAGCAGTCACAAGTCAAAGAAACGGCGAGAAAGGCGGAGGACGCGATGCCGTCCGATTGGAACCCGCCGCCATCACGTCTGCTCGTCCGGGAAGATCTGGTGGAGCGGTTATCTAAGAACTTGATAGTCAGCCTGGAGGACGACCCGGTGGAAGCCTGGGCCAAGCGGAGAATCTGGAGGACCCTGCACTCGCGCAGCGACCTCGTTGCGGGCGCTCGCGAAGGGCGAGCCGACTCCCGCGAGGCGCCCGTCGTGAACTTGCGGCGGTGGCGTCGCGACCAGCTATACGAGCGCCGGAGCTCTGAGTGATAGGGCCCACCCGAATCCCCCCACGGGTGGCCCTCGATACCGGCGTTCTTGCAAGCGCGGAAGGTCTTCACGGCCAGCGCAAGCAGACGGTCGCACAGGAATTGATCCGCAAACTGCCCAAGGACGCCACTATTCTGCCCGTACAGGCCCTGGGCGAGCTCTGCCATTTGCTCGTGGACAAGGCCCACCGCTCACCCGAAAGCGCGCGTGTCTCGATCTTGCACTGGCACGAGACGTTCCCCGTCGCCGGCACGTCCGATAATGTGTTGCTCGAAGCAGCGCTCGTGGTTACGTCGCGCAGGATCAGCATCTGGGAAGCGGTGATGGTCGCTGCCGCCAGCAACGCCGGCTGCCGGCTCCTGCTGTCTGAGAACTACGCTCACGAATTCACCTGGGCCGGCGTCACAGTGGCGAATCCCTTCGCCAACCCCCGGCACCCGATTCTCGACAATCTGCTGAAGCTGTCCGATCGCTGACAGCCGAGTCGCACCCCGCGATAAGCGGATTAGGACCGGGCTTGGAATGCACGGCCCGAAAGGCGGGACATTCCCAAGGGGCGCCGGTCATCTGCCAGCCGCCCCCTGGGAATGCTGTGGGCCCCTACTGACTCAGAGGCCCGAACTGCAGGACCACCTGTGGTGAGTTCTCTCCTTTCTCTCGACTGCAGAACTACTGCTCCTGTCCGCCGCCTTCCGCCGAGTTTTCCGGACGGTCGATGGAGGGTCCCGGCAGTGCCAGTCGTACGGCACTGCCGGGAAGTCGGGGGGAGTTATTGCGGTCCGAAGGTAATCACGAGTTGCGGAGCGACGGCGCCTTCGCGGCTCGACAACGACTGCTCCGGACCCGCGGCGGCGCCTTCCGAGCCGTCGCGAATCAGGAAGCCGTGCGCCGCGTTCAGCGAGTACATCTCCTGGACCAGGGTGGTGACGGTCCATGCACGCAATCCGGTGCCCGACGCCGCCGACGGCGAGGTCGCCACCGTGCCAGCCGCGGCCGGCTGATTGCTCCAGGTCACGGCGTTCTCCGCCCACGCCGCGGCGACGCGCATCGCGCGCAGCGTGCGTCCGTTCACCGCGGACATTGACTCGACCCGCAGCGTCGCTGACTGCACGGCGCACCCCTGCGGCGCCTGCGGCAGCGAGAAGTTGATCAACGCGCGCGCGTTGGCGCTGCCGTTCTTCGACCGGACCTGCAAGGACGAGTCGTCACCCTTGTTCTGCGACGGGCTGCCCTGGTCGATCCACGCATCCGCTATCGCGCTCAGCGTCACCGGCGCGCCGCAGTTGATCGGCGCCACCGTCCACGAGGACGAGGCCGGCGATGCGTCGATGTTGCCGACCGCATCGATGGCCCGCACCGCGAAGGTGTGCTCGCCGAGCGACAGGTTCGAGTACGACGCCGGCGACGTGCACGCGCCATAGGCGCCGCCGTCGAGCGAGCACTCGAAGGTCGTGTCAGGCTCGTTGGTCTCGAACGAGAACGTCGCGGAGGTCGCGATCGTGCTCGCCGTCGGTGCCGACGTGATGGTCGTGTCGGGCGCCGTCGTGTCGAGCGGCGCGATCGTCCAGGTGTAGCTGGCCGGCGTCTGGTCGACGTTGCCCGTCGCATCGATGGCGCGGACGGACCACGTGTGCGGGCCGTGGCTCAGGCTCGTGTAGCTGACCGTCTGCGCGCACGGCGCGAACGGCGCGGCGTCGAGGCTGCACTCGAAGGTCGCACCCGGATCGTTCGAGGCGGCGGTGAACGTCGCGCTCGTCACGGTAGAGGTCGCCGGCGGCTGCTCGACGATGCCGGTGGTCGGCGGCGTGAGGTCGATCAGCCACTCGTAGTCGTCCGGCGTGGCGTCGGTCAATCCGGCCGATCCAGTCGCGCGGACCCGCACCTCGTGGAGGCCTTCGGCCAACCCGGTGTAGGTGACCGGCGACGTGCACGGCGCGAACGTCCCGAAGTCGAGCGCGCATTCGAACGTCGACCCCGCTTCGCTGGCCTCGAAGGTGAGGGTGGCGCTGGTCGCGCCGGTCGCTTCGAGGATGATGCCACCGGGTCCGTCAAGCGGACCGGTGAGGATGACTGTCTCCGGCGGCACGCCAATCGTCCAAGTGGCGGAGGCTGGGGAGGCGTCCGTGTTACCCGCCGCATCTACGGCGCGGACCGCGAACGTGTGAGTCCCTCCCGCAAGCCCCGCCAGCGTGGACGGCGAGCTGCACGCAGCAAATGCTGCCGCGTTCAGCGCACACTCGAACGTGCTGTTGGCCTCGGTGGCCGTGAACGTGAACGTCGCGTCAGTGGCGGTCGTCGTTCCCGACGGCGCCGACGTCATCGACGTCTCGGGGGCGATGGTGTCGGCCGCCGCCGAGATCGACCAGTCGTAAGTCGCTGCGGTCGCATCGGCGAAGCCTGCGGAATCGACCGCGCGCACCGCGAAGGTGTGGTTACCCGAACTCAGTCCGGTGAGCTGGACCGGCGAGCTGCACACGGCGAACGCCGCGCCGTCGAGCGAGCACTGGAACGTCAGTGGCGCCGCGCCGTTGTCGGTCGCCGAGAACACGAACGTCGCGTCGGCGGTATCGCTGATTGCGGCCGGACCGGCATCGATCACTGTTTCCGGCGCCTGCTCCACCGTGAAGGTGTGGCTGGCCGGCGTGCCGTCAACGTTGCCCGCCTCGTCGATGGCGCGCACCTCGAAGGTGTGCGTGCCGACCGCCAGGCCGGAGATCGCCTCAGGCGAGCCGCACAGTTCGAACATGGCGCCGTCGAGGCTGCACTCGTAGGTCAGCGCCTCGGCCGGCGATGTCGCGTCGCTGCCGCTGAACGTGAACGCGGCGTCGATCGCGAGCGAGACCAGCGCCGGACCTGAGACGATCGTCGTCTCAGGCGCGGTGGCGTCGGACACCACGGTCCAGGTGTAGTCGGCCGGCGTCGCGTCGGCGTTGAGCGACGCATCGGTGGCGCGGACGAGCAGGGTGTGCTCACCGAGCGCCAGCGCCGTGAGCTCGAGCGGCGACGCGCAGCCGCTGAACGCCGCGCCGTCGAGCGCGCACTCGAAATCGAGATCCGCCACCGGCGCGTTGTCGGTGCCGGTGAAGATGAAGCTCGCCGTCGTGGCCGTGCCCAGGGCGGCCGGACCCGAAACAATCTGCGTATCGGGCGCCGCAATGTCGAGGATCTCCCAGGCGTAAGTCGCCGCGATCGCCTCGACCAGGAGGTTGGCCTTGTCGGGCTGCACCTCGAAGCTGCGGGCGCCCGGCAGCAGGCCGATGTAGGTCACCGGCGACGTGCAGAACTGCGGCGCCCCGCCATCGAGCGTGCACAGCGCCAGCGACGCCGGATCGTCGATCGTGAAGGCGAACGTCGCGGTCGTCAGCTCCGTCGACCCGGCCACGCCGAGTGCATCCGCCTCTCCAGCAGGGCCCGAGATGATCGTGACCACCGGCGGCGTCATGTCGCCGGTCTGCCAGCTGTAGCTGGCCGGCGATTCATCGATGATGCCCGCCGCGTTGACCGCGCGGACGTCGAGCTGATGCTCGCCGTGCGGCAGGTCCGTGAACGTCACCGGCGAGGTGCACGCCACGAACGGCTGCGCCAGGTCGAGCGAGCACTCGAACGTCACGTTCGCCTGCGTGGAGGCGAACGTAAAGGTTGCCTCCGTCGCCTCACTTTGCGCCGCCGGGCCGGACGTCACGCTCGTTTCCGGCACGCCGCCGGCTGTGAACGAGATGGTGGCCTCCGTCGGATCGACGTGGCCTGCCGAGTCGAGAGCGCGCACTGCGAGGGTGTGCGTCCCCTCGGCGAGGTCGACGGTCTCCAGTTCATACGGCGTGCTGCAACCCTCGAACGCGCCGTTATCGATCGAGCATTCGTAGCTCAAGTCGAGCGGCGGCGTCAGGTCGTCGGTCCCCGTGAAGAGGAACTGGAGGATCGGGCTCTCCCCAGGCACCCCTGGCAGCGGCGTCATCGAGACGATCGTGGTCTCCGGCGGGAGGCCGACCTCCCACGTATAGACCGCGGGCGTCGGATCCACGGTGGACGCCGGTAACCCGTCGACCACGCCCAGGGTCACGAGCGCCTGGACCTCGAATTCATGCGGACCTTCGAGGAGCCCAACCACCACCCACGGCGAGGTGCAGGGCGTCGGGCCATCGCCGTCGAGGAAGCACTGGAACGTGGCGCTCGGTTCCGGACTGGAGAACGTAAAGGTCGCCGTGGCCGCTCCGCTTGGGCTCGCGGGACCCGACACGATCGCCGTGTCGGGCGCGCCGATAACCGTCCACGAGTAGCTGGCCGGCGAGGCGTCCGTATGGTTGCCCGCGTCAACGGCGCGGACCTGCAGGGTGTGCGCGCCCGGCGCGACGGTGAGGTCGTAGGGCGAATCGCACGCCGAGAAGATTCCGCCGTCGAGCGCGCACTCAAACGTCGTGTTGAACTCCGTCGCGACGAAGACGAAGGTCGCCTGCGTCGCCGCGGTGGTGGCCGGCGGGCCCGCCACGATCACCGTATCCGGCGGCACCGTGTCGAGCGACGGATCGATGATCCAGGTGAAGACCTCGAGCATCGACTCGATGTTGCCGGCCGCGTCGATGGCCCGGACCTGGAAGATGTGGGTGCCGGCCGCCAGGCCGCTCACCGTGTAGGGCGACGTGCACGCAGCGAAGGCGAATCCATCGAGTGAGCATTCGAAGCGCACGCCCGGCTCGGGGACGCTGACCTCGAAGCTGAAGGTCGCCGTCGTCGCCTCCGTCTCACTCGGCGGCCCGGAGAGAATCGTTGTCTCCGGCGCGGTCACATCGAGGAACGTCCACGTGCGGGTAGCTGGCGTCGCGTCGGCGTTGCCCGCAAGGTCGACCGCGCGCACGGCCAGCGTGTGCTCGCCGGGCAGCTCGAGGTCGGTCAGCGCGGAGATCAAATCGAGCGTGTGCGGCGACGAGCACGACAGGAACGGCTCGCCGTCGAGCGAGCACTCGAAGGCCAGATCGAGCACCGGGGTCCGGTTGTCGGTTCCCGCGAACTCGAACAGCACGGTGACCGACGCGTTCACTCCCGACGGCCCCACGCTGATGACGGTCTCCGGAGCCGTTACGTCAGGCGGGAGCGTCACCGTCCACGTGTGGACGGCCGGGGTCTGGTCGGCGAACCCGTAAGTGTTCGTCGCCTGGATCTCGAACTCCTGGGTGCCGTCGATCAGCCCGCGGGCCTCGAAGGGCGATACACAGGAAGCGAACGGCGCGCCGTTGAGCGAGCACTGGAACGTGGCCGGCTGATCCGAGCTGAACACGAACGTCGCCGTGTCGCTGCCGCTGGGCGAAGCCGGCGCGACCAGGATCGTGGTCTCGGGTTCACTGACGACCGTCCAGGTATAGCTGACCGGCGCACCGGTGACGAGGGCCTCGTTGACCGCGCGCACCTGGAACGTGTGTTCGCCAGGCAGCAGGTCGCCGTAGACGGCCGGCAAGTCGCAGGCCTCAAACGGCAGGCCGTCCAGCGAGCACTCAAAGGTCGCCAGCGGATCGGTAGCCGAGAAGCTGAACGCCGCGTCGGGACTCCCGGAAATGGCCGCCGGACCGGCCAGCAGCGTCGTCACCGGACCGGTCGTATCGAGCTGGATCGTCCAGGCGTAGCTGGCCGTCGGACCGACGTTGAGCGCCTCGTCGATGGCCCGCACCTGGAACTGGTGCGCGCCCTCCAGCAGGTCGTTGTACACGGCCGGCGACACGCACCCTTCGAACGCGCCGCCGTCGATCGCGCACTCGAACAACGTCGCGAGCGGATCGGCAGACGCGAAGGCGAAGATGGCGTCGGTGCTGGCCGTCACAGCGGCCGGACCCGACTGGATCGTCGTCGTCAGCGCGATGCCGGCGGCGTCGACCGTCCAGGTATAGGTAGCCGGCGTGGCGTCGACGACGCCCGCCGTGTCGACGGCGCGCACGCGGAACATGTGGCTGCCGACGGCGAGGTCGCTGTAGGACACCGGCGCGGTGCATGCGGCGAACGGCGCGGCGTCGAGGGCGCACTCAAAGGTCGCGGCCCGGTTCGACGACACGTTGAACGTCGCGCTCGTGCTGGTGGTGCTCAGCGTGGGACCCGACAGGATCTGCGTATCGAGCAGCGTCGTGTCGGCCAGGATCGTCCAGCCATACCGCGCCGGGGTCGGGTCGGCCGTCCCCGAGGCGTCGAGCGCCCGCACGTCGAACGTGTGCGTCCCGAGCGCCAGGCCGGCATACGACGCCGGCGATGTGCAGGCCGCGAAGGCCGCGCCATCGAGCGCGCACTCGAACGCCGTGCCGAGCACCGACTGGAGCTCGAACGTGGCGCTCGTGCTGGTCGTGGTCAGCGTCGGACCGGACAGGATGGCCGTGTCGAGAATGACCGTGCCTGGCTGCGTCTGGATCGTCCAGGTGTAGCTGGCAGGAGTCGGGTCCTCGTTGCCGAGCGCATCGGTGGCGATGACCTGGAAGGTGTGGAACCCATCCGACAACGCCTCGAGGCTCACCGGCGACGTGCACAGCGCGAAGCCGGCCCCGTCGAGCGCGCATTCGAACGTCGCGGGCGCCGCGGTCGCGGTGAACGTAAACGTCGCGCTCGTGGTGGCGGTGACGCTCGCCGGGCCCGAGGTGATCATCGTGTTGACCTGGTCGGCGACGCCGATGATCGTCCACGTGAAGCTGGCCGGCGTGGGATCGACGTTGAGGACCTGGTCGATCGCCCGTACCTGGAAGGTGTGGGCCCCTTCGGACAGCTGGACGTACTCGACCGGCGAGCTGCAGCCCGCGTAGGGCAAGCCATCGAGCGAGCACTCGAAGGTCGCCGCCTCGTCCGCCACGAACGCAAACTCGGCCGACGATGCGACCGTCAGTGCCGCGGGACGGCTCACGATGGTGGTGTTCGGTGCGATCCGTTCCGCCGGATCCATCGTCCACGAGTAGGTGGCGGGCGTCGTATCGGGGCCGAGCGTCGTGTGGATCGCGCGCACCTCGAGCGTGTGCGGTCCCGGCTGCAGGCTGCCGAGCTCCTCGGTGTAGTAGAGCGGCGTCCCGTTCGGGCCGAGCACCGCCGCTCCGCAAGACTCCGGCGCGCCGCCGTCGAGCGTGCACTCGAAGGTCACTTCGGTGCTGTTCGACGAGAACGTGAAGGCCGCTTCCGAGCTGGCTGTCACCGCCGGCGGACCAGACAGAATGATCGTGTCGGGCGGTCCACTGAGGGCATCGACGAACCAGGTGTAGGACTCAGGCGTCGCGTCGACGTTCCCCAGCGCGTCGGTCGCCCGCACGGCGAAGGTATGGCTGCCGACGGCGAGGCCGGTGTAGGTGGCCGGCGAGAAGCACTCGGCGAACGGAGCGCCGTCGAGCGAGCATTCGAACGTCGCGAGCGGCTCCGGTTCCCCGGTCACCCCATCGAACGCCGAGAACTCGAACGTGGCATCCGCCAGCTCCGTGAGCGCCGCCGGACCGTTGTCCAGCGACGTCCGCGGCGCCGCCAGGTCGGGCGACACGATGTCCCAGTTGTAGTCGGCAGGCGTCGGATCGGTGATGCCGGCCGGACTGGTGGCGCGCACCTGGAACTCGTAGGTGCCGGGCAGCAAGCCGACGTACAGGTGCGGCGAGCTGCAGGGCGTCCACTGCCCGAATTCAACGAGCTGCGTCACCGGATTCAGAATGCCGATGATGCAGGCGAAGGTCGCGCCGGCGGTGTCCGACGAGAACGAGAACGCCGCGGTGGTCGAGGTGGTGTTCTCGAGGGCGCCAAGCTGCGTCGGCCCGAGATCGAGCGGACCGAGGTCGATGGTCGTCTCCGGCGCGGCGCCGGGTCCGGCGATCGTCCAGGTATAGCTGGCCGGCGTCGGATCGGGGTTGCCGGACCAGTCAACCGCATACACCGTGAAGGTGTGCGTGCCCGTCACCAGATCCTGGTAGTTGAGCGGCGCGATGCAGGTATTCGGGATCGCCCCGTCCAGCGCGCACTGGAACGTCGCGTTCGGCTCGGTGGCGCTGAACACGAAGGTCGCGCGCGACGAGCCGGTGACGAGCGTCGGTCCGGTCGTGATGATGGTGTCGGGCGCCGTGACGTCGGTACCTTCCACCATCCACTGGTAGCTCACCGGTTCGCCGGCGTTACCCGCGGCATCAGCCGCGCGCACCGCGAACACGTGCGGGCCAGCGACCAGGTCGAGATACGTCGCCGGCGACGTGCAGGTCACGAACGGCCCGCCGTCAATCGAGCAGCCGAAACTGGCGCCCGCCTGGTCGGCCGAGAAGGTGAATGTGGCCGTCGCGTCGGCGGTCGTTGGCGCCGGCGCCGATTCGATGACCGCCACGGGCGCGACAAAGAGGATCCACGGGTAAGTCGCGGGCGTCGGGTCGGCGTTGAGCGCCTGGTCCACGGCGCGGACCTGGAGCGTGTGCGTTCCGACGCCGGCCACCGTGACGCTGAGCGGCGACGCGCAGGGCGCGAACGCCGCGCCGTCCACGGCGCATTCGAACGTCAGGAGCAGCGCGGGCGTCGCGTTGCCGTCGTTGCCGGCGAACGTGAACTCCACCGTCGCGTCCAGGGTCCCGCTGGCCGGCGGGCCTGTGACGATCGCCGTCTCTGGCGCCGTCGTATCCGCGGCGTAGGTCCACGTGTGAGTGGCCGGCGTCGGATCGATGTTGTCGGTCGGCGTTTGCGTTCCCGTGCCGCCCAGTCCCTCGTCGATCGCCCGCACCTCGAACGTGTGCTGGCCGGGCGCAATCAGCGGGAAGGCCTCGAACAGGTTGAACGGGCTGATGCAGCTCACCCAGGCGGTGTTCAGCGTGCTGTCCAGCCGGCACTCATAGAGCAGCCGGACGGTCGGCGTCATGTTGTCCGTCCCGGTGAACTGGAACATCACATCGCTGGTGTTGTTCACCGGCACCACCGTCATGATCGTCTCAGGCGGCGCCGTGTCGAGCGACGGGACGACGTCCCAGCCGTATTCGATGGGCTCGACCGACGTGTTGCCGTTCGCATCGGTCGCGATGATGCGGAACAGGTGCGCGCCGGGCCCCAGGCCCGTGTAGGTCACACCCGACACGCACGGCAGGAACGGCTGCAGGTCGATCGAGCATTCGAACGTCGCGCCCGGCACGCTGGCCGTGAACGTGAACATGGCCACCGGGCTGTCGGTCTCGCCACCAGTGGGGAACTCCGCCGGGTCGGTCGGCGCGATGTACGCCGGGCCCGACGTGATCGTCGTCCAGATGCCCAGGATCGACCACTCGTAGGTCGCCGGCGTCGGGTCGACGTTGCCTTCCAGATCGATGGCGCGCACCTGGAACACGTGCGGACCGATCTCATGCTCCAGGAACTGGAACAGGGCGCCGGCCGTGGACGACGGCGGCAGCGACGGGTCGAGGAAGCCGCACGGCGCGAACGACCCGCCGTCGATCGAGCACTGGAACGTGACGTCGGGCTCGTTGGCCGAGAAGATGAACGTCGCCTCGAAGAGCGGCGACACCACGCCCGGGCCCGAGATGATCGTCGTGTCGGGCGCCACGCCCGACGGCAACAGCGCGATCGTCCAGGTGTAGCTGGCCGGCGTCGGGTCGATGTTCCCCTGCACGTCGATGGCGCGCACCTCGAAGGTGTGCGATCCCTCGCTCAGGTTGCTGAAGATCGTCGGGTTCTCGCAGACCTGCGTCTCCCAGGCCGCCGGATCGGTGCTGTCGAAGCGGCACTGATACGTCATCTCCCATGGCGCGTTGACGTCGTCGGTGCCCGTGAACGTGAGCGTTGCGTAGCGGCTGTTGCTCGGGTCGGCCGGATGCTCGACGATCGTCGTGTCGGGCTGTCCGGGGTGGGTAGTGGCCTCGCACACCACGGTGTAGCACTGCGCCGGCTCGAGATTGCCGGTGGCGCGGTTGCCGCCGCCGTCGATGTTGGCCACCTCGGCGAAGATCCCCCAGCCGCCGTTGCTGTCGGCCGTGTTCGCGGTGATGGTATGGACCGGCGCCGACACCTGAATGCCGTCACCGCCATTGCCGCTTGCCGTGTTGCGTTCGATCAGCGTCCCGGCGCCGGCCAGACCCGGAGCGCCGACGGCAATGCCGTCTCCGGTATTGCCGTTGGCCATGTTGCTGACCAGGACGTTGCTCGCGGAGTTTCCGTCGATGCTGACGCCGTTCCCGGTGGAGTTGCCGGCGATGTTCGACTCCAGCCGGTTGTTGGACGAATCGACCAGCGTGATGCCCGCCTGGTTGAAGCGCAGATCATTGCCACGCACCAGCGTGTTGTTGGCCTGCTCGAGGCTGACGCCGGCGCCGAGGTTCTGCTGAATCACGTTGACCGTCACCTGCACGCCATCGGACATGTAGATGTGCACGCCTGCGGCATTGCCCGTCAGCATGTTGCGGTCGATGACGTTGCCGTTCGAGGTATTCAGGATCTCGACGGCGACGCCCTGGTTGTTCGACACGGTGTTGCCCGTGACGATGTTGTCGCGGGCGAAGTCGAGAACGATGGCCAGGCCCGTCGAGTCGCTGATGCGGTTGTTCTCGAGCCGGTTGTTGTGTGATCCGGCGACACGGATTCCCTCCCCGAGCCCGGCGGTAATGGTGTTCCGCAGGACGAGAGCGTTCTGCGTGCCGTCGAGCAGGGCGATGCCGGTGCCGTTTCCGAAGAGCGAATTGCCACGCACCGTCGCATCATCCGCATCCGACAGGAGGATGCCGATCACCGACGTGGACGTCACCTGCAGCGCCGAGACGATGTTGCCGGTGGCGCTGCCGCTCAGGAACACGCCGGTCTCGAATTGCTGGACGCCGGTGGTGATCTCCGCCGGCACGGGCACCGTGTCGCGCACGCCGCCGCTGACGCTGCCGTCGGTGATCGTCACGTTGTCGAAGCCCGGATTGCGGATCCCGACGCCGGAGCCGACGCCGTCGACCAAATGGCCGTTGAGGTCCAGCGTGATGCCGTGCGCGCCGATGATCAGGCCGTCGGCCGGACAATCGATCAGGTCATTGAGCACCAGCGTGCTCTGCGTCAGCACCTGGCCGCAGCTCACCTGGGCCGGCACCGCCGGGATGCCAACGCTCCAGGCGTGGAGCGCGGGCGTCTCATCCGTCAGCCCCTCGAGATCGGTGGCCGCCACCGCGAACGTGTGCGGCCCCTCAGTCACGGAGTAGGACTGCGGCGACGCGCACGGCGCCAACGCGCTGCCGTCGAGCGCGCAGGCAAAGGTCGCGCCCGGCTCGTTGGACGTGAAGGTGAACGTCGCCGTGGTGTTGACGGTGCTCGGATCGGGTCCGGAGAGGATGGTCGTCTCCGGCGCCACGCCCGGCGGCGTAATCGCCCACGTGTAGGTGGCAGGCGTCGGATCGACGTTGCCCTGCTGATCGACAGCGCGCACCTCGAAGGTGTGCGTGCCCGCCGACAGCCCGGTGTAGGACTGCGGGCTCGTGCACGCCGCGAAGTCGGTGTCGAGCTGGCTGTCGAGACGGCACTGGTAGCTGAGGTCCGTCACGGGCGTCAGCGCGTCGAGCCCGCTGAAGGCAAAGCTCGCCTCGGTGGTGGTGGTCGGATTCGCGGGTCCGGCGCTGATCATCGTCTCGGGCGTGAGGACGTCGAGAAGCGCCGTGTTACCGCAGGCGATGTTGTAGCACTGCACCAGATGGCCCGTCGCCGGGTCCACCGGCCCACCGTCGTTGCCAAAGGCGTTGTTGCCGCCGCCATCGACGTTCCCCAACTCCACCCAGATGCCCCAGCCGAAGTTGTGATCCGCCGTGTTGGCCGTGATGGAGTGGCCGGTGCCGGGCACGTAGATGCCGTTGCCGGTATTGGAGTAGCTCTGATTGCGCTCGATCACGTTGCCGTTGCCGGCGGCCTGATCGAGAACCTGGATGCCGGACTCGCCGTTGCCGACGGCGCCGTTGCCAAACACCACGTTGCCGAGCGAGCCGGAGCCCAGCGAGATGCCGGCACCCATGGCGTCGACGGCCTCATTCCCCTCGATGCGGTTGTCGGTCGAGGCGGACAGCGCGATGCCGACCGAGCTGTAGCGGGTGAGATTGCCGCGCACGAGCGTGGCGGTGGCATTCTCGAGCGAGATACCGGCGCCCGAGACTTCGTCCACGGTGTTGCTGGTCACCTCGTTGCCCTGCGCCGCCGCTCCGCCGGGCACGCCGGCCACCACGATGCCGCCGGAGCCCGTCAGCACGATGTTGCCGGTGATGCGGTTGTTGTTCGCCGGATACACGATGACCGCGTCGATCGGATCGACCGTCGAATGCACGGCAATCGCTTCGCCGCTGTTAGCGGTCAGCAGGTTCGCCGAGACGGTGTTCTGGCTGACGCCCTCCAGGGCGATGCCGGCCCCGCCGGACGTGCTCACCTCGTTGCCGCTGATCGTGTTAGCGGCGCTCCGGCCTCCGACGTGGATACCGTCGCCACTCGCCGACCCCACGATGTTGCCGGACACGAGGGTGCCCTGCGTGCCGTTCAGCATCGCGATGCCGGTGCCGTTGGCCACCAGCACGTTGTCGCGGACCGTGTTGCCGTCGGCGTCCGACAGCTCGATGGCCGCCAGCTGGCTGCTAAAGATTCGGAGCGCCGAGACGATCGCGCCCGACGTGCCTGGCGTCAGCCGCACGCCGAAGTTGAACTCCTGGATCGTGCCGTTGCTGATCGTCACGTAGTCGTACCCTTGCGTGAGGATCCCGGTGCCCGACGAGCCGCGGCCGTCGATCGTGAAGCCGTTGAGATCGACCGTGAGGCCGTCGGCCCCGATCACCAGCCCGTACTCCGGGCACTCGAGCAGATCGTTCTGCAGGATGACGCTGGTCAGCAGCACCTCGCCGCACGTGACGGTCGCAGCCACTGGCGGCGCGCTGACCTGCCATGTAGCCATCGCCGGCGTCGGATCGAGGTTGCCCGCGGCGTCGACGGCGCGCACCGCAAAGGTGTGCTGTCCGGGCGCGAGACCGCTGATGGTATGCGGCGAGGTGCAGGACGTCAGCGCGCCGCCGTCGAGGGAGCACAGGAACATGCTGCCGCTCTCGCTGGACGTGAAGCTGAACGTCGCCGCCGTCGACACCGTGACGGGATCCGGCCGCGCCGTGATGGTCGTCTCCGGCGCGGTGACGTCGGGCGCACCAAGGACGATGGTCCAGGTGTAGCTGGCCGGCGTCCCGTCGACGTTGCCGCCGAGGTCGAGCGCGCGCACCTGCACCGTGTGGGTGCCAATCGACAGGCCGGTATAGGTCACCGGGTTGGTGCACGCCGTAAACGCGCCATCGTCGATACGGCATTCGTACTCCAGTTGATACCCGGGTGACTCGTTGTCCGACCCGGCGAACGTAATCGTCGCCGTCGTGCTCGAGGTGCCGTCGACCGGGCCGTTCGTGATGACGGTGTCGGGCGGCGCCGTGTCGAAGACGCCTGGCGTCGTCGGTGACACGGTCCAGGTGTAGGTCGCCGGCTCCCAGTCCACGTTGTGGGCGGGATCCTCGGCGCGCACCTGGAAGGTGTGCGTCCCGGCGCTCAAACCCTCGAACGCCAACGGACTGACACACGAGACCCAGCCTTCGCTCGGCGGCGGCGACGGCGGCTCGTTCGGATCCTGCGGCGGCGCCGGCGGATCCGCCGGGGCATCGAGGCGGCACGAGAAGTTCAGCGCCGTCAGCGGCGCGTAGTTGTCGATGCCGGTGAACTCGAATAGCTGCGGCGCGAGCGTGCTCGCCCCATTCGGCGGCGCGACGGTGATGAAGGTGTCGGGCCGGCCGAGATCGGGTGCGATGAGCGGCACGATCGCCGTGGTCTCGCACACCACGCCCAGGCACTGCTCGAGATCCTGGTTGTTGCCGCTGGCACGGTTGCCGCCGCCGTCGATGCTCCCTTCCGCGCTGATGCCGTATAGCGCGTTGTTATGGGCGTCGTTGGCCGTCACCGTGTGGCCGAGGCCCTGCACCGAGATGCCCACGCTGAGGTTCTGGTTGGACGTGTTGCCCTCGAGCAGGACGCCCGGGACCGGGGTGCCGTTGGCGTCCAGCACCTCGCTCTCGATGGTGATGCCGTCGCCGCCCGTCACGTTCGCGACGTTGCGCAACGCACGGAGGCCGGTGGCGCCGCCGCCGAACTCGAACCCGCTCTGCGACGAGTGGGTGGCGTCGTTGGCCTCGATCAGGTTGTTGCTCCCGCCGCCCACGGTGACGCCGCTCGGGTTCCACCGCACGTCGTTGCCGCGCACCAGCGTGTCACGGGACGCCGCCACGTTAATGCCGGAGTCGGACGACCGATGGACGATGTTGTTGATGACATGGTTGCCGTTCGAATCCTGGATGTAGACGCCCGCGTCGCCGGCGTGGCTCATGGCGTTGCCGTCGATCAGGTTGTTGTGCGACCCGAGCGTCAGGTAGAAGCCGGCGTCGCCGGTGTGGAACACGCTGTTGCCGCGGAACAGGTTGTTGCGCGAGCCCTCGACGCGGAAGCCGCCGTCGCTGTCGCTCAGCAGCGGATTGGACGTGTAGCCCGAGATGTGGTTGGACTCGATGCGGTGGCCGCTGACATCCGACATGTACATCGCGAAGCCCGAGTTGCCCTCGAATCGGTTCCTGTAGACCGCGCTGCCTTCGGATCCGAGCCGCAGACCAAGGGCGTCGGCGTTGCCGACGAAGTAGTTGTCGCGAATCTCGTTGCCAATCCGGCCGTTGTCGGCGTTCACCAGATCGACGCCGGCGATGGAATTGCGCGCCAGCGTCAGGAATTCGAGCACGTTGTAGGTGGTGCCGGCCGTCAGGTGGACGCCGGTCCCGAACTCCTGCACCGTGCCGTTGGTGATCACGACATTCGTGAACCCGCTGTTGCGGATGCCGGCGGGCAGGCCTTCCTCTTGCCCCGCATACACCGCGCCGGGCGGCAGCGGCTGCCCTGGCACGGGCGCCATGTAGTTGAGGCCGTCGATGGTGTGGCCGCCGAGGTCGAGCATGATGTTCGACGCGCCGATGACAAGACCCTCGGCCGGGCAGTCAATCAGGTCGTTGCCGACCAGCGTGCTCTCGGTGATCGTCTGGCCGCAGGCGACGGTCGTCGGCACCGTCGGCGCCGCGGGTCGCGGCGGCGCCGGCGCATTGGGATCGGTCGGCGCAAACCGCAGTTGCAGCTGCGGCCCCTGTGGACTGTCGGCAATGGTGTCCTTGGAGCTGAAGACCTGCTCCGCACCTTGCGGGTCGTTTTCCGCCGCGTCGCGCATGAGGAACCCGTAATTCGGCATGCCGCCGCTGAGCATCGCCGCCACGGCCGCCGTGACGTCCCACTCCTGGAACATCGCGCCGGAACCCGACGGCTGCCCGTCGTCTCGCGGGCCGACGTTGAACGTCGGGGGCTGGGTGTTCCAGGTCACCTGGTTCTCCTGCCACGGCGCGGCAATCGGCCTGGCTACGATCAGCCGTCCTTCGGTGCCGCCCTGCGCAAAAAGGCGCAGCGTCGCGGACTGGAGCGCGCACTGCGGCAGATCGGTGGGCAGCTCGAAGTACACCAGGGCTCGGGCATTGGTCCCACCCGCCTCGGAGCCCTCGGATCGGACGGTCAGGCCGAGATCGATCCCGTAGTTGACAAACGCTTCAAACTCGTCGACCCACGTGTCGGCGGCCGCCGGCAGCGTCAGGTTGGCGTCTTCGCATGTCGTCGCAGTGAGGATCGTCCAGGTGTAGCGCGCCGGCGACGGATCGATATTGTCGCCGCCATCGAGCGCGCGGACCTCGAACGTGTGCGTCCCGGTGGCCAGGTCGGAGAAAATCGCCGGGTTCGCGCACTCGCCGATCAGCCCCCAGTCCTGGCCGTCGATGCGGCATTCGAACTCGATCAGGTTGGCCGCCGTCAGATTGTCGGTCCCGGTGAACGTGAAGGCGGCGCCGCGGCTGCTCGTCACCGGCGGCGGAGCGGAGAGAATCGTCGTGTCGGGAGGAACCGTGTCGGCCGCGTCCACCCAGGTGTGCGAGGCCGGTGTCGGATCGACGTTACCGGCCCGATCGATCGCGCGTACCAGCAACTGGTTGCTGCCCGAGGACAGTTGGTACTTGACCGACCCTACGATCTTCCCATCGGGGTCGATAATCCACGGCGAGGCGCAGCTCACCCAATCGAGCAGCGGGTCCGGAGTCTGCGTCAGCGGCGGCGGCGGCGCGGTGGGGTCAACCGGCTCCGGCGGCTCGAGCGGATCGAAGTTGATGATCCGGCACTGGAACAGGAACTCGCCGGGGGCGCTGGCGTTGTCGAGGCCCGCAAACTCGAAGACGCCGCCGCCGTCGGTGGTGGTCGGCGCCGACACGATGATCGTGTCCGGGGGCGTCGTGTCCGGCGGCAGCGGCACGCCGTCGAACTCGTACGCGCCGACGTCGCAGGCCAGGTTCTTCGGTCGCGTCACGCCGCGCTGGTCGGTCAGCAGGCACGGCGACAGGGCCGCGTCGACAGAGATGCTGGCGGCGGTCAACGCATGGGTCATCGTGGGGCCGCCGTTGTCGGCCAGGGCCAGCACCGTCGCCAGCACGTTGACGTTGGTCCGGTCCTTGGGGCCGACGAAGCCGCACCGGGTGCCGCCGTCGTGGTTGCCGCCCTCGGTGGTGAACGGCACGACGCAGTCGTCGCTGCCCACGTTGCCGGCGACCAGCGAGTTCTGGAACCGCACGCCCTTGTGAGGCGCCAGCGCGGTCGCCAGCGTGATGCCCAGTTCTTCGGTCGGAATGCCCATGCCGGCGCCGCTTGGGGCGGCATTGCGGGTGATGGTGACATGGACCAGGTGGAGGCCGGCGTCGGCGTCGACGTACACGCCACCGCCCGCCTGGGCGGCGAGGTTTCCGGACAGCGTCGTGTTCTGAACCTCGAACGCACCGTCGCTGCCGTGATAGATGCCGGCGCCCCGTCCGCATTCCTTGAGCTCGTGTTCCGGCAGGCAGATCGCGCGGTTGTCCCAGAACGTCGTGCCGGAGATGCGCATGGTGCTGTCGGCGACGATGTTGAGGCCGCCGGCGTTGGTGGCGGTGTTGGAAAGGATGTTCGAGTCGATGATGGCGAACTCGCCGCTGCTGCCGTTCTCGATGCCGCCGCCGTCGAGCGTGGCGGTGTTGTTGCGGATCGTGACCCGCTCGAGATCCACGCGCATGCCGCTGTTCCACACGCCGCCGCCCCCACGCTGCGTCGTGTTGTCGCGCACGACGGTGTCGGCGATCCGAACGATGCCAAAGGAATGGATCGAGATGCCGCCGCCATCGCCGTAGCCGTTGTTCCCGGCGATGGTCGAATCGGTTATCGTCACGGTTCCTGGACCGTCGAACACCAGGCAGCCGCCGCCCTCGTCCGCCGGCTCGAGCAGCTCGCCGTCCGGCAGGATTGGCGTATCGCGGGGGATGGGCGTGCCGTCTGGTCCGGGTACGAATTCCGTTCCGGGCCGAACACCGCCGGCGCCATTTCCCGTACACATCATCTGGTCGATCACCACCGGCCGATCGCTCTCGGAGGCGAAGGCGCCGCCCTCGCCGCCGGCCAGGTTGTCGGTGAACGTGCCGCGGACGATCGAGGCGGTCGCCTTGGTCCCGACCTTGACACCGCCGCCGCCGGCCACGGCGATGTTATGCGTCACCAAGGCGTCGGTCAGCGTGAGCACGCCCTCCATCTCGTTGGCGACACCGCCACCGGCGGCGCCCGATTGGTTGCCGGTGATCGTGGCGTAGGTGATCGTCGCGCGGCTCTGCTGCCCCGCCAGGTTTCGCTCGCCGGCGTTGTAGACGCCGCCACCGCCGCCGGCCGCATGGTTGCCCGAGATCGTGACGCCGGCGTCCGCCGTGCCGCTCACCGTCAACTGGCCGCGGGTGACGTAGACGCCGCCGCCCATGGCCCCGCTCGAGTTGTCCTGGATCGCCGAGCGCTCGATGATGAGGCTGCCGCCCTCGTTGCCGTCCGCGTACAGGCCGCCGCCATTGCCGGTGGCGACGTTATTCAGGACGGCCACGTCGATCAACCGCACGGCGCCGCGGGAGACGCTGGCAATCGCGCCGCCGTCACCGGGGGCCCACCCGTTTCGCAGGGTCAGGCTCGAGAACGTCACGGCGCCGGCCGTCCCGTGGATCTCGAACAGCCGATCGACCGCCGTCTGCTCGACGGCGCCGAACGGCGCCGTCCCGCCGTCGATGATCGTCGCCCGCCCGGGCGCGCCGGTGATCGTCAGCGGCGCGGTGATGTCGAGATCACCGACCGTGATGTCGTTCTCGTTCGTCGGCACGCGCATCAGCGCGAACACGCCGGGCGGCATCTGGATGACGTCGGCCTCGATCGTCGTGTTCGCCTCCTGGATCGCCGCGCGCAGCGAGCACGTGCCGGCATTGGTCCGGCACACGCCGTCGCCCGGAAAGGCGTCGACACGATCGATCGGATCGTTGACCACGAAGGTCGAGGCCGAGAACAGCCGTACCTCTCCCATGACGGTGAGCAGCGCCGCGATGGCGACGCCGCCCGCCAACGCAAACGCTGCGTGTCGCGGGAAGAGACGAGACAGGACTGATCTGACACGGCCGTGGAGGGGGAGCTTCCTCATCGTGCGCCTCGTGATGTTCGATCTGGCGGGACGCGGTGCTTGGCGACAGCGCGTCCCGGCGTTAGGCTGAACCGAATTCTTTGTCCATGTCTCGGAAACGCTGCGACGTCAGAAAGCGAACGATCGACGCGCGTTTTTTGCTTGCGTTGTGTGGAGTGGAGGTCGCGCGGCGAGCGATGCGCGATGCGAGCAGACGCCTGCGTCCCGTGAAACGCCGAACCCGTTGAAAGCGAACGATCGCGCGATCGACGACGCGGCGCGGCTGCGTCGGGTGATCAACGCGATCGCGGTGTCACGTGTCGTCGTGTGGTGTGGTTGACGGAATCGCGCTGCGGCGGCAGCGCGGTGCGGGCAGACGCCCGCATCGCGTGTAAACGCCGGCGGCGATGAAAGCGAACGATGCGGACGAGGTTGATGTGCGTCACCGCGACCCACCTCGCGTGAGCGCGGCGACGACGCGCGCGCCGTCGTCATTTGGCGCCGGTGATCAGCAACAGCTTCAGGGCGTCATGACCGTACGGCGCGGCGATGCGGCCGGCTTCGGGCGGCCACGGAAAGGGTGGCCGCCGCGAAGCCGGCGCGACCGGCGGCTAGCTGCCTGCCGGTCCAAGGTGCACGATGAGTTGCGGCGGCTGCGAGTCCTTCTCCCGCGCGTGGAACTGCTGCTCGGCGTCGGCGTTCTCCTCGGCGTCGCGAATGACGAAGCCGTGATTTGTTGCGGCGCCGATCATCTCGACGAGCAGCCGGGTGACATTCCATTCGACATAGCCGGTGCCGGCGGCGGCCGTCGCCGCCGTGCCCGCGGTGGATGGCCGGTCCTCCCACGTCACCCTGGTTTCACTCCACGACGACCCGGCGCCCAGCGCGTGCAGCGTCCGTCCGGCCTGTGCCGATGCCGCATACAGCCGCAGCGTGGCGGAGGCGACACCGCAGCCGGCCGGGACGGCCGGCATGTCGAACCGCACCAGCGCCCGGGCGTTGTTGCCATCACGCTTCGACACCACCTTCAGGATCGAATCCGTGCCCTTGTTCGAGCTCGAGCTGTTCTGGTCGACCCACGCGTCGGCCATCGCGCTGAGCGTGATCGGCCCGCCGCAATCGACCGGTCCCAGCGCCGGCGCAACCACCGCCCACACCTGCGTCGCCGGCGTCGGATCGGTGTTGCCCGCGGCGTCGGTGGCGCGGACCGCGAAGCTATGACTGCCCGTGCCGAGCTGCGCCAGTTGCACCGGCGACGCGCACGCGGTGAACGCCGCGCCGTCGAGCGAGCACCGGAATGTCGCCCCAGCGTCAGAGGCCGCGAAACTGATCGACGCCGTGGTGGCCGTCGTCGTTGCTGCCGGGCCGGAGAGGATCGTGGTATCCGGCGGCGTGAGGTCTGGCGGCGGCACGATCGTCCAGCCGTAGCGCGCCGCCGTCGGGTCGAGGTTGCCGGCGGCGTCCATCGACGTCACCGCGAAGGTGTGGACCCCGAGGCTCAACCCGCCGTAAACCTGCGGCGCTGCGCACGCGCTGAACGCGGCGCCGTCGAGCGAGCACTGGAACGTCGCCTCCGCTTCGGAAGTGCCGAACGTGAATGTGGCGGAGGTCTCGCTGGTGGTGGCCAGCGGCGCCGAGATGATGGTGGTCTCCGGCGGCGTCGTATCCGCGACCGTCGCAGCCGCGCAGACGATGCCGAGGCACTGGGCCGGTTCCTTGTTGCCGCTGGCCGTGTTGCCGCCGCCGTCGATGATGCCGGGCGCGCCGCTGATGCCCCAGCCGCTGTTGTCAAAGACGACGTTGTTGGAGAGCGTGTGGCCGCCTTTGGCGGCCGTGATGCCGTCGGATCCGTTCCCGGCGGCAAGGTTGCCATGCAGCAGGTTCCCCTGTTCCGGGGCGTCGTCGGCGACATAGAAGCCCATGGCGCCGTTTCGGGATGCGACATTGAACGACACGATGTTGCCGAGCGACCCGCCGCCAAGCTCGATGCCGATGCCGGTCGAGCGGCTGGCATTGTTGCCGGACACGAGATTGCGGCTCGACCCGTCCATCTGCAGTCCGCCGGGGCTCAATTGCAGATCGTTGTCGCGCACCACCCCGTCGTTGGCGCTGTTGAGCGTGATGCCGCTGTCGGACATCGACCGCGTGCTGTTGGCAATCAGCCAGTTGCGATCGGAAGCCTCCACCAGGATGCCGGTGTCGCCGCTGGCGATGAGCCGGTTGCGCTCGAGCAGGTTGTCGTTCGAGCCATCGCGGAGCTCGATGCCACCGTCGCTGTTCGACGACACGACGTTGTTCAGCAGCGTGTTGCGCTCGGCATGCTCGAGGCCGACGCCGAGATCGCCGCCGCCGCTGATGGTGTTGGCCTCAATCCAGTTCTCCCGCGAATGCCGCAGCAGCATGCCCGCGCCACGATGGAGGTCCATGGTGTTGCCGACGACCTTCGCGCGTGTGGTGCCGCTCACCATCGCCACGCCGGCGCCGTTGTTGCTCAGCGCGTTGCCGATGATCTCGTTTCCAGGCGCCGCGTCGAACAGCTGGACGCCGGCAATCTCGTTCCCTTCCAGCCTCACGCGTGTCACGACATTGGCGCCGGCGCGCCCGATCAGCTCGACGCCGTAATCGAACTCGCGAATCGTCCCGTTTCTCACGGTCACGAGCGTGTAACCGTCGTTGAAGATACCGGTGCCCAGGCCGACGCCGTCAACCAGGTGGTCGTTGAGATCGACGATGATGCGTGACGCGCCGATGATCAATCCGTCGCCCGGACAGTCCAGCAGGTCGGCGGTGAGCAGCGTGCTCTCGGTGATCACGTCGCCGCAGCTCACCGCGGCGGCGGCCGGCGGCGCCGGCGTGCCGGTCTCCTCCGCGGGCGCGGCAAACCGGATCACGAGCTGAGGCGGATCGTTCCCTTTCTCACGGCTGTGGAAGCCATGGCCGCCACTCATGTCGGAGAGCTCGGCCGCATCGCGCAACACGAAGCCGTGGTTGGCGCCGGCGAGCATCGCCGCCACCTGACTGGCGACGTTCCACTGCATATAGCCGCCACGCGACCACGTGACGGCGGCCTCGCCGACCGTGGCGGGCTGGTTGTCCCACGTGATGCCGCTTTCCGCCCACGCGCTCGCCGCCGCCACTGCCTCCACGCGGATGCCGGCCTGATCCTCGGGCGAGTACAGGCGCAGCCGTGCCGATTGCACCACGCAACCCTCCGGCGTGCCGGAGGGCACCGGGAATCGGACGACCGATCGGGTACGTCCCGTCGGCGCGGGCAGGTCGGGGTCGACCGGTGAGCCGCCGTCGACGTTGAGGATTCCATCGGTAGCGAAGTTCGCGGACGGGACGTTCTCGTAGATCCACGCGTCGGCGTCAGCCGTGATCACCAGGGTGGTCTCGGCGCAGGCGATTGTTTCCGATCGCGCGCCGATGCTGGCCGTGGCGAGCAATGCGGCGACGCTCGCACACGCGGTGAGACGGCGAAGAGCGGACGGGGAACGGGTCATGGGGACTCCTCAGCTATTCGATTGATGCCTCTCCAACGCCCGTTAAAACGCCGTACCCGGTCTGTGCGAACGCGGGAATTTCCGCCGTTCGTTTCACAGCGCGCTGGCGTTTTAAACGAGTGCGGAGCACGCCCTTGCGCCGTCACGGACGACGGATGACTGCCGGGATCCGCGGCTGTGCGCTCGCGTTAGCCGGTCTCGCCGTTTCCGGCGCCGCGGCGCAGGCGGGCGCCAGCTACGTGATCGGCGCAGGACGTGCTCGCGATCAGCGGCTTCGATCACGCGAGCCTGTCCGGCAGATTTACGGTGGAAGGTGAGGGGTCGTTCAGCTTTCAGCTGCGCGCCGGGGGCGCACGGTGCGCCAATTCGAAAGCGGGCTGAAGTAGTTGCGTCGGGGATCGATGCGCGCGGCTACCGGCGGCTGCCGGTGAGCGCGCGCAATTCCTGATCCCAGTTGAGGACGACGTCGATGTGCGTCACCGGCGATCGATCGCGCGGATCGCGCACCAGCAAGAACCGGCGGCCGTCGGCGCTGATGTCGTAGCTGCGCACTGAGGCGAGCGCGAGGTAGTCGCCAGACACGACGCGACTGGGCCGCGACAGCACCACGCGCGTGTCGCTGGCGAACTTCACCACCATGATCGTCAGCCCGTCGGGCTCGTCCGATCGCGCGTAGTAGAGCCGCCCGCCATCGCGCGACCACACCGGTCCGGTCCCGCCGTCGGTTGAAACCTGGTACACGGTCTGCGCTGTCGGATACTCGGTGATGTAGACCTCGTCGCGGCCAGACTCGTTCGAGCTGTACGCCATCCACCGTCCATCCGGAGAGAACTCCGGATGATCTTCGCGCGCGTCCGTGCGCAGGAACACACGCGGCTTGCGATCCTTGATGGACAGCACCCAGATGTCGTTGTCGGTAGTCGGGCTGGTCTCGACGTAGGCGAGCTCCGACGCGTCGGGCGACCACGAGCCGGCCCATTGATCGCGAGGTCCTTCCAGCAGCACATGCGGCGCGGCGCTCCCGTCGGTCGGCATCCAGAACAAGTTGTAGACGCCGCTCGGCGACAGCCGGCCAAAGACGATTCGCGCGCCGTCGGTTGACCACAATGGCCACAGCCCTTCGGTAATGCGGCGGCGCACCTGGCGCGCGAAGTCGAACGCGCAGACGAACGGACGGCCACCGGTCCAGCACGTGAACAGCGCCGACAGCCCGTCCGGCGACACGTCGGGGCGCATGTACGCGCCGTCGTCGACGCCGGTGGGTGAGCTGCGGCCGTCGGCATCGACCCACAGCAACGTACGTGATTCATCCGGGAACACCGGACCGGGAACGTAGAAGAAGGTGCGCCCGTCTGTCGAAAACGCGAACTGTGCCGCGCCGACGTTGAGCTGATTGCGGTAGCTGAACAGCGATTGCATGACGCCGTCGAGCAGCTTCAACGGCGGACCCAGCGCGGTCAGCGTCGACGGGTCAAAGGCCATCGCCATCAACTGGCCCTGCCTCATGAACACGAGGTGACCCGTGCCGACGTAGCGGCCGTCCGAGGCATCCTTCAGGATCACGCGCCGCTCGCCCGTATTGAGCCGCTTCGCGATCAGCGTCGTCGACGCCGCGGCGACGCCCGAGACGGCGGTGAACAACACGGTCTCGTTGTCCGGCAGCACATGCGGCAGCCGGTGCGCGAACTCCGCCTCGGCGTCGTCCAGTCGCGTCAACTGTGTTGGCGCGCCACCAGACGCGTTGACGCTCCACAGCCCGCCCGCAAATCGCCCGAACACAATCTCCGATGTTCCGCGCCACGCAATGCCGTAGACATCCGACTCCGCGAACCGCGGCACGACCGTGCTGGCGCCGGGTGGGCGCACTCGCCGAACGACTTCGGTCACCGTCGTGGCCTCGCCGCCGGTTGACGGAACTATGCGAATCAGGTTCCCGGTGACAAAGGCCAGCGAGTTGCCGTCGGGCGAAAACGCCGGGCTCGACGCGCCGTCGGTCTCGTCGAGCGGTTCGGCCGTCGATTCCGTCAGCCGGCGAATGTAGATCTGCCGGGCCGTACCGGTCTGGCCGACGAACGCCAGGCGGTTGCCATTGGGCGAGACGGTGAACGCGGTCGAGAGCGGTCGATCGAACGCCGGATCCTCTTTCAGGTGCGCAGCGGGCAGCAGCGGCACGACCAGCTTGGTCACCATCGGGGGGGCCGCGCCGCCGGCGAATCGGCCGAGCGCGGCAACGCCAAGGCCGGTCAGTGCGGCGAGCGAAACGGCAACAGCCGCCGCAATCTTGGACCACCGCCGCCGTGCTTGTGGCAGCGCGCAGGCGCCCTGCAGCGCGCAGGCTTTCGCCAGCGGCGCACGCGGTGTGTGATCGACCAGCGCGGCAGCCAGATCGGCCGCCATCTCGGATACGTGTTCGTATCGCTCGCCCGGATTGTGGTGCGTCGCGCGATCAATCGCGAGTCGCAGGCTGACCGGCACGTCGGGCAGCAGATCCTTGACCTGCTTGGCGCGCCGGTCCCAATGAATACGCCGCACTTCGCCGAGCGTCCGCCCCATGACCGGGTATCCGCCGGTCAACAGGTGGAACAACAGCACACCCAAACTGTAGATGTCGCTTCGCGGCGTCGCGTCCTGCCCCTCGAGCAGTTCCGGAGCCGCATACAGCGGCGTTCCGGGGAAGGTCATGCCCAGGACGGCGTTGTCGTCGGTGAGGTCGAGCCCTGTCCCGAAGTCCATCAGGACCAGCCGCCCGCCCCGCTCGCGCATCACGTTCTGCGCCTTCAAATCGCGATGCACGAGCCCGGCGCGATGCACCGCGCTCACGGCGTGGCCCAACTCGACGCCCAGCAGCGCCGTCTCGCGTGTGCTGAAAGGGCCCGCCGTGGACACAATCTGCTCGAGGGTGCGCCCCTGGATGAACTCCATCCAAATCCCGACGCGGCCCGCGATTAGATCGGCGCCATAGATCGTGGCGACGTTTGGATGGTTGAGCCGCGCCATCATCGAGGCCTCGCGGATCACTGCGGATCCGACGGCCGCCTCCGAACATCGATCGCGCAACAGCTTCAACGCGACTTGGCGCGACAGGTGCGGATCCCAGGCGCGAAATACCTCGCCGTTGGAACCTTCGCCGACGCGTTCGAGGATTTCGAGTCGTCCCCAGTGCCACGGTTCGCCCTGCCGCGCGAGCTCGGCCGGCTTGTTCTGCTCCACCAGCGTTTGATCCACCAGCTTGGCCATCCGCCGATGGAAGTCGCCGACCGCGTCGAGCGTTCTCAACTGGCGGACCGCCTCGCTTTTTGAGTGCGACGATTCGGCGGCGCTCCAATTGATGGGATCGCCGTCCGCAACTGCCGCGGCGAGATCGACCAATGAATCCGGATCCGCCTCGGGTCTATCGGACACGTTCCATCTCCTCCGCAAGCTTGACCAGAGCCCGCGCGACCAGCATGCGTGCCGCATCACGGGACGGTTTTTTCAGCAGGGTGGCGATCTCGGCGTAGCTGTGGCCCAACTCGAGGCGTGCGATCACCGCTTGGCGCTCCTCGTCGTTCAGCCGGTTCTGCAGAGCCGCTTCATAGCGTTCGAGGGCCTCACGGCCAATCGTGTCTTCCAGAGGCGAGGGGGCGCCATCCTGAATTCCCGTGTCGAGCATGCCGATCGGCGGCCGGCGCGTGGCATTTCTCTTCTGATCCTTGATCCGGTTGATGACGCCCTGGCGCAGGTACGCCAGCAGCGCACCTTCGCCGAGATACTCAAAGCGTTCGATGTGCTTGATCGAATGGAGCAGCGTCTCCTGCACGAGGTCGACCGTCTCCATCAGGTCGCGGCTCCATCGAGGCAGACGTCCACTCGCCCACCGCAAAAGGGCTGGCAAATGCCGGGCATACAGGGCCTCCAACGCGGCCTTGTCACCCGCCCGCGCTCGCTCAATCAATAGCGGCGACGCATCAACGGGCGGACGAAGTTCCTGGGCCGCGGGCGGCGCGGGGTCTCGGGGGGATTGCACCATATGCTCCGCTCAAGGCGGTGTTCTGCCTGCATCAACGTCACACGATTCCCAGGGAGTTTCATAATGTGAGCTAACTTCAGTTCAAATGCAATCAAACATTAAAGAAATTCTGGCCGCACTCGGCCCCTGAACCTACCGGCTCACCGGCGTGCGATTGATCAGCGGATACGCGCTTTTTACGCCAGGAACACTGGCAAATGCCCGCGCGACATCGATGGCCGCCAAGGGACTGGCCGCCCGCCCGACGAACGCATTCGCCACGCCGGGCACTGCACGGATCTGCGTTAAATCTGCGGTGCCGGTGAGCTCCGCGGCCGTCATCCCCTCGCTGACGAGGATCGCCACATCCGAGGTGAGCAGCCTGCGGTTCGCAACTGTCCGTGGCTTGCCGGGCTCGTACAGAACGACGCGACCTCGGGTGCCCGGGTTCGCCGACTCCTGGTCCGCAAGCAACTGGGCCAGGCGCGCGAGGGTCGTGACGTTACTGATACTCAAGACGGTGACGTCAGGCGAATTCGCGTCGCGGTTGTGCGCGCCGGTCCAATCCAGTTCCAGTTCGTCGAGCGCCACCACGAACGTGCGCGGCTCCGGACTGGGAACCGTGAGTTCCACGCCGGCCTGCACGAAACCGATGGCAGGCGTGACGGCAAACAGGATGACCACCGCGAACCCACGAAGCACGAACATGCTCATCTCACCCTCCGGCCAGTTGCGTACTGCGTAATAATATGGCACAGCTAGCGGCCGCTGAATACATCGAGCGGACTCTGAATACACCGAGCGGACGCTGAATACACCGAGCAGGCGCTGAATACGCTGAATACACGGTCTAAAACGCCACCGCGGGGAAAAACGAACAGACCGCACCGCGCGGACGCTTTACGCGCACGCGTTCGGTTCGCTTTCCAGCGTCATGGCGTTTAGCCCACCGGGATGCTGTCTCGCGTCGCTCGCTTTCTGCCTGTCCTTTTAGTCGTAGTGCTGCCCGGGATGGCGGCGGCGCAGGATACGACACCGCCTGACTCGTTCATCGACAGCGGGCCGCCCGCAGGCGGAACGATCACCGTGGGATCGGCGGCGTTCACATTCCACGCCACCGACGTCGACAACAGCGGCACGCCCACGACCGGCCTGGCGTGTTCCTACCGGCTCGCCCCCATTGAAACGTCCTACCGAACACCCGTGGCGTGCACGAGCACACCCGACAGCGGCGTCGCGCTTTACAATTCCCTCGAGAACGGGTCGTACACGTTCTTCGTGCGCGCGCACGATGCGGCGGGCAATGTTGACGTGTCACCGGCCACGCGTGCATTCACGGTGGATCGGGGCCCCGACCCGCTCCTCGAGAACCAGTGGCACCTGAAGTCGCGCACGATTGAGCTTGCGGGCTCGAATGTCCGCACCGTCTGGCCGAATTACATGGGCACCGGGGTGGCCGTTGGCGTCGTCGATGACGGGCTTCAGCACACGCACCCCGACTTGCAGGCAAACTACTCGAGCGCGCTGTCGTGGGACTTCAACTTCAGCGATCCCGACCCGTCGCCTTTGAGCGGCAGCGCGCACGGCACGGCGGTGGCCGGCGTGGCCGCCGCGCGTACGGGCAACGCCATCGGCGTCAGCGGCGCGGCGCCGCGTGCCACGCTGGCCGGCATGCGGCTGCTCGCCGCGGCCTTCTCGGACCTGACCGAAGCCGCCGCGTTCGGCCACCAGCCCGACGCCATCCACATTGTCAACAACTCGTGGGGCCCGACCGACGATGGCGCCACGCTCGAAGGGCCCGGATCGCTGGCGGCCGCGGCCATCGAGCAGGCGGTTCGCACGGGACGCGGAGGCCTTGGACGCATTTTCGTCTGGGCGGTTGGCAACGGCCGCAACGGCGTGGCCGAGGCGGACAACTGCAACTTCGACGGCTACGCCAACAGCCGCTTCGTGCTCTCGGTCGGCTCGGTCAACGACCAGGCCACGCAGGCCGCGTACAGCGAATCGTGCTCGGCCCTTCTGGTGACCGCGCCCTCAAGCGACACCGACCCGGCGAGGCGTAAGATCACCACCACCGATTTGGTGGGCGGCTTCGGCTCCGACGCCGGCGATTACACCAGCACATTCGGCGGCACCTCCGCGGCGGCGCCGCTGGTGAGCGGCACGGTGGCGTTGATGCTGGAACGGCGTCCCACGCTCTCGTGGCGCGACGTGAAGTACATCCTGCGCGAAACCAGCTCGCGCACCGCGATCGTCGACGGCTCCGCGAACTGGACCCCCGGCTCGCTCCCGCACAGCGAACGTTACGGCTTTGGTCTCATTGACGCCGAAGCGGCCGTGGCGAGGGCCGCCACGTGGACCAGTGTGCCGCCCGAAAGCGCGGTACCGGCGGCGACCGACATCGCCGGCATCGCGATTCCCGACAACAACACGCTGGGCTCGACGCGGACGATCGTCATCGGCAACGACTACGCCGGCTTCGTCGTCGAGCACGTGGAGATCCAGTTCAGCGCCACGCATCCGCGCCGCGGCGATTTGCAGGTGACGCTCGAGTCGCCCTCGGCCGTGACCAGCACGCTCGCGACGCTTCGTCCTTCAGACACGCAGGCGAACTTCTCCTCGTGGCGCTTCCGCTCGGTGCGCCACTGGGGCGAGCCGGCCAACGGCACGTGGCGCCTCACCGTCGCCGACCGCCGTATCGGGATGGTCGGGACGCTCAACCAGTGGACGCTGCGCATCTTCGGGACCTATCGCGGATACGTCCGTGGCCGCGTCACGGCTGGGGGCGCGCCGCAGCCCGGCGTCACGGTTCTGGTCTACGACAACCTGGGCGCGCTGGCTCGCAGCGCTTCGACCGACAGCGCCGGTGATTACACGGTCGACGGGCTCGTGTCGGGCAACTACCGCGTGCACGTTGAGGCGCCCGCCGCCTACCTCCATCAGGCCTACAACGGCGTCACCTGCGTGGCGGCGTGCGCGGCGACCACGGGTCAGCTCGTCGCGGTCACCGAAGGCGAGGAAACCACCGGCATCAACTTCGCGCTGACACCGCGCGCGGCCATCTCGGGTGTGGCGCCGGCGACGGGATCGATCCTGGGCGGAACGCTGGTCGCGATTTCAGGCGTCGGGTTTACCACGCCGGCGACGGTCACCGTCGGCGGCACGGCGGCTACCAGCGTCACGCTGGTAAGCAGCACGAGCATGACTGCCGTGACACCGGCCGGCGCGGCCGGCGCGGCAGACGTCACGGTGACCTTTGTGGACCAACAGACGGCGACGCTCGCGCAGGCGTTCACCTACGTGACGCCGCCGCCCCTCGTCCTCACGAGTGTCGTGCTCAGCCCGGTCAGTCCCGTGCAGGCGGGGACCACGGTGACGGTGGTTGCCGGGTCGACGGGCGGGACATCGCCGCAGTTTCAGTTCTGGCGCTACAACGTCGGCACGCTCCTGTGGTCGCTCGTGCGCGACTTCGGCGCGAGCGCCACCTACACCTGGCCGGCGGCGGAAGTTCAGGAAGGCACGTATGTCTTCCTCGTGTATGCACGAAGCGCCGGTTCGGCGTCGCCGTTCGACAGCTCGTTCCAGACCGGCCATTTCATCGTGACCGCGCCGGTGCCGCCGGTGCGCTTGACGAAGGTCTCGATCACTCCGCGCTCCGTCATTCAACACGGCACGACCATGGTCATGACGGCCACGGCGACCGGCGGGGCCGGCGTGATCGAATACGAGTTCAGGCGTGTGAACGCGGGCGCCGGCGACTGGACCGTGGTCAAGCCTTACAGCGTTCCGGGCGCCACGTTGACGTGGACGCCGGGTCTGCCCGAGGTGGGCGGCTACGTGTTCGAGGTGCGCGCGCGCAGCGAGGGCTCGACCTCGCCCCTGGAGGACGCTTACGGCAGCATTCTCGTCGTGGTGACCGCGAATGCGCCGGCCGTCTTGACCGGCGTCAGCACGACACCGTCATCGCCGGCCGCCGCCGGCACGTCCGTCACCTGGCGCGCGCATGCGAGCAGCGGCGTGGCGCCGCTCGAGTACCAATTCTGGCGCCACCACGAAGAGTCGCAGACCTGGTCGCTGGCGCAGAATTTCTCCACCGCCGCGACCTACACGTGGGCCACCACCGCGTCCGATGCCGGCACCTACGTCGTCCAGGCGCGCGTGCGCAGCACGGGATCGATTGCGGCGTACGAGAGCCTCTATCAAACCGGACGATTCAACCTCAGCAACGGCCCGTCTCCCGCCGTGATCACGTCGATGATTCCCAGACCGAGCGCTCCGGTGTCCCCCGGCACGGCGGTGACGTTGACGGCGCGCGCGACGGGTGGAGCCGCCCCGCTCGAATACCAGTTCTGGCACTACGACGCCACGGTCGAGAGCTGGGTGGTGTTGCGGGACTTCAGCATCAGCAACACGCACACCTGGACGGCGACGGCCGGCGTGCACCTGTTTCACATTCGCGTCCGCAGCACCGGATCCACAAGCGTCGACAGTTCATGGACGAGCCCGTCGTGGTTCACGGTTGCCAGCGGCAGTCCGCCGCGCCTCACCGGCGTGACCGGGCCGGGCTCAACAGTCGCCGCGCCGGCGATGGCGACGTGGACGGCGCAGGCGACCGGCGGCGGTGACAACGAGTATCAGTTCTATCGCTACCATGAGCAGACCGGGCTGTGGGCGATGGTGCGGGAGTATGACGCCAGCGCGTCATACTCCTGGTCCACCGCGGCGACCGACGCCGGCACGTATCTCATCCAGGCGCGCGCCAGGCGTGCGGGATCGGCTCTGCCATTCGAGAGCGTCTTCCAGACCGGCTGGTACGCCATCAGCGACGGTGCCGCCGCACAGCTCACGTCGCTGACTCCCAGCACGGGCGCATCCGTTCAGCCCGGCAACACGGTGATCTGGACGGCCGTCTCGAGCGGCGCCGCCTCACCGGAGTATCAGTTCAGGCGCCTCGACGCGTCGACCGGCGAATCGGCCATCGTACAGGAGTTCGGTTCGAGCGCTCAGTACGCGTGGACGCCCGAAGTCACCGACATCGGGACCTACAAGTTCCAGGTCCGAGTACGCAAGGCCGGCGCCGCGACGTACGACCACTGGCTAGACAGCTCGTGGTTCGTCGTGTCAAACGGCGCCATTCCAGCAATTACCGGCGTGACCACGTCGAGTTCTCCGCTCACGGTCGGAGCCATGGCGACGTGGACGGCGCTGGCGGCAGGCGGCGTGGCCCCGCTCCAATTCCAGTTCTGGCGGCATCACCTGGAATCGAAGACGTGGTCGCTCGAGCAGGATTACTCGGCGTCGAATGTCTTCACGTGGGTGACCACGAGCAGCGACCCCGGCACGTATGTGATGCAGGTGCGGGCACGCAGCGTCGGCGCCGCGGCGCCGTTCGAGAGCCTGTTCGACGCCGCGGCGGTCGTCGTCCAGCCGCTTCCGCCCGAGACCACGATCGAGTCGGCGCCCGCCGCCACGACCCTCGACACGAGCGCCACCTTCACGTTCGCCGCCAGTGAGGCCGGCTCGACGTTCGAATGTTCGCTCGATGCGGCCGCGTTCAGCGGGTGCGTGTCGGGCGTCACCTACACGGGGCTGAGCGTGAGCGCGCACAGCTTCAGCGTGCGCGCCATCGGCGCCGCCGGCAGCATCGACCTGACGCCGGCCACCCACGCCTGGACGATCGTTCCGCCGGACATCACTCCGCCGGACACAACCATCGACTCCTCGCCGTCCACCTCCACGTCGACGTCGGCGACGTTCACGTTCTCGGCGAGCGAAGGCGGCTCGACGTTCCAATGTTCGCTCGACACCGCCCCCTATGCCGCCTGCACGTCCCCCAGGACGTACACGGGGCTCAGCGCCACCGCGCATACCTTTGCCGTGAAGGCGACCGACCTGTCGGGCAACACCGACCTCACGCCTGCAACTCACGCGTGGACGGTGCTGCCGCCGGACATCATCCCGCCGCAGACAACGATCTCGTCCTCGCCGCCGGCGACGACCATCTCGACGAGCGCGACGTTCGAGTTCACTGCCGACGAGGCCGGGTCGACGTTCGAATGCAAACTCGATAGCGGATCGTACAGCGCGTGCACCTCGCCGCGGACCTACACCACCCTCGCCGACGGCGCGCATACGTTCGAGGTGCGTGCCACCGACGGCGCCGGCAACATCGACCTGACGCCCGCGACGCACAACTGGACGATCGTGGCGCCGGACTGCGGCTCGCCCGTCACCTTGATCGCCACCGGCGACAGCTGGCTCGAGCAGAGCAGCCCGACGAGCAACAAGGGCACTGACTCGCCGCTGAAAGTGAAATCGCAGAGCGGGAACGGCAACATGCGCGCGCTGGTCCGGTTCGCGATGCCGGCGATGACGCCGGGATGCCTCGTGCAGTCCGCCACGCTGAGCTTGTTTGCGGCGTCAGCCACGACCGGCCGCACGCTGAACGCCGTGCGGATAACGGGGTCGTGGACCGAATCCGTCGTGACCTGGAGCAACCAGCCCGCGACCGCCGGCACGGAGGCGGCGGCGGCCGCGGCCGCGGCATCCGGCAACGTGGAGTGGACGGTCACCTCACAGGTGCAGGCGATGTACGACGCAGCGATCCTGAACGGCTTCCTGGTCCGCGACGCCACCGAGAACGGCCCGGGCAGCGAACAGGAGTTCCGCAGCCGGGAGGATGGCCAGACGCCGCCCACCCTCGAGGTGTCGTTTGTCGCCTCGAGCACGCGGTCGTCCGGAGGCCCCGCGGCGCCGCCGCCTCCCGCGCCGGCGCCGCTCGACGCCTGCGCGGCGCCGATGACGCTATCGGCGTCCGCTGATGCGTGGCTCGATCAGAACAGCTCGTCGACCAACAAGGGCACCGATACGATTCTGAAGGTCCAATCCAAGCGGCCGCGCGACAACTTCCGCGCGCTGTTGCTGTTCCCGTTGCTTCCCGGCATACCGGCAGGCTGCGTCGTGGAGTCGGCAGTGCTCAGGCTGTATGCCGCGTCCGGCAAGAGCGGCCGCTCCCTGGAGGTGCTGCGCGTGACGTCGCCGTGGTCCGAGGACCTCGTCACGTGGAAGAGCCAGCCGCGCATCGATCACCTGCCTGCCGCATCAACGGCGTCCGACCTCGGCTGGCTGGAATGGACCGTCACGCCGCACGTGCAGCTGATGGTCGCCGGCGCATCCAATCACGGCTGGATGGTGCGTGACGCGAGGGAGAATGGCGATGCCGAGCAGCAGTTCCACGCCCGCGACAAGGGCGAGCATCCGCCCGAGCTGGTGCTGACCCTGGCGCCGGCGCCGGGCACGCAGCGGTAGCGCTCCCGACCCACGCCCGGGAAAGGCCGATCTCAATCAACGAGTATTGGGCGGCTAGCGGTGAGTGACCGCGCGGGTGGGCGCCGTCGAGCGATGGACGGCGATCGCGGCAGCGACGGCGAAGAGCGCGGCGTTAGCGGGAATCTGCAAGCTGAAGTCGACGAGCTCCTGCAGACCGATGGCGGCGAGCGCCGCGATCGCGCCGATGCGCAGCCACGGCAGTTCCGCGTCCTGACGAAGGCGCGCGCGCACGGCACGAACGAACAACGTGAAGACAATCAATACGGGAATGCCAACCAGGAGTCCGCCTTCCGCGGCCAGCTGCAGGTAATCGCTGTGGGCGGCGGAATAGTGATGTGTCAATGACGGGTTGGCGTAGAGAATCGTCGCCGTGCCATAGCTGTTGACGCCGGTGCCGGTGGCGGCGAAATCGCGGATGATGCCGATGGCATCCCGCCATGCGGTGGCGCGCTCGCGCAGATCGACGCGCGCCGTTGAGGTGAATCGGCCGTTGATTGCGTCCAGACCCACCCACCCAACGGCGCCGGCCGGCAGCGCAAGGAGGAATGCCACGATCACCGCGCGCCGCCACCCCCGCTCGCCGGCCACGAAGCAGATCGCGATCAGTGCCAGGGCGGCGGCAAGCGACGCCATCGCCGATCGCGACATCGTCATCACCAGCGCCAGAGCCATCACCGCCAGGCCGAACGCGCAGAGTACGATGCGCGCGGCCGGCGGCGAGGCGCACCACAGCAGGCGCCGGCGCCAGCCGCGGAGGGCGACCAGCCGCGTCGCGGCCAAACGCTCGCAGAGCCGCCCGAGGCCGAGCGGAATCGCCATCAGCATCCAGCCGCCAAAATGGTTGCGGTTGACAAAGGGCCCGAACGGCTCGCTGACGCCTTGGGGCTGCCAGAAGCCATAAATGCGCCCATCGCTGCCGCGCTCTTGCGCGATACCGATGAGCGCAATGCCCACGCTCAGCACGAACACTGCATCAGCCAGCCGGCGCGCGTCACGCGGCGTCAGCACTGCCGAGAGCCCGATGAAGAGCAGCGTGAACGACGAAAAGAAGAGGAGACCCCTGGAGGTTGCGGCGGGATCGATCGACAGCGCATGGGCCGGCGGGGGCCGCGCAACGGCCGCTGCCAGCGTGTATCCGAGATCGAGTTCGGTCAGGAAACGGCCGGCCGCGGGCGAGATGGTGTCGAGGACGGGGGCCGGAAGCGGAAGGAGCTGAGCGAGGATTGAGACGAGAACGCAGGCAAGCGCTGCGCTCAGAGAGACGGGCAGGGTCTGGGCACGAATTCCGCGCCAGATACTCGCAGCGCCCACAACGACTGCGGCGGCGACCAGTGGCGCCCAAGCCCATGGATACACCGCCCCGAAGGCCAGCACGGCCCAGGCGAGGAGAGCGGCGGTCGCGACCGTGATCAGTGTGGGGCTTAATGCAAATGCGCGACGACGTTCCGCGACCGAACGCGGGATCCTGCATCGCGCGGCACGGCCCGCCGCGGCGTCCGGTCATCGCTGTTGGTCTGCGCCAGAGGACGAACCCCGTTCCAGCGTCGAAGCAGCACTTGCGTGAACGTGCGGTCGATCTCACCCGCCATACCCTCGCCGATCCAGCAGACCGCCGATACCGGGCACTCGGCCGCCTGGCGATGATGCAGCGTCAGCGTGCCGGAGGGCAGCGGAAACACCATCCGCCATTGCGGCGTCGCCGGCTCGGCGTCGCTGCGAATCCATTCCCACGTGCCGCCACCCGTGGCCCACACGCGAACCGGCGGCCCGAGCGCGTGACAGACGTCGGTGTCGCGAAGCCGCACGATCGCTCTCGAGAAGGTCGAACGCTCGAGCACGAAACGGACAGCGTCGAACAGCTCCGCCGTGCTCGACGCGGCGTGGAGCCGCTCCCTGGCCTCGCGCATGGCGACTGCTGCCGCCACCAGCTCGCGTTGATGACGCAGCGGCCGCCACATCGCGACGGTCAGCGCGCTCAGTTCCGGAATACGCAGCTGCTGGATGCCGACCAGCGCGCACACGCCCAACATGGCGAACGCCAGGCCGACCGGCTTGCCAGTGGGGTTCATGAACAACAGCGACACCAGGCCAAGCAGGGCGGCAATCGCATACAACACCAGAACCGCGGAACGGTGCGACAGGCCGCGCTCGATTAGCGCGTGATGGATATGACGACGGTCGGCCGCGAAAATCGGCCGGCCGCTCAGCACGCGCCGCACGATCACCAGCATCGTGTCGACGATCGGCAACGCCAACGCGAAAACGGGCATGGCGATTGCGAATGCGGCGGCGCTCTTCTGGGAAGTATGAATCGAGACCACCGCAAGCGTGAACCCGAGCAGGTAGCTTCCCGAATCGCCCAGAAAGATCGACGCCGGATTGAAGTTGTAACGCAGGAATCCGGCGCTGGCCCCGGCGAGTACAGCGAGCAGCAACACCGCGTCGGGCTGTCCGGTCACGAGCGACGCAAACAAGAGCGACAACGTGGCGAAAATCGCCGTGCCCGTGGCGAGCCCGTCGAGTCCGTCGATCAGGTTGAAGGCGTTGGTGATCCCGACGATCCACAGGACGGTTACGGGCAGAGAGAACACTCCGAACTCAAAGCCGGCGCCGTCGTAACTCCAGGTGTCGATGATTCGGAATCCGAGGAGCCACGCCAGCGCGGCGATGGCGATCTGCGCTCCAAGCTTCGTCCGGGGCGACAGGCCCCACAGGTCGTCCCACATGCCGACGGCGAGCATCAGTCCGGCCAGCGACAGAATCTGCAGTGTGGCGGCCTCCGGATTGGGCTGCCATTGCCCCGCGGCCAGCAACGTCGCAAGCGTCACGATCATTGCCAGGTAGATCGCGAGCCCGCCGATACGAGGTGTCGGTACTGCGTGGCGCTTGCGGTGGTCGGGGACGTCGAGCCAGCCGCGCCGCCCGCAAAGAGCGCGGACACCGACCGTGAGCGCCATCGACGCGCCGGCGGCAATCACGAACCCGATCAGATATTCAAACATGGTGCGGAAAGCATCACGGCGCGGCAGCAGACGGGATGGCGAGCCGTGCGCTGATGCGCGACGGCGCCTGCACGATGCTGGCGCGCCGGAGCGGCAGCAGCGAAAACAGAATGCCCAGGATGGTCAGTTGCTTGAGCACGCCGCCAAGCACCACCTCGAGGTCGCGGTCAACCTGGCAGACGCTGAAGGCCGTCAATACGAACAGCGTTGGTCCCGCGATCGTCCGCAGCGATCGGAGCAGAGTCGCGAGTGTCCCCAGGAAGAGGCCGAGGATCGCCATGCCGGTGAGACAGCTCCAGACGCCGCCGTGGAGATAAAAGTTGCCGAGATGGCTGATGCCCACCGCCACTCGCCCTTGCGCCTCTGGCGAGACTCCCCAGAATTCCGTGGCGAAGCGTAAGCCCCACCCGATCTGCTTGTCGGCATAGGCGGCTCGAGGGACAAACGCCGAGATGAGGACGTTCCCCCACAACGAGTCCGATTGATACGGAATCACCGACGGCACCAGCGACTGCGTCACGACCAGCGAGTCGAACCCGTGGAACCGATTCTGGATGGCGGCAACCGCCCACTGCGGCCACGTCAGGCCCGAATACTCTCGCGCGCGCGGCAGCGCCTCGAGGTACCCGATGCCGCCGCCGAGCCCGCGATCGGCGTAGGTCTTCATCGCGCCAATCCACAGAAACAACGGCAATCCGACGATCGCCACGGTCATCGCGATCCGGCGCGGTGACAGTTCCGCGCCGATGCAGTACCCAATCAGCGCAGCGAGGAGCGGCTGCAGCGTGGACTCGCGGGAGAGCGACAACCGATCGTCGACGACCAGCGTGGCTGCGACGACGACCGCCGTCAGCCATGCCGCGCCGGCACGCGCGCCGGCGGGGCGCCGTCCGCACGTGAAGGCCATCGAAAACACACCCGCCAGGACCGCCCACCCCAGCGTCTCGATCGGCGTCGTCGCCCAATCGGGCAGCCCGATCTCTCCCTCTGCATTCAGGCGCAGTAATCCGTGGCAGATCATGCCGGCGCCGACGAGCGTCGCCGCCACGTCGAGCGACAGCGGCGTGATCTCCCGCGGCGACGATCTGCCGCACGGGATGATCGCCACGGCGAGCAGATAACCGACGATCAGGATTGCCAACGACAGCGTCGTGAGCATCAGCGCGCCGAGGATCGCTGTGGCCGGCGCGGCGGCGACCCGCTCGTGCACGTCGAGCCAATCCGGCTGCAGGTGCAGCAGCGTCGCTCGCGTCAGCACATGAATGGCATACAGCACGAGTAGCGGCGACAGCAAGTCGATATATCCGCGCTGCAGGCGGCGTGAGGCATAGAGGCCTGCGACGATCACGAGTGCGAGCGCGGCCAGTGCGAAGAACACGTTACGATCCTGGCGCTACCCAGAGCGTGCGCGCCCACGTCCACGACCGCGACTGAGTGACCAGCGGCGTTCGATGGTTGAACCACGCCGGCGAAGGCCGTTCACCGGACCGGCCCATCCAGACGCGATACACGCCGGCCCGATCGTCGGTGGGCGGAAGGCCGTCGCGAACGAAATGCACCTTCCAGCGTCCGTTGACCGGCGCGAAGGCCTTGAATGCTTCGGCGTTGGCGACGACGACCGCGCCATCGGGAATCGAGCGACGGATGGAGGCTTGCAGCCCGGCTTGCGCGTCGAGGTATTGCTGGTGAGTGCGCGACAGCACCACGGCGCTCAGCACGAACGTCGCCACCACTGCCACATGTGCGGCCGGCCGCGTCGTCCAGCGCAGCGAGGCAGCGTGGCTTGAAAGGCAACTCGCCGCGGGCAATGCTGCCAGTAACGACACAGGGAGCAGGAACCTCATCCCAGGCACCCAGCCGGCGATCCCGTGGCCGATGCCGTCGCGATAGTAGTAGAACGCCGCGAGCACGATGACGGCCGCGCAGGTCAGCGGGATCGCCCACGTTCGGGAATGGCGCGGCGACAGCGCCGCCCATCCGGCCAGCGGGGCAACCGCGAGCGCACACAGGTAAAAGACCAGAAACTGGGGCCAGTAGCGCCCGTCAAACGCCAGATGATGGTTGAGGATCCAATACGGCGTCAGCAAGGCGTGGCCGGTCACCATGACGTTGTAGAGTCCCATCAGGACGACGAACGGCAGCGCGCCGGCCGCGAGGCGACCCAGCGGGCGCAGGTCGCCGCCTGCCCGCTCGATCCACCAGAGCGTAGCGAATAGAATGGCGACGGGCGCGAGCCACAGGTGAAGCAACACCGCCGCTCCGAAGGCGGCGCCCGCGGCGACCGGCCGCGGACGGTCTCGCAACAGCAGCGACACCCCCACCAGACTCAAGACCGACGCCGGAACCATGCCGAGCAGCGTGCGTGAGTAGTACAGCATGCCGGGTTGCAGAAAATACACGGCGCTCCAGGCTTCCGACAGACCGGCGCGACGCAGCATGCCGCGAAACACGAATCCGCCGGCAAGGAAGAACGACGGCGCGACGACGAATGCCAAGCGCCATTGGGTCGCGACCGCCGGCACGAGCAGCGCGGCGTGGAACGGAGAAAATTTCGAGATCCGATGACCGCGCCACTCGAGTTCGGCATCGACGTTGAGATGCACGAGCTCGAGAAATGGCGTGCCCTGCGCCAGCGCCAGCGACAGGATGTTGGCTTCGTCGTCAATCGCGTAGGTCACCGGGAAGTACCACAGCCACACAAGAACGTAGGCGCCGACCAGTGCGCCGAAGGTGAGGCGGCCGAGGCGCTCGCGGTCTGAGGCCCGTTTCATGCCAGGCGTCGTCCTTCGTCCTCGCGAAGCAGCCGCGTCGCCAGGCTGGCGACGTAGTCGGGCTCGATGTCGTGCAGGCATTGCCCGCTGCGAGAGTGGCTGCACCCCGGGACGACCCCGCGATGGATGTGGATGCATGGACTGCACCGCAGGGTCGTCCGATACACCGCTTGCGCTGACGGACCGACCGGCGCATAGCGCTCGGGGCTGTTGGGACCGAACAGTCCCACTGTCGGCGTGCCCATGGCCGCGGCGAGGTGCATCACACCGGTGTCGTTGCTGACCAGCAGCGCGCAGCGGCGCAACAATTCAGCGGTGTGCGTGATTGAGGGCAAATCCATCGCTGCCACGGCGGTCAATCTGCACCCGCGCGCGAATTCGGCCGCCAGCGGAAGCTCGGCGCGGGTGCCGGTGAGGACGAAGCGGTCGACGCCGGCGCGCTCGTGGAGCAATTCCGCAAGTCGCGCGAACCGCGCTATCGGCCAGCGTCGCGCGACCGCCGACGAACCGCACCCGACATGCAGCGCCACGGTGCGCCAGGGCTGCGCCAGGCGATGCTGTTGCCACCACTGATTCACCCACTCGATGGCCGGCGCCGGGACCGGCAGCGGGAGCGCGGATTCGCATTGCAGGGCCGGTTCGATGGTTCGCGCGAGCGCGCAGTACGCGTCCCACATCGAATCCCGGCCGCTCAGCGGCACCGTCATCGTCTGGAACCGTGACCGCGGACTGCCGTCGGCTGCCAGCCCGATGCGGTTCGCGATCCCGGTCAATGATAGAAATGCGGCGACGAGCACCAGATGCTGCTCGAAATCAATGACGACGTCGTAGGCTTCGCGACGTAGCTCCCGGATCTTTGCCAGGAACCGGCCGGGTGTCGCATCCGCGCCCCCGGGATCGAACGAATGCACTCGCACGCGGTGGATGGTCCCGAGCACTGGTCGGGTCGCCGGTCCAGCCAGCACGCCGATGGTGAGCTCCGGGCGCCTTCGCTGCAGATGCGCGATGACGGAGCGCATCAACACGGCGTCGCCCATGCCGACGAGTTTCACCATCAACACGCGCGTCGCGGTCGGCGGAGGCTCAACCGCGTGCGGGTGCGGCCGTGGCATCGTCCGCAAGGCGCTTTCGACCAGGCGATTGGAGATCTTCAGCAGTCGACGGGCCGCAGACATGGCTATTCGGCGGAGGCGGGCACGGCGATCTGGTTGTAAAGCGCAGCGACGCGGCGCGCCGTGCGATCGATCGAGTAGCGGCACCGGACCAGCGGCGATGCGGCGCTGGCGAGCCGGTCACGCAGCGCCGCGTCGGTGACCAGACCGGTGATGGCGCGCGCGAGAGCGGCGCTGTCTCCGGGCGGTACCAGGCGGCCGTCCACGCCATCCGCGATGATTGATGGCGGCGCGCCCGCGTCACACGCAATCACCGGCACGCCGGCGGCCATCGCCTCGATGATCACCTGGCCGAACGGCTCGGGGTTGATGCTGCAATGGACCACGATGTCCGATTGATCGAGCAGCGCTCCCACATCTCGCACCACGCCGTCGAACTGGATCCGGTCAGCCAGTCCCGCGCGGGCGACGTCGCGTTGGAGCACCGCGGCGAACCCGGCGTCCGCGGCCGTCGTGGGGCCGCCCGCGATCACGAATCGCGTGTCCGGATGTTCAGCCAGCACTCGGCGGGCTGCATCGACGAACACGCGATGACCCTTCCACTCCGCGATCCGGCCCAGCAGCACCACTCTGGGCGGTTGCGCGCGGCGCGGCCGCGGCCGGTCTGGCAGATAGGCAACGCCATCGGGAATCGTCCGCACCGTCGGCCCGCCCAATTCAGGGAGGCAGATCGACGCGGCGGTCGCCGCCGAATTGCAAATGACAATGCGCGGCCCCCATCGCACCAGCGTTCGAATCGCCGCGGCGGTCAGTGCCGGCAAGTACGGCGGCGCGATGATGTCGCGAACGTGCCAGAGCAATACCGGCGCTCGCCGCGGCAGTGCCAGCGACAGCAGATGCGCCTTCAACCCGTTCGAATGAATCACGTCGGGTCGCCAGGCGGCGGCGATCCGCCGAAGCCGCGCCGCGTAGACGATCACCGACACGGCGCTGCCGATCATGCCGCGAACGAGATGATGGCGGTTGACTCGGGCCATGTTCGCGGGCATCGGCAGAGAGATGACGCGGCATCCCGGGATGCGTCGAAACTCTCTCGCCAGCGGTCCATCGGAGCCCAGCACCACCAGCGGCCGGATGCGCCGCCGATCGAGCGCCGACACCAGACGCAGCAGCGCGATGGTGCCGCCGGTCACCAGTGCCGACGGTTCCAGGAACATCACCCGCGCGGCACGTGGCCGATTCATGACTGGTATACCGCGGCCGTCGCGCGCGCGACGTCCGGCCACGTGTGCGTGCGCGCCCAGAGGCGCGCGCGGAGGGCACGCGCCTGCGCCTCGTCCGGAGAGGTCAGCACCTGGAGCAACATCGCCGCCAGGGGCCAGCCACCATCCTCACTGACTGGGTACAACAGATCGGCCGGGAACTCCGCGAGCGACGCGTGGCGCGTCGCCACCACTGGCACACCGACCGCGAACGCCTCGAGCACGGGCAATCCAAATCCCTCATAGAGCGACGGCATCGCCACCACGTCGGCCGCGGCATACATCAGCGGCAGCTCATGCTCCGGCACGAAATCGCGTTGGCGCACGCGATCGCTGATGCCCAGCGACGCGATCTGCGCGCGCTGAGCCGGCGTGAAGCGGCCTCCCACCTGCAGCAGCCGGGTGCGCGGGTCGATCGACGCCAGCCGCGCGATGGCGGCGAGCAGATCCTCGATGTTCTTACGCGGTACGCACGAACCGATGTGCAGGACGAGCCGGTCGTGCCGGGCCACGCCGGCGAGGCGCCGCCCGCGCGCGCGCGCGGCGGGTTGATCGTCCACAAAGAAGCGCTCGTCAACACCGAGCGGCTGCACCAGCGATCGTTGGGCGAGCCGCGGGTAATGTGCGATCAACGACCGCCGCGTCGAGTGCGAGTCACACACACACGCGTCCGCGGTCTGCAGGCCATCACACACCCACTCGTTCACGCGTCTGACAACGCGGTCGCGCAGCGTCGGAATCGTGGTCCGCCGATGCAGCGCCAGCAGGTCATGCACCGTGACGACCGTCCGCGTCTGGGGCGACCGCCGATGCAGGAGGTGTGCGTACGACTGGTCGAGTACGTGCACGAGGTCCCAGCGCGACCAGTCAACCGTGTACGGATGAATCAGCCACCGCGCCGCAAACCGGCTCCACGGTGGATACGCGGGATCGACGTGCATGGCCACCTGCCACCCTCGTCCAAGCGCACCCGGCAGGTGCAGCGCCATGGCCGCCGCGTAGCGATCCATCGATCGCCATCCTTCCAGACGGAGACTGGGCACGAGCAGAACGCGCGTCATTGCGCCGACACCGACGCGTGCCGCGTCAGGCGCCGCAGCGGCGAGCACGGCGCCGCGCTGCCCGAGGCCCTTGCCCGCGGCGCACGTGCCCCCAGCGGCGGCGTGATCGCCCGCCGGATGCCCCGGGCCAGGTGTCGAGCCGCGATGTCGTACGACAGCAGCCGCGCTGCCAGCGGACGTCCGTACAACCGCCGCTGAAGCAGTTCGGGATTCTGCGCCAGGCGGCACAGCAGGCGCGCCAGACCGGTCGGGTGATCCGCGTCTTTGACGCCGTGGAACGGCAGCAGCGAGCCGCACCGCCTGACGAACGATCGCGATCGCTCGATGTCGGTGACCACCGCATAGACGTTGCAGGCCAGGTATTCGGGGAGCTTCGCCGACCAGGTGAAGCGGCCGTCGAGATCGTTCGACATCGTGACCAGGCCGACATCCATCAGCGAGTAATATGCGGGCAGCTGGTCGTGCGGAATGTGGCCGGTGAAGATCACGCGCTCGGAGATCCCGGCTTCCTCGGCCAGCGCCTTCAGCCGTTCGAGCCCCGGCCCGTCACCCACGACCAACCCCGCAACCGGCACGTCGTCCAGTTCCCGCAAGGCCAGGACCAAGTCCCAGCCCGGCACCATGTCCGGCGAGCGCGATTGCGCCAGATGCCCCACCACGCCCACGACCAGCTTTCCCTTCAGGCCGAACTGTTCCTGCAGCCGAGTGGCGTCGACCGGAGCGACTTCTCTGAGGTCCACCGCTCCCGGCACGCACACCACGTTGGCCACGCCGCGCGATCGCAGGTAGCACCGGTGATAGGGCGACCACACGGCCCACAGATCGGCGTAGCGCCACAACACTCGTTCGAGCGCCACCCCGATCAGGCCGCGAATCGGCGCGCCGTTCTTACGATGGGTGCTGTAGACCTCGTCGCCGTTGCCGATGCCGAGCCGGGAGCCAAACAGCCACTTGGCGATGATTCCGCCAATCAGTCCCGAGTAGCCGAACAGTTCTACGTAGATCAGGTCGGGACGGCTGCGGTACGCCGCCCCCACCAGGCCGCCAATCGCGCGGAGCTTGCCTCCGAACGAATCGCGGTAGAGGACCTGACTCGCCGGGTCGCAGGGAATGCGGCGGCGGAACTGCCGTACTCGCCGCCCGTCGGTCGAGTCCTCGGCCGAGTTGGCGAAGAACAGGATCCGCGGGAGCGCGCCGGGCGGTTTGCTCGACTTGTCACTCATGAATTCTTCGTCCTCGGGGGAGAGCGAAACAGGTGTGTCAGTGCCGGGTGATCACGCGCACGCCGCGCCGCCGTCGCCGGTCAGATGCCAATGCACGCCAAGCGTCGATGCCACGGCGGCGAGCGAGAGATGCCGGTCGAATGCGGCCAGGGCCGCGGCCGCGAGGCGATGACGCGCAAACGGATTGGCCAGCAGCTCGATCGTCGCGCGCGCGAAATCGTCAGGGCCGTCGGCGATTGCCACCGCGTGCCGCACGACGTCGAGGCCTTCGACGCCTTTCGTCGTGGTCAGGATCGCCTTGCCATGACGGCACCCGTCGACGATCTTCAGGCGCGTGCCGCTGCCATGGTGAATCGGTGCCACGACGACGGCGGCATCGTTGTACAGCCGCAGGAGATCGGGTGCGGGATCCATGAGATCGACGCCGGGTGGCAGCGCCGCTCGGCGCGTCAACCCGACGGCGCCGCGGCCGGCCAGAATCAGCCGTGCGTCGGGGCGCGCCGCGATCACGATTGGCCAGACGGCGCGCAACAGCCAGTCTGCCCCGTTTGCGTTTGGACCGTACGCGAAGTTCGCGACCATCAGGACGCGGGGCGCATGACCGAGACGCGGCGCGGGGCTCGGCAGCGGCGCCATGCCGCTCGGCACGACCGTCACGGGTGCGCGCGACACAAGCTCGCTGATGCGCTGCTGATCGACCGCCGAAACGGCCCACACCTCGTCCACGGTCGCGAGGTGCCGAAGTGCGACGCGCCGAACGCCGCGCCAGTTCGCCCACGGGCCGGCGCGCTGCAACAGCGGCACCGTCCGGATCAGTTCTCGAGCCAGGAACTCGTCGGCATCATGACAGTCGATCACCAGGCGCCCGCTGAACACCCGCCGGATGTCGGGCACCAGATGCAGGAACAACGACCGCGCAATCACGGTGTTCGGGCGCAGCTCGCGGATGGCCTCGACGAAGAAATCCGCCAGCCGCGAAGTGTCCAGCCACCACCCAAACGGGTGATCCCCGCTGCAGGTGGCGTAGCCGAGTTTCCGGACGATGGTCGATCGCCAGGAAGTCTCCGTGCGCAGGGGGATCCGGCCGGCAAGCACGATCTGGCCCCGCAGCGCGGCCGCCTCCTCCGCAACCGTGAGATCGCGGCGCGGCGACGCGAGCGCCAGCATGGGCGTCCAGCCAAGGCGCTGGAGGACCGCGACGTGCTGGGCATCGCGAATAGCGTTGCCGGCTCGTGCTGGAAAAGGCGACTCCGGAAGCAGCAAGAGGGCGCGGTGCTGGTCGGCGTTGATCGACATCGTTAGTGCAGCGTGGTGACGGCGGTATAGGCGGCTTCCAACCGCCCGCCGAGGCGCTTGACTGAGTACTCGTGCCTGACGAGCTCGGACAGATCCGGTTCCGCAGGCGCCCACACGGCCTTCAGCACTGCTGACCTGATTGACGCGCGGTCGCGCGGATTGCAGTAGGAGACAAGATCGTCGAAGTACTCACGCGTCGCGCCCTGCTCGGTAATCGCAACCCGGCAGCCGAGCCCGGCCGCCTCGAGCGCCGCAAGGCCGCAGGTTTCACGCAGGCTCGGCTGCACGTACACGCCCGCGACCTTCATCGCCGCCAGCACCACCTCGTGTGGTTGTACGCCGACGAACCAGTGACGGCCGCGAGCCGCCGCCTTGCAGCGCGGCAAGTAATCGTCGGTATCTTCCGGTGAGGGATCGCCGATGAACATGACCCGTACCGGTGTGTCGTCGAGAGCCTCGATCAACGCGAGCTGGTTCTTGACCGCGTGAAAGGAACCCACGCAGAGCACGACCTGTGAATCGGCCAGCACGTCATGCATCCACGGCGGCAACGCCATGGCGTCGCCGCCGGACACGCGCACGGCGTTTGGCACGACGCGCAGACGATCGGTGGGGACGCGGGCGTGCCGAGTCAACCGATCGGCCTCGGCGTGCGACGCCGGCAACAGCAAGTCCGGAAAGGCGAGGAAATGTCTAATCTCGCGCTCGTCCGTCGGTGGCTGCCAGCTTGGACTGCCAAGACGATGGAGGGCATGGCGCACCTCGCGTAGCAGCCACGGGCGCCGAGGCCGCTCGCACCAGAGCGTTGGCGTCACCACCAGGGGACGGCCGAAGGCTTTGAGCCGGGGCCAGCACTCCCAGCCGACGCAGTGAAAGTAATGAATCACGTCAAACGACCCGATCCGATCCCGCCATTGGTCGTACAGGATGACGGTGTGCCCGCGACGCTGCAGCTCCTCACGGCATGTCAGCAGCATTTGTTCGCCGCCGCCGGCGACCGCGAAGGCCAACGGATGCGTGAGAAACGCGATCCTGAGCGGCCCGGTCATGACCGGAAGATCGTGCCGGTCACGCGGCCAGGTCGGCGAGCAGCGCCGTCGCGCGGCTGACGTAGGTGTGCGCGCTCGCAATCGACGCGGCGCGCTCGCGCACGCGGCGAGCCCACCGGTGGTCGCCGAGGAGGCGATCCAGCTTGTCGTCGATCTCGGCTGGGTCGCGGTAGTAGACGGCCGCGTCATCCTCGGGAAAGAACTCGGCCTGCTCGCGGGTGAAACTGGAGAGCATGACGCCGCCGCCGCCCGGAATTTCGAAGGTGCGCATGTTATGCCCCGGCATGTTCAAATCGCTCAGCACGTTCAGGCTCACCGCGGCCGCGGCATATGCGGCGGCGCACTGCCGCGCCACGAGCGCACGCGAATGCGTGATATGGCGGGTGCCGCTCGCCGCGCGCGTCCAGCGGTTGCCCCACAGCCCGACGGTGTGACGCGTAACGGCGCGGAGATGGGCTTCACGCTTGTCGGTGTGATTACCGACGAACACCACCGAATGGGCCGGTCCGCAGCTGGCGCAGACGGGGTTCGGCGCGCTGGTCGCGAAGGCAGGGTCTACACCAAACGGCAAATATGCAGCGGCAACTCCCGTTTGCCTCAGCTGCCGCGCCAGGTCGCGCTGCCAGATCCAGACCCGCGTGTACTCGGCGAGGATCGCCACCAGATCGCGCCGTTGCGCCGAAGTGTGCCGCGGATCAAGCGGCACGCCGCAGTACGGGTTGTCTGGATAGTAGTTGCCGATCGGGATGCCAAGCGTGTGGCGGATCAATCGCACGGTGGCCGCATGCAGGTAGGTCCCCTTGATCACCAGCACGAAGTCCGGACGCGTGCGGCGAATAATCGCCACCGTCTGGGCGTTCATCCGCTGCCACAGCCACCCGCGCAGCAGCCGCCGCACGGCACGGCATTGCGCGCCGGGCAGGGCGGAGTAATACGCGCGGTCGCAATCGAACCGGCTCACCTGCTTGCCCAGCCGTTCGAACGCGCGCGCAAAGCTCGCCGCCAGTTGACCTGGGCCCATGGGCCCGATCACCATCACACGATCTGGAGACATCGTTCAGGTGCCAACAGGTTGCGCAGCTCGATCACCAGCCGCGGTGCCACGACCGCCGGCGCGAACGATCGCTCGACGCAGGCCCGGCCCGCCGCGGCGATCGCGCGGCGGCGTTCGCAATCACGCGCCAGCGCCACGGCCGCCGCGGCAATCTGCGCGTCATGCTCGGCGTGACTGATCGGCGCTTCACGATCCCATTCCAAGCCCTCGGCACCCTCCGCGTTGGCGACCACCGGAACTCCGTACGCCATCGCCTCCAGCACTTTCACTTTCATGCCGGTACCGACGGTGGCGGCGTTCACGAGCACCGACAACTGTTCGAAGACGACCCGTGGATCGCGGACGTCTTCGATGATCTCGACACCCGCGATCTCGCACTCCTCGCGCAGGTAGCGGCTCGCATCCCAACCGGCGACGAGGCAGCGCACGCCGGGCATCTCCTGCCGGATCAACGGCACGATCCGCGACACGAAACGCCGCGCCGCGGCGCGGCTCGGTTCCCAGAACATCGAGCCGATGAACCCGATTGCCGGCTGGCGCGGCGGCCCCACGGGGTCGTAGAGACCGGCGTCGATGCAGAGCGGAACGACGGACACGCGAGCCGCCGGCGCCAGCGCGCGTGTCAGGTCGGCCAGCCGGCGCGTCACGACACGGATCCGGCCAATCCGATCGATCGTCATCCGTTCGGCACGCCGCGCGATCAGGCTTCGCCGGCGATCGGTCAGCGAGTTCCCGGCCTGGAGGTCGACATGCCGCAGGCACTGGACGCTGCACACCACATTGCGGAAGCCCTCCACCGCCCGCCCCGTCGATAGGTGTTCGGCGAAAATGACGTCCACGCCACGCTGGGCGAGCGACCGCGCCGTGCGGCCGAACTGAGAGGCAGACAATTCCCAGTCGGCACGCCAGGCCGAGCGGAGCTTTCGCTCGAGGAGCGCGGATGGCTCCGGGGGATCGATGCTCGTGAACGCGATGTTGGTTTCGGCGAAGTACGAGGCCGGCTCCTCGGGCCCGCGCGATCGGGTGCGCAGATACAGGACGCTGATCTCGTGACCTGACGCATCGAGCGCTCTGAGGAGGGGTCCATAGTAGCGCGAGGCGGTACTGGCCCACGGATACGGCGACTCGGGCAGGAGAATGAGTATCTTCATGGCTGAAAGACGAGCGCGCGATCGTGACGTCGCAAAATGAGGAACACGCCGGCGGCGCCGACAACAGCGCCGCATGCCGCCATCGCGGCGAGAGCCGTGATCACGTTGGTCACGCGCGCTTCAAGGAGACGCTGAACGACCAGCGCCGCCACGACGGCGACGATCGCGCCGACCATGGTGCGCAATCTCGATTCGTGACCCAGCGTCAGGAAGGACCGCCGCAACAGGAGCGTCGTGAACCCGACACCCGCGAGCCAGAGTCCCACCGCGGCGGCAATCGACGTCCCGCCGAGCCACGGATGCAACAGCACGCCGGCGACGCCGGCAATCAACACCCACGCCAGCATCGTCATCGCCGTGAGATCGGCCCGGCCGGCGCCTTCGATGACGGCGGCATCGATCGACGTCACGCCGATAATCCCGTGACCGAGCGCCAGCGCCACGAGAATCGGGCCGCCGTGGGTCCTCATCTCAGGGCCGATCCACACTTCGAAAAAGGCCGGACCCAGCGTGACGAGAGGTAGCGTCAACGTCAGCGACGCGCACAACAGCATGCGGCGCAGCGTCCCATGCTGGCGGCGCAGCTCGTCGATCTGCGCGGTGGCGTGCAGCGCGCTCGCCCGCGAGTAGAACATCGACGTGGAGACGCCGCCGAGCAGGTTCACTCTCGCTGCCAGTTGCGCCGCGACGGCGTAGTGCGCCAGTCCCGTGACCGATCCCACAACTGCGATGATCAGGCGATCGAGCTGCAGCATCATCAGCATCGCGATCCGGCCCGTGCACGACCAGCCGCTGAACGCGATCATCTCGGCGAGCCGGGCGCGTTCGAACCGAGGCGCGTGCGACACCCTCGGCAGCGTTTGCTGCGCGGCGCGCAGTGACAGGAAGAGCGTGGCGATCGCCACCAGCAAATTGGCGGCGATCGCCGCGGTCAGCGACGGCTGGATGCGGACCGCCACGATCGTCGCGAGCGGCAGCAATGCGCTGCCGGCCAGGAGCACGCGGCCGAGGGCGTCGAACCGTTGCTGCGCGCGCAGCAGCGCATGGACCAGACTCGACTGCAGCGAGAGCGTCACGGCGATGGCGGCGAGCGCCACCACGAGGTCGAGCTGCCGCGGGAGGCGCGCGCCGGCCAGCTGCGCGAGCGATGGCGTCGAGATCATCGCCACCACTCCGGCGGCAATCCCAATGCCCAGCAGCACCCCGGCTGTCGTGTGGAAGCGTGACGCCAGCATCGCAGTTCGGCCATGCGCCAGGTCGTCGGCAAAGTACCGCGTCGATGCCCATGGCAGGCCCAAATCGACATACATGGCGTAAGAAGTGACGGTGACGATCAGCAGGTAGAGCCCGAAGTCGGCGACCCCGAGGGCGTCAATCAGTGCCGGTGTCACCAGCAGAGTGCCGGCGCCGCCCGCCGCCGCGGCGGTCAGCGACCAGAGGGCGCCGCGCCTCATGCCCTGCTCTCCGCCGGCGGCGGATCGTGATACAGGCCGTATTCGGCGCGGTAATAGCGCGAGTAGTAATAGGCATCGCGCGCCAGGTCGACACGGTTCAGGACGCTGCCCAGCACGCGCGCGCCTACGGCGTCGAGGCGCTCAATCGCGGCCTGCACGGTGGCGCGGCTCGACATCTCCGAGCCGATCACCAGCAGCACGCCGGCCGTGACGCGGGCCAGCACGGCCGTGTCGGCCACCGCCATCACCGGCGGCGAATCGAGAACGACCCACTCGTAGTCCTCGGTGAGGCGGCGCAGCGTATCGGTGAACTGCGCGGTCGCGACCAGCTCCACCGGATTGGGCGGCAACCGCCCGGCGAGAAGCAGCGACAGGCCCGGAACATCGGTGCTGCGGATCGCGTCGGCCAGCGAGGCCTTGCCCACCATGACGTTGGTCAGGCCGGGCTCGGCGGCCTGCCCGAACAGCTGGTGCAGACGCGGCCGCCGTAAGTCGGCATCGATCAGAATCACGCGCGCCCCCAGTTGCGCCAGCCCGACGGCGAGATTGCTCGCCACCGTCGTCTTGCCCTCGTTGGTAATGGCGCTGGTGACCAACACCGATCGTCCGCGTGGTTGAAAGGGGGAGAACAGCACGTTGGTCTGCACGACATGCAACGCTTCCCGGAACCCCGCGGGCACGTCGCTGCTCACCAGCGGCGCGCCGCGTTGCTGGGCGGCGGGAATCTCCGGCACCAGTCCGAGAAAGGGCAGGCCGAAACGCTCGCGAATCTCTTCCGGCGACTTGATGCGATCGTCCAGCGCTTCGACGCCGACGACGAGCACCAGCGCGAGGAGCATGCCGCCGATGGCGGCGAGCATGATGTTGCGGCCGATACGCGGTGAGACCGGCAGCCGCGGCACTTCGGCCTCATCGACGATCCGGATGTTGTTCGTGCGCAGCTCGCTCGACACGCCGGTCTCGTTCGCGCGCTGCAGGAGGCTCTGGTAGACCTGACGAGAGCTCTCCACTTCGCGCTGGAGGACGCCGTATTCGATCGCCGCCCGGGTCATCGACAGCGCCTCGCGCTTCTGTGCGTCGAGTGCGACGGTCAGGCTCTTTTCCAGGGCCTCGGCGGCGGCGAACTCGTGCTGCACGGCGCTCGCGATCTTCGCAACTTCCTGATCCAGCCGCGTCTCAGCCTGTGTCACGGCGGCGCCGAGGTTGATCAGATCAGGATGGCGATTGCCGACCTTCTGCATCAGTTCGCCGTGCTGCCGCTTCAGGGTCAACAGTTCGGCTTTGAGCTGCCGGATGAACGAGTCCGACAGAATTGCCGGGAACGCATCCAGCGCGGCGGGCTCCGCCGATACTGCGCGGAGCTGGTTGTAGAGCGTCTCTTTCTCGATCCGCACTGTCTTGGCCCTGGTTACCGCGGTATTGAGGTCGGCGAGCTTCTGCACGACGATGTTCTGTGTGTCGTCGACCGCGATCGCCTGGTTCGCCTCGCGGTAGCGCTGTAAGGCGACCTCGGCGGCTTCGACTTGCGCGCGCTGCTCGGTCAATCGCTCCGCCAGCCAGCCCGAGGCTTCGCGCGACGACAGCAGCCGGAATTCGAGGTTCTGCCGGATGTAACTCTTGGCGTGAGCGTTCACCACGCTCGCCGCGAGCGCGGCATCGGGGGAACGGTAGGTGAGGTCCACAATGCGGCTGTTGCGAACCGGAACCACATCGAGCCCGGCCAGCAAGCGATCGATGGCCACGGCGGCCACGGTGTGATCGACATCAGGCCGGAGGGCTGGATGACTCCATAACGCGAGCGCGTCGAGCGTCTTCCGGGCCAGGCTTCGGCTCAGCAGGACGTTGTATTGAGTCTGATAGTAATCGGCGCGCGATTGCGTCTCCTCGATGACCTGCTCGAAACTGATGACATTGGGGGTGTCGGCCTCGATGAGAATCTTGGCGCGCGCCTCGAAGATCGGCGCGGCCGTAAAGCTGTGCACGGCCGCGCTCAGCAGCACGATGGCAAACGCGCTCGACGCGACCCACCGGCGCTTGGAGAGAATTCGGCCATACTCGATCAATCGCGCCGGCTCGAATTGCAGCTCGGTCCACGAGAGGCGCGCCGGCCCATCGCCTCGCGGCCGTTGCGGCGTCGAATCTGAGGATGTGTTCATCAAAAGTACCTGGTCGGCACCACGATGGTGTCGCCCGATCGAATCGGATCGTGCAACCGCGCCTTGATTTCGCGCTGCTCGCCGTCGACGGTCCGAATCACGCGTACCCGATTCAACGCGCCCACGTTCGTGGCGCCTCCGGCCAGCGCCAGCGCCTGCAGCAGCGTCAACTCGCCTGGCACCGGATACCTGCCTGGATTCTTCACTTCGCCGAACACATAGACCGACTCCACGCGCGGCGCGAACACCGTGTCGCCGTCTTGGAGGGCTACGCTGCGCGACAGACTGTTGGTTTCGAGGTCGCGGACCGCAACGCGGGTCACTTCGCTCCCCTCCACTTGGCCCGGGAGAATCGGGCGCGTCGCGCCTGACGACCTCACCACCACAACCTCGCCCGATGCCACGGCGGTCAACGCGCCGGCGCGGGCAATGACCTCGATCAACGTCGTCTCGCCCGTCAACGGGTAGGCGCCCGGCTGTCGCACTTCGCCGACGACAAACACGCGCTGGCTGCGGTAGTGCTCGACGGCGACGGCCACTTGCGGCGCGTTGATGAAACCGTCGGCGAGCAGCCGCTGCAGCTCGCTTTCGAACTGCCGCAGGGTCCGTCCGCCGGCGCTGACGCGGCCGAGCAGCGGAAAACTGAACGAGCCATCGGCGTCGACGGCGTAGCGGCTCGAGAGTCCCGCATGGTCGAAGACGCTGATGGCAAGCACGTCTTGCGGCCCAATCAGGTAATCGCGAGGCTGCGCAGACGCACCACTAGCCGCGACGCATATCAAAGTGAGCACACGAGCGCACCTCATGGCAGTCATCCGCAGAACGTGAAACCGCGCGGGCTCCGCCCCTCTCGCTTACATGGTCCTGGAGGGGCGCGGCGCGGCCGTATTCTCCTTAAACGCCACGACCGCCCAAAACGAACTGGCGCATTACGCCGTATACTGCTTCGCGTGCGACTGCACAGAATGAGGGAAGCGATCGGCGTCGCCGTGGTCGGCGCAGTCTGCGCGTGTCAGTCCCCGCAGCCCGCAGCAGCGCCCGGCATCGTCCGCATTGACGGCTCGAGCACGCTGTTTCCGCTCACCAGGGCCGTCATCCAGGACTTCACCAAGGAGCGTCACGCACCGCAATTCAGGCTGACGATGTCTGGAACCGCTCATGGCTTCGAACAACTGTGCGGCGGCCGGACCGATCTGAGCGCGGCGAGCCGTCCGATTCGCCGCGCGGAGATCGAGGCGTGTCATGAAGCCGGCGTGACTTTCATTGAGTTGCCGATCGCCTACGACGGAATCGCGGCCGTCGTCCACCCGCGCGCCACGTGGATCGACGACATCACCGTGGAGGAACTCAGGATGCTGTGGCACCCCAGCGCGCAGGGTCGCGTCCACCATTGGAGCCAGATCCGGTCGCAGTGGCCGGACCGGGCCGTTCGTCTCTACGGCGCCGACACCCAGTCAGGCACGTACGATTACTTCACCGCCGCCGTCAACGGCGAGGAGGGCGCGAGCCGTCATGACTTCACCGGCAGCGTCAACGACGACGACGTGGTCGACGCCGTTGCCCGCGATGAGCTGGCGTTTGCATTCATACCAATGGCCTACTACGAGAAACATCGGCACCGCGTGAAAGTCGTTGCCGTCAGCGTCGCGGCGGGGCAGCGTCCGGTCACACCCAGCGCGGACACGATCAGAGCCGGAACCTATCAACCGCTGTCGCGGCCGCTGTTCATCTATGTCCGGAAGCAGGCGCTGACCCACGAAGGAATCCCGGAGTTCGTCGACTTTTACCTCTTGGTCGCCGCTCGATTGGCGCAGCGGCTCGGCTACATCTCGTTGGCTCCGCAGGCGTACGACCTTGCCGCCGAGCGGCGAAGGGCCCAATGGACCGGAACCATTTTCGGCGAAGGTGGATCGCAGGTCGGGCTCACCATGAACACCCTGCTCGAAAAGGCACGGCTGCGCTAACGGCGCGCCAGGCCGTGAAGACCGCGGGCGACAAGACCACCGACACCGGAGAATTCATCCCGGGTGATTCGTACTTGTTCGCGAGCGAACCCGACGGCTACACGATCGAGATCTGGTGCGAGATTCCAACACCGGTGGATCCGAAATAGCGATGGACCCTGCAACGCTGGCAAGCGCTTCGATCTGGCTGGCGATGATCGTGCTCGGCGGATTCGCGATCTACCGGGTCAGGACCCGCCGCAGCCATATCGGCTCCGCGGCAGCGGGCACCGTTTACGACATCATTCAGGACGAAAAGCGCAAGGCGATCGAGATCGTGGTGGCCGACAAGGCCGCCGCGCGCGACTTCGAGCACGGTGAAGACGACAAAGATCCCTGACACCAGGGCCACAGATGGCGCAGATGATACCGAGCGGTTTGAAGCTGGTGGTGCCAGCCGCTTTTACCTCTTCTCGACGGCCCGCACGACATTTCTCGAGCCGCTTCATCCCGTCGATCTTTTCGGTGTCGCCAACTTTCGCGGCATCGAGGCTCCGCCGCAGCACCGCGATGGACTCGTCATAGGTCTTGAGCGGCACCGGGAACGGATGGCGTGCGCGCGTGGATTGAGTCCGCGCTTCAGGGCGCCAAGTACGGACGTGGTAATGCCGGACGAGTGCCAGTCCATGCCCGTCACGCTGCCGAGCGCCTGGAACCAGGACGGATCGCTCAGCCGGCTGAGGAGCGCCGAATGGCCGTAGTGATGGATGACACTCTCGGAGATCGCGGTGCCAAGCGTCGTCATGCGCGTGGCCAGCCACTGCGGCACGCGTCCGCCATGCAGCGGCAGATCGGCAACGCCCGAACTCTTCATTTCTACATTTTACCGGGTCATGGAGCGTTCAGCGGACCCTGAGTAGTTGATGAAAACGGTCTTCAACTCCGTAAAAAAGTTCAGACCCTCTTCCGCCATCTCGCGCGCCCCGACGCCCGTCGATTTCGTCCCACCAAACGGCAGCTGTGCTTCGCCGCCGACCGTGGGCTCGTTGACGTGGACCATCCCGACCTCGACATCCTCGACAAACCGCATCACCGACGTGATGTCCGACGTGAAGATCGACGTAGTGAGGCCGTACTCGACGGCGTTGGCGAACTTCAGTGCTTCATCGAGCGACGAGGCGGTGGCTACCGAAAGGACGGGTCCGAAGATTTCTTCCTTGAAGATGCGCATCGCCGGCGACACGCCGTCGAAAATGGTTGGCTCGATGAAGAACCCCTGCGACAGCGCGTCCGGACGCGTGCCACCGGTGACGAGCCGGGCGCCTTCGCCCTGTCCCACCTTGATGTAGTCCATCACCGTTTTCCATTGGCGATCGTCCACCGAGGGTCCCATGTCGGACGAGTCGCTGAGCCCGGGACCCAGGCGAATCTTCTTCGCTGCCGCCACCAGGCGCTCGAGCAGCGCGTTCTTGATATCCGGGTGCGCGATCACGCGCGAGGTGGCGGTGCAGCGCTGTCCGGTGGATCCGAACGCGCCGCCGTGAATGGCGGTGGCGGCCTTGTCGAGATCCGCGTCGGGCAGCACGATCACCGCGTTCTTGCCGCCCATCTCGCAGGTGACCTTCGCGCCCCGCCTGGCCGCCTTCACGTAAAGCTCGCCGCCGATCTTGTTCGAGCCTGTGAATGAGATGGCGCGCAGCTCCGGTGCGTTCACCATGGCCTCGCCAACTTCGGATCCGCTGCCGACCAGCATGTTGAAGACGCCCGGAGGCAAGCCGGCCTCTTCATAAATCTCGGCCAGCAGAATTGAGGTGGCCGGCGTGAGCTCGGCGGGCTTGAACACCACGCAGTTGCCCGAGACGATGGCCGGCGCGCTCTTCCACACCGGAATCGCCCACGGAAAATTCCACGGTGCGATCAGTCCCACCGCGCCAAGCGGCTGGCGGATGGTGTAGGTGAAACAGTCGCGTGATTCCGACGGCAGCGTCTTGCCGTGCATCCGGAACCCTTCGCCCGCGTAGTACTCCAACAGCGAAATCCCCTTCAGCACCTCGCCGCGCGCTTCCTTGAAGATCTTCCCTTCCTCCCGCGTCAGTGTGCGCGCGATCTCCTCGACACGGCGGCGGGCGATGTCGGCGGCGCGCCACAATACGCGCCCGCGCTCGGGGCCCGGAGTTTTCTTCCACGCCGGGAACGCCGCGACGGCGGCGTCGATGGCGAGCCGGACATCAGCGGCTGTCGCGAGCGGATACTCGGCAATCACATCACTGGTGTCGGCAGGGTTGATGTTCTTGGAGATCTTTTTGGAAGCGGGCTGGTGCCATTTCCCATTCACGTACGAGCTGTTCATCAGGCGGCCATCTTATCCGAACGAGCCTGCGCGTTTCTCCCCATGAGGACGAGGTAGATAATCGCGCTGAGCGTGAACGTCACGAACCATGCGTAGGTATAGAGGTGATCGAAGAAGGTCGGATTCGGCACCACGCCACCTGGCGTCATCGCCGCGCGCGCGAATCCCGGAACCACCGGCAGGATCGACACGACCAACGCGATCATCGCCTTGCCATTGACGCCGCCGCGGTAACTGTAGCGGCCGTCGAGCTTGAACAGATCCGGCAGCGACAACTCCTGGCCGCGCAGGAGCCAGTAGTCGGCGATCAGGATGCCGCCGACCGCGCCCATCAGGCTCGAATACCCAATCAGCCACGTGAAGATGTACGCAGCTGCATCCGCGTAGAGCTTCCACGGCATCATCACGATGCCGAGTGCGGCCGTGATCAAACCGCCGGTGACGTAACTGATCTTCGTCGGCGCGAGGCTCGAAAAATCATTCGCCGGTGAGACCACATTCGCGGCCATGTTGGTCGTGATCTGCGCCGCAAGAATCACGAGCGCGCCGAAAATGACGACCGTCGGGCTACCGATGCGCGCGATCAGCACCACCGGATCCCAGACCGCTTCGCCGAAGATCACGATCGTCGCGCTGGTCACCGCCACGCCCAGAAACGCAAACGCCGTCATCGTCGCCGGCAATCCCAGGGCCTGGCCCAGGGCTTGTGAGCGCTGCGACTTCGCGTAACGCGTGAAGTCGGGAATGTTGAGGCTTAGCGTCGCCCAGTAGCCGACATTGGCGGTCAGCGCCGCGGGAAACAACGTCCAGAACGGTGTGTTGCCCTGCTGCAGCCTTGGCGCTTCGGAGAGAATGCGGCTCAGCCCGCCGCCGTTGTTGATCGCCCAGATCAGCAGCGCCACGCCGCCCCCGAGTAGCATGGGCGCCGACCAGCTCTCGAGCAGCTTGATGCCTTCGAGGCCGCGAATGATGATCGCGACCTGCACCAGCCAGAAGATCGCCAACGAAATCCAGATGCCGCCGGGGACGTTCGCCCAGCCACCCCACGCGGCGACCAGCAGCGTTTGCAAAGCGAGCGCGCCGATCCAGGTTTGGATGCCGAACCAGCCGCAGGCCACGATCGCGCGCAGGATCGCCGGCACGTTGGCGCCCTTGACGCCGAACGCCGCGCGGCAGAGCACCGGAAACGACACGCCGTACTTCGTGCCGGCGTGGGCGTTGAGGATCATCGGAACGAGGACGATGGCGTTGCCGAGGAGGATGGTGACGAGGGCTTGCGACCACGTCATGCCTTGCTGCATGAGTCCCGAGGCGAGCGTATAGGTGGTGATCACCACGCTCATGCCGATCCACAGCGCCGCGATGTGATACGTGGACCACGTCCGGCTCGCTAGCGACGTGGGTGCGAGGTCGGGATTCCAGAGTGGGCTGGAGGAAACGTCTTCGGTCAGTTCAACGAAATCGTGCCGGGAGGACGGCTCGTTCGAGTGGTGCCGGGAGGACGGCACTTTAGTGCCGTCCCTCTGTGGCGCGTCCCTCTGTGGCGCGTCCCTCGGCCGCGTATCCCTCGGCGTCGTGCCCGCCGTGGTACTCTTTGCCTTCGGGCCGCCGAATCTGCGAGTGCACCACCACGTTGCCGCGGCGCATCCCCCGGAAATCCTCGATCGATCGGTAGCCGCGCTTCTCCATGAATTGCTGCATCCCCTCGATCAGCGTTTTGATCACGTTGGGGCCGATCGCGCGATCGAGCATCGCCGCCGTACACACTTGCACCGTGCCGCAGCCGAGCAGCATGTAGTTGAGCGCGTGGGCGAAGGTGCTGACGCCGCCAATGCCCGAGAAAGCCTTGTCGGGAAACGCGTTGGTCAGCTGCGACATTTTCGCGAGCGACTGCGGAAGAATGGCCGGGCCGCCGAGGCCGCCGCTCGAGACGAGCCCGTCGACGTTCATCTCGAAATCGAGCGTCTCCGGATCGATCAACGGCAGCGACGGGAAGGTGTTCGACGACACGATCGCATCCGCGCCGCCGCGGAACGCCGCCGCCGCTTCTTCGACGATGTCGGTCGTCGAGGGCGTGAGCTTGGCCCACACCGGGACCTTGGCCACTTCCTTCACGACCTCGGTGACGATCGACACCTGCGCCTGGTCTTTGCCGATGTTGGAGCCCATGTCCTTGCGATCCATGTGCGGGCACGACAGGTTGAGCTCGAACGCGTCGGCGCCCTCGTCTTGACACGCCTTCGCCAGCGTCTGCCAGTGCACGAGCTCCTTGTCGCTGCCCGAGCCCGCCATGATCGACGCGATCAGCATGCGATCGGGATACGCCTTCTTGATGCCGGCGATCTTCGGGATCCACCAGTCGAGCGGCTTGTCGGAGATGAGCTCCCAGTTCCACGACGAGTGCAGCGCCGTGTCGGGCCGCTTCTGCATCGACAGCTGGCCGTCGAGCGTCGAGCGCAGGAACTTGGTCTTCGGCCCCGCGACGTTGGTCACCGGGTGAAGGCCGATGGTCTTGGTGACCACGCCGCCCCAGCCGGCGTCGAACGCACGCATGATGTTGCTGTCAGATTCGGTGGGCGGCGCCGAAGACAGCAGGAACGGGTTGGTGAACTTCAGGCCCGTGAACGTGACCGAGATGTCCGGCGTCATAAGCGCGGATTATAAGGGCTTGAGGTCCTGAGGGCTTGAGGTCCTGAAAGCCAAGCCCTCAAGTCCTCAGGTCCGCAAGCCCTGGGCGAAGCAGAAGGGATGCCCACGATTCCGGCAGACATATTCGACGTAACCGCCGCGTTTAGCCATGAAGTGGCTGAAGTGGCCTGAAACCACGCAAATCATGGGGTGGCGGATCTTCTGCGTATGATCCGCCGAAGCGCCTTGCGCGAAGGCGGACAGCTCCTTCAGGAACGAGTGGCCGCAGAAACACGCATACTCCTCGAACCCGTCCCGCGTGGTCACGTGACGTACGCGGTGGCCGAAGAGCCCGCAGAGATACCTCACCTTCTTCTTGAACGTCGTGGTGGGCGCGTAGGGATCATGGTCGGCTGGAAACAGCAGCGGATGCCCGCACTGCGTGTCACGTATTCGTGACAGCCGTCCCGGTCGGCCAGCTTCTCGTAGTGGTGCTTGCCGAGGAAGCACGACAGCGTAGGCCGCACGCGGGTGATCGACCGGTCCTCGGCGAGGTAGCGACTCCCGCAGCGGCACCGCCGCTCGCGGCTGTCCGCCTGCTTGAACACGTGGTTGTCGACGTGATGTCCCCAGAGCGCGCACGACCGTTTTTGCAGCTGAGCTCCCATAACATTCCCCTCTATTCCGGAATGTGCAAAATCCCCTCCGACCGGCTCATTTCGCTAAGTTGGGGTCAGACTGCGATTTTTAGCGAAACGCTAAGTTGGGGCCAGACTGCCCCTGGGAATCTTGGTTGCGCGGGCCGACAAAAATGCAAGAACCGAAGCCTGACCCCGGCTCGGAGTCTGGCCCCGGCTTAGCGAAACGCTAAAAATCGCAGTCTGACCCCGGCTTAGCGAAATCGAAATATAGTTGGCGAGCCATGAGCATGCTGATCAAGAACGGCCACGTCGTCACCGCGACAGACGACTACGTTGGCGATGTGTTCATCGAGGGCGAAAGGATCACCACGATTGGATCGGCCCTCTCTATGCCGGCCGACAAGGTGATCGACGCCAAAGGCAAGTTCGTGCTGCCCGGCGGCATCGACGTGCACACCCACATGGACATGCCGTTCGGCGGCACCACGTCGGCGGACGACTTCGAATCAGGCACGATCGCGGCGGCGTTCGGCGGCACCACGACCATCGTTGACTTCGCCATCCAGTACAAGGGAGAAACGCTGCATCACGCGTGGGAAACGTGGATGAAGAAGGCCGAGGGTAAGGCGGCCATCGACTACGGCTTCCACATGATCATCACCGACCTCTCGGACCAGGTGGAGACCGAGATGGACGCGATGGTCACGCAGGGCGTGACCTCGTTCAAGCTGTTCATGGCCTACCCCGGCGTGTTCATGCTGGACGACGGCAGCATCTTCCGCGCCATGCGGCGCACGGGGAAGAACGGCGGCACCATCTGCATGCACGCCGAAAATGGCGGTGTGATCGATGTGCTCGTCAAGGAAGCGCTTGCCCAGGGCCATACCGCGCCGAAGTATCACGCGCTGACGCGGCCGGCGCGCGCGGAAGGCGAAGCCACGCATCGCGCCATCGCGCTTGCGGAGATCGCGGATGTGCCCGTCTACATCGTCCATCTCTCAGCGGCCGAAGCGTTGGAGATGGTCACCGAAGCGCGCGATCGCGGACTGCCGGCGTTCGCGGAAACATGTCCGCAGTATCTGTTCCTCTCCTACGACAACTACGAGGCGCCCGGATTCGAGGGATCGAAATACGTGATGAGCCCGCCCCTGCGTGCCGGAGGCACGCAAGAGAGACTCTGGCGCGGGCTCGCGTTCAACGACTTGCAGGCGATCGCCACCGACCACTGTCCGTTCTGCATGAAGGAGAAGCACCTCGGCGACGGCGACTTCTCGAAGATTCCCAACGGCGCGCCCGGTGTGGAAACGCGCATGAGCCTCGTCTACGACGGCGGCGTGCGCACCGGCCGCATCTCGATGAACCGATTCGTCGAATTGACGTCCACGTCGCCGGCGAAAATCTTCGGCATGTTCCCGAAGAAAGGCACCATCGCCCCCGGCTCCGACGCCGACATCGTCATCTTCGATCCGGAGAAGAAGACAACGCTCTCCGCGAAAACGCATCACATGAAGGTGGATTACAACCCGTATGAAGGACGGCAGGTGACGGGCGTCACCGAAACCGTCCTCTCGCGCGGGAAGGTGATCATCGAGGGCGGGAAGTTCACGGGGAAAGCAGGCGCGGGATCGTTCCTGAAGCGCGATCCGCGCTCCATGTAGGGGCCAACTTTAGTTTGCCCGCGAAGTCCGCCCGTTTAATCCCGGTGTCTAATCAGTGTAATGGGTCCGTTGAAGATCATCGCGCTGATTGGCCTCGTCACGCTGATCGCGTGCGATCCGAGTCCGTTGCCGGCCGTGCCGGAGCGACACCCGGATTCTCGGCAAGACCGTTTTCCGAGCGACTCCTACGACCCTCTTCCGCTCGACGTTGCGATCCAAAGGGGCACGCTCGAGGCTGTTCGCCGCCTACTTGACCAGGGCGCGAATCCGAACGCTCGCTGGTTGGATGGCGAGCGCTTGCCGCTTCAGGAGGTCCTCGAAAGCCCAGCGTATGGTTATCGATTAAACGAACCTGCCGAAGCTACACGGTTGTTGCTGCAGCACGGGGCTGATCCAAACGCGAAATGGTGTCCTTTCGAATCGCGAGGCCCGGCGTATGACGGAGGCCCAGCTGCACCACTGACACAGCAGCGACCCCACTCATGTTTGCAACCATTTTGGGCGTCAGAGAGTTGGTCCAGATGCTGCTCGAAGCCGGCGCGGATCCGACACCCCGAGACTGGGGCGGCGCATCAGCGCTGGACTATGCATATGACGAAGTTATCTTTGAAATGATCAGTCGTGCGCAGTTTCCCGATCTCCGGACAAGGGACGCAAAGTCCCTCGAATGGGTTTCGAGCAACGAAGGCAGTCCATACGACAACTCGCTATGGCGAGAAACGCCGATCACCCGTGCGCTGACACAACGCGAGGGCGTCGTAGGCTATCCACCCCCACCACCACCGCCGCCGCAATCAAGGCTGCTCTATGGTAACGAATGGGAGACACGAATCGTCAATCGTTTGCGAACATTGCTGCGCATCGGCGCCGATCCGAACCGCAGGCTCTCGCTCGGGCCGGACTCGACGCCGTTGTCCCTCGCATTACGCGCCAACCAGCTGCGCGCCGCTCGCGTGTTGTTGAGCAACAAGGCCGACGCAAATCAGCGTTGGTGCGT
>CAZEMI010000296.1:0-11484 GCA_964513235.1 uncultured Acidobacterium sp.
CTTCCAGCGCCGCCGGCAGCAGCACATCGCATTCCTGCTCCAGCGCGGCCTTCGTATCGGTGATGTTCGTCGCGCCGGGGAAGTTCAGGAGCGATCCCTTGTCCCGGCGATAGTTGAATACCTCGTCTTCGTTGAGGCCCTTGGGGTTCGCGATGGCGCCTTCGCGCTCGGCGATCACCGTGATGATGCCGCCGCCTTCGCGACAGAACTTCGCGGCATGGTAGCCGACGTTGCCCAGTCCCTGGACGATGATGCGCTTGCCGTCGAGTCCGCGTGACAGCCCGAGGCGTTTCATTTCGTCGGGTTCGTTGCAGGCTTCGCGCAGCGCGAAATACAGGCCGCGGCCGGTGGCTTCCTTGCGTCCGCGCACGCCGCCCTGGGTGATCGGCTTGCCGGTCACACACCCGAGAGCATCGAGCTGGCCCGGATTGAGCGCGGCATAGGTGTCGGCGATCCACGCCATCTCACGTTCGCCGGTGCCATAGTCGGGAGCGGGCACGTCGATGCCGGGCCCGAGGAAGCTTTTCCTCGCGAGCTCCGCCGCGTATCGGCGCGTCAGGCGTTCCAGCTCGTCGAGCGAATAATCCTTCGGCTCGATCTTGATGCCGCCCTTGGCGCCGCCAAACGGCACGTCGACGATCGCGCACTTGTAGGTCATCAGCGCGGCGAGCGCCATCACCTCTTCTTCGTACACATCCGGGCTGTAGCGAATGCCGCCCTTGACCGGCATCTTGTGCTGGCTGTGCTCCACGCGCCAGGCGTGGATCACCTCGATCTCACCGGTGTTGCGCCGTAGCGGGAAGTCGAAGCGATAGACGCTGTTGCAGACGCGAATCTGCTCCAGCAGACCTTTGGGCAGGTTGGTGAACCCGGCCGCCTCGTTGAAGTACTGGGTAACCTGATCGAAGAAGTTAGCCTGCTGCGCGCTCATGCGCGCAATTGTAAAGGGGTCTGGCACCTTTACACGGGTTTTTGCTTAATTACGCTCGCAATCTTGCAGACACGGCAACAGGGCGTTCGGCGATCACCACACCAACCGCCTTCGGGGTCACACGGCAAAACGCCGTCACGGTGCCGGGCCAACTCTCGAGCAGGCGCGCGGCCAGCCGGCTGTCGGTGGCTGCGCGGTGATCGAGGAGCAATTGGATAACACGGGCCTGGTCTTCTTCCGAGAGCCCGCCGATCGTGACGAGTTCCTGGTTGAGACGCGCCTCGAGCGCTCGATCCGGGTCGTAGGCAAACACCACGCCGCCGGTCATGCCGGCCGCGAAGTTCAGGCCGGTGGCGCCAAGCACCACCACGGTGCCGTTGGTCATGTACTCGCAGCCGTGATGGCCGACGCCTTCGACCACGGCCGTGGCGCCGCTGTTGCGCACGGCAAAACGCTCGCCGGCGCGACCCGCCACGAAGAGACGACCGCCAGTCGCACCGTAGAGCGCCGCATTGCCGACCAGGACCTGGGTGGAAAGCACGCTGTCGTTCGGTGGGGCGATCGACACGGTGCCGCCGCACAAGCCTTTCGCGACGCCGTCGTTGGCATCGCCGGTGACGGCAATCTCGACACCGGGCACACCGAAGGCGCCGAGCGACTGGCCGGCGCTGCCGGTGAGCTCGATGCGGATTGTCGATGCTCGAAGCCCCGCGTCTCCATGCGCCCGCGCAATCGCACCCGAAAGCGCCGCACCCACAGCCCGATCGGTGTTCCGCACTACCTCGCGAATCACGATCCCGCTCGCGAAGTGATCGCGGGCGCGAGCGAGGAGCCTCGCGTTGAGCGCGTCGCTCGCTTCTTCTCGGGATCCGGGATCCGGGATCCGGGATCCGGACGAGTGGTCTCCCGGTTCCCGGTTTCCGCCTTCGCGGCCGAGAGGCCGCTTCGGCGCGACCTCGCCGTAGCTCGCTTCGCGAGCGTAGGCGGGCCCGGATCCCGGATCCCGGCGAACGAACACATCGAGATCCAAGCGGGTTGCCGCGGCAACATCGCGAGGGCGCAGGAGATCGGTGCGCCCGACCAGTTCATCCAGCGAACGCAACCCGAGCCGAGCGAGGATGGTCCGCACATCTTCCGCCACCATTCTGAAGTACGCGATCACCTGATCCGGTGTGCCCTCGTACTTCGCGCGCAGCTCCGGCTTCTGCGTGGCGATGCCCGCGGGGCAACTGTTCAAGTGGCACTGCCTCGCCATCACGCAACCGATGGCGACTAACGCGGCGGTGCCGAAGCCGTACTCTTGCGCGCCGAGCGTCGCGGCCATTGCCACATCGCGGCCGGTCTTGAGGCCGCCGTCGGTCTGCAGGATCACGCCGTGGCGGCTGCCGCGCGCCAGTAACACGCGATGCGCGTCGAGCAGCCCGACTTCCCACGGCAGCCCGGCATGCTTGATCGATCCACGCGGCGACGCGCCGGTGCCGCCGTCGTAGCCGCTGATCTGGATCGCATCGGCGCCCGCCTTCACCACGCCTGCCGCGATGATGCCCACGCCGGAGGTGGCCACCAGCTTGACGTTCATGCGGGCCGTAGGATGCAGCGCGCGCAGATCGTAGACCAGCTCGGCGAGGTCCTCGATGCTGTAGATGTCGTGATGCGGCGGCGGCGAGATCAGCGGCGTGTTCGGCTGCGCGCGCCGCAGCCGCGCGATGTGATCGACGACCTTGCTCGCGGGGATCTGCCCGCCTTCGCCGGGCTTCGAGCCCTGCGCCATCTTGATCTGCAACTCGCTGGCGGAAAGCAGGTACGAGGGCGTCACGCCGAAGCGCGCCGACGCCACCTGCTTGGTCGAGCTGTTGCCCCAGTCGCCGGCGCCCGGTGGTGCGTAGCGTTCCGGATCCTCCCCGCCCTCGCCGCTGTTGCTGCGGGCGCCGATGCGGTTCATCGCTTCGGCCAGGGTGCGGTGCGCTTCAGGACCCAGCGCGCCCACTGACATCGCGGAGGCAAAGAAGCGCGACCAGATCCGCTCGACCGGCTCGACCTCCTCGATCGCAATCGGCGATTGCGGCACGAAGTCCAGGAGGTCGCGAATCGTGACAGCCGGACGATCGTGCACGAGGGTCGCGAACTGCGTGTACGCGTCAGGGTGCTGCTGTTCGACCGCGCGATGGAACTGCTTCACCAGCGCCGGGTTCCACGAGTGGTAATCGCCGTCGCGACGGAACCCGTGACAGCCGGGGTGGGGCAGCAAGTCATTCGTCACGCTCGCGGCCTCGCGGTGCCACCGCACGCTCTCCCTGGCAATCTCCTCGAGCGTCACCGCGCCGGTCGTCGCCGCCGTGTCGCTGAAGCAATCGTCCACCAACGAGCGATGCAGGCCGACGATCTCCATCAGGTGGCTGCCCTGATAGGCGGCCACGGTGCACACGCCCATCTTCGACATCGCCTTGAGCACGCCTTGCTGCAATGCGTCGCGGTACTGCGCCACGGCTTCACGCGCACCGAGCCCCGCCTTGGCGGCGAGGCGGTGCGCGGTCGTATACGCCAGCCATGGACAGAGCGCCGACGCGCCGAAGGCGAGCAGCGACGCCGCCTGGTGCGCATCGCGCACTTCGCCGGTGTCGATGACCAGGCCGGCGCGTGTGCCGAGGCCCTCGCGATCGAGTGTCTGGGCCACCACGCTGGTGGCGAGCAGGGCGGGTAACGGTGCGCGATCGCGATCGACGTCGCGGTCCGACAGCACCAGGATCACCACGCCGCTCTGAACGGCCGCGACCGCATCACGCGACAATTGGTCGAGCGACGACCGGAATGCGAACGCGCCCCCTGACACGTCGTACGTCATCGATAACGTGAGGGCAGGACGTTCCGGTTGCGCCTGCAGGGCGCCGAACTGGCCGAGCGTCAGGATCGGTGACTCGCACATCACCATGCGCGCCTCGACCGCGGTGTCGTCCAGCAGCCGGCCGCGCCGGCCACACACCGTGCGCAGCGACATCACCGACTGTTCGCGCAGCGAATCGATCGGCGGGTTGGTGACCTGCGCGAACCGCTGGCGGAAGAAGTCGGGCAGCAACCGCCGGCGCGGGCTCAACACCGCCAGCGGCGTGTCGTCGCCCATCGATCCGATCGCTTCCTTGCCGTCCTCGACCATCGGGCGAAGGATGAGCTCGATTTCCTCGGCGGTGAAGCCAAACACGCGGTGGTACAGCAGTGTCGTATCGAACTCCGTGTCCTCCGTCGTCGTCTCCGTGTCCTCGGAGATTTCGGTTACCGCGAGGTGTATCCAGTCGCGGTAAGGATGCTCCGCAGCGAGGGCACGTCGCAGGCCGGAATTGTCGATGAGCCTGCGAGTTTCCAGATCAACAACAATCATCTCGCCGGGCCCAAGGCGCCCGCGGCGCTCCACGCCAGCTTCGGGAAGATCGAAGATGCCGCTCTCCGATCCCACGCACACCAGTCCGTCTTTTGACGCCAGCACCCGCGCCGGCCGAAAGCCGTTGCGATCGAGCACGGCGCCCACCTGGCGGCCGTCGGCAAACGCGATCGCGGCCGGACCCTCCCACGGCTCGCACGTGGTGGCTTGATACGCCTCGAACGCGCGCTCGCGGGCCGATAACGCCGGGTCATGCTCCCACGCGCGTGGCAGCACCCGCGCGAAGGCGTGGGCCAGGCTGAGTCCGCCCTGCCGCAAGTGCTCGATCATGTCGTCGAGGCTTTGCGAATCGCTGCCGTTCAACCGCACGAGCGGCCCCGCTTCGCGCGAGACGTCGGGCATTGCCGACCGATCCGCCTGGCGGCGTCGCGCGTTCAGGCGGTTGCCGAGAATGGTGTTGATCTCGCCGTTGTGTGCCAGCGACCGGAACGGTTGCGCCAGCGCCCACTGCGGAAACGTGTTGGTGCTGAACCGCTGATGAAAGACGGTAAACGTCGTGGTGTAGCGCGGGTCGGCCAGATCCGGATAGAACCGATCGAGATCCACCGGCGCCACTAGCGCTTTGTAGACCATCGTCCTGGTCGACAGGGACACAATAGACGCGTCGTGAAGGGCATGCGCGGCGAGCCGGGCTTCGGCCATGACGCGCGCGCGATAGAGCGAACGCTCCTGCCGGGCCGGCGTCCATAGTGGACTCGATTGGTGCAGCGCAAAGACCTGCTGGATGTGTGGCCCGCTCGCGCGTTCGGCGGCCGCCAGCACCGAGGCATCGGTCGGCACCTCGCGCCACACCAGCTGCCCCCAGCCTTCCTCTTCGAGCCCCTCTGCGATGATCGCGCGGGCCGCGTCGCTCGCCGCGGCGGGAAGGAAACAGGTGCCGGCCGCGCGGGCCGCGCGGCCGTCGATGAATGCCGGCGGCAAATCGCTTTCGAACCACGCCCAGGGGATGGCGGTGAGCACACCCGCGCCGTCGGCGGAGCCGTGGCCGTCGCCGGTGGCGCCGCGGTGCGTCAGCCGCGTCAGCGCTTCGAGGCCGCGCGACAGCCACTCGTGGCTCGGCCGCGCGTGCCGATCCGCGATCAGGCCGACGCCGCAGGCGTCGTGATCCCAGGTCGCCGGATCCAACATGCGCGCAGTTATCGCGCACGCTGATGCAGAAGGAAAATAGAACCTCTATATAGAATCCATGAGGTGCGCACATGCATCGCCCGATTCCCCTCTAGGCGCGGCCCCCTGATGCGCGCGACGCATGAATTCGAGCAGGAGATTGTCTGGTACACTGAGCGCGTATGTCGTCGCCCGAAGAGATTCGCCCGGCGCGCATGTGGCGCCTCATGCAGCCGGAACTGCGCGCCTCGGCCGCCGCTGCATTCTGGTCGGATGAGCAGGCCGCGCTCGAACAGGCTGAAGCCGTGGCGTTGATCGCCAGGCAGATCAAGTTCCGTCCCAAGAGCGTGCTGTCGCTGCCGGTCGAGAAGAAGGCCCGCCACCTCGCCGGCCTTGCTCAGGTGTCGGATCTGCTGGCCGCGCGCCTGGTGATCGCGTATCACCTCGAGCACCAGCGGCCGATGATGGGCGCGTTCCTCGACGCCCTCGGCATCACCCACGAGGATGGGCTGATCAAAGACGACTCGCCGAAAACGCCGGACGCCGCCACGCTCGACAAGGGTGTGAAGGAGCTGGCGAGCAAGTATCCGAAGCAGGATGTGGCCCGTTACTTCTGGGCGCTCCTGTGGCAGGACCCGGAAACCTGGGGTGGGCTCAAAGGCCGCCCGGAACTCGCGCTTGAATAGATCAACAGATCACCAGTAGATCAACAGGTCACCAGCTCAAGAGATCAACAGATTCCCCGTGCCCCCCTTCGATCGACACATCTTTATCTGCTGCAATCGGCGTGAGCCGGGCCATGTCCGCGGCAGTTGCGATCCCACGGGCGGCGAAGCCCTGCAGAAAGCCTTCAAGAAAGCCCTCGCCGAGCGCGGCCTCAATCGCCGCATTCGCGCCAACAAGTCCGGATGCCTCGATCAGTGCGAGACAGGCCCGACCGTGGTCGTCTATCCCGACACGGTCTGGTATGGACGCGTCACCGCCGCCGACGTCGACGAAATCGTGGAGCAGCACATCATCGGAGGGCGGCCCGTTGCACGGCTGCTGATGCCCGAATGAGTTTAGAGGCCTTTCTGACTGCGGATGGATTGATTGCGCTGGTCACGCTGACGGTGCTCGAGGTGGTGCTCGGCATCGACAACGTCATCTTCATCTCGATTCTCGCGGGCAAGCTGCCCAGGGAAAACCAGGCGAAGGCGCGCCGCATCGGCCTGATGGCGGCGATGGGAATGCGCATCCTGCTGCTGATGTCGATTGCATGGATCTCGCGGCTCACGACGCCCTGGTTCACGATCCTCGACCGGCCGATCTCCGGCCGCGACCTGATCCTGATCGTCGGCGGCGTGTTCCTGCTGTTCAAGGCCACCCTCGAGATTCACGACAAGCTCGAGGGCGAAGAGGGCCACGTGAGCGCGCGCGTCGCGCCGACACTGGTCGCCGTGATCACGCAGATCATGCTGCTCGACATCGTCTTTTCGCTCGATTCGGTGATCACCGCCGTCGGCATGGCCGACGACCTGTCGATCATGGTCGCGGCCGTGGTGATTGCCGTCGGCATCATGATGTTCTCGGCTGGCCCGGTCAGCGCGTTCGTGGACGCCCACCCGACGGTGAAGGTGCTGGCGCTGAGCTTCCTGCTGCTGATCGGCGTCTCGCTGATCGCCGAGGGCTTCGGCGTGCACATCCCGAAGGGCTACGTCTACTTCGCGATGGGCTTCTCGGTGTTCGTCGAGATGATCAACCTGCGGGTCAAGAGGAAGGGCAAGGTGGTGAAGTTACACGACGCGTACCACCCGCCCGTCAAGCCCGCGCCTTAATCCAGGCGGCGACCGCATCCTGAATTTCGGCGTGCACGACCGCTTGATCGCGGCCGCTGGATTTCAGCACCGCGAACGAGTGGTCGCCGCCCTCGACGGGGAGGATCTCGATCGGCGGCGGCGCCGGCGCGTCGGCGAGCGCTTCGATAATCTCGTCAGGACCCCCAAACGGATCGCGGGTGCCCTGGACGATCAAGGTCGGCACGGTCAGCGCCTTCAGATGCGTGACGCGGTCGCCGGTTCGTCGGCTCCGCGGCGGCGCGAGCGGGTAGCCCAACGCGATGAGGCCCGAGGGCATCGGCACGTCGGGCCACCGGACAGCGTTTTCTTCTGGCGCCCCTGAACGGGGCGCCAGGGACGCGCCAAGATGTGTGGCAATGCGCCCGCCCATCGACTTGCCGCCGATGAACAGTTTCGAGGCGCGCCCGTGCCGTTGCTCAACCGCGCCAAGCACCGCGCGGCGGAAGGCGTCTTCGAGCACCGGCGCGCGATCCGGCGTCTTGCGCCGCTTTTCCATGTACGGAAAGTTAAAGGTCACTACCGTCACGCCGCGGTTCGCCAGCCCTTCGGCATAGCCGGTCATGAACGGGTGAAAATGGCCGGCGCCGGCGCCATGCGCGAACACGAACAGAGCGTCGAGGTTGCGGTCGTCCGCGGGGGCATAAAGCGCGGCAGCCACGGTCGTTTCGGGATCTCCGGGGAGCTTGAACGCGAGGGGACTCACAACTGATTTTTATATCATTGTCATTTAGATGAGCTGGAAGAGCCTCACGATGGTGACCAAGACCATTTCCGCCCGCACGCATGGCCGCTACCTCGTCGCTATCGGCGATCACAGCCGGGCCACGCTCGTGGGCTTTCACGGCTACAAGGAAAACGCGTCGATCCAGATGGGCGTGCTGCGCCGCATCGCCGGCGATCGTTCGCTGGGGTTGGTCAGCATCCAGGGACTCCATCGTTTCTACTCGCGCGGCAGCGATGTGGTGGCGAGTTGGATGACCAAAGAGGATCGCGAGCTCGCCATTGCCGACAACGTCGACTACGTGGGCAGGGTGCTGACGGCGATCGCGGATGAATGCGGTGTCACGCGTCCGCTCGTCTACATCGGCTTCTCACAGGGCGTGGCCATGGCGTATCGCACCGCGGCGCTGGTGCAGCGCCCGTGCGACGCGATCATCGCGCTGGCCGGCGACCTGCCGCCCGATGTGGCGCCGCTGGCCGCCTCGTTGCCGACGATCCTGATTGGCCGCGGCACCGAGGAAGAGTGGTACACGGCAGAGAAGGCGGCACAGGATCTCGAGGTGCTCCGCGGCGCCGGCGTCGGCGTCGTCGAGCACGTGTTCGATGGTGGACATCTCTGGACGCCGGCATTCATCGAGAAAAGCGCGGCATTCATCGATGAACTCATTGGTGCGTGACGCCGTCTAACCCCCGTCAGGAGGACACTTGTGTCCACACTGATCTCTGATTTTCGCTATTCAATCCGCTCGCTGCTGAAGAATCCCGGGCTGACCGTCGCCGCCGTCCTCTCGCTCGGCCTCGGCATCGGAGCGAATACGACGATTTTTACGTGGGTGCAGGCGGTGCTGTTCCGCCCGATCCCGGTAGCCGCGGATCCCGGGACCATCCGCATTGCGGCCATGGAGAACCGCGAAGGCGATAGCCGCTCGTGGTCGTACCCCAATTACCAGGACTTTCGCGATCGCGCCACGCTCGTGGACGTCGTGGGCCAGGACGATCAAACCCTCAGCATCGCGGTGGATGACTCCGCCGAGCGCACCTGGGGTGCGCTGGTCAGCGGCAACTATTTCCAGGTGATGGGACTGCGCGCGGCGGCGGGTCGCCTGTTCACGCCACAGGATGATGTCACACCTGGCGGCCATCCCGTTGTGGTGATCAGTCACGCGTACTGGCAGCGCCGCTTCAGTGGCGATCCCGCCGTCGTCGGCAAGCAGGTCACCATCAACAACAACCCGATGACCATCGTCGGCGTCGCGCCTGGAGGCTTCATCGGCACGTTTCTCGGCGTGTCGTCGGCCGCGTGGGTGCCGATGGCGATGCAGCGCGAGATGATGGGCAGTGATCGCCGGCAGCAGCGCGGCAACGGCTGGATGCAATCGATCGTGCGGCTGAAGCCGGGCGTGTCGCAGGAGCAGGCGGAGGCCGAAGCGGCGTCGATCATGGCGCAGCTGGCGCAAGAGCACCCGGAGATCAACGAAGGACGCCGCTTGCGCATTGTCCAGACATGGGAGGCGCCGTTTGGTGCGGCCACCGTGCTGACGCCGATCCTGGCCGTGCTGTCGATCCTTGTCGCCCTCGTGCTCGTGATCGCGTGCGCGAATGTGGCGAACCTGTTGCTCTCCAAGGCCGTGAGCCGCCGCCGCGAAGTGGCCGTCCGACTGTCTCTTGGCGCCAGCCGGATGCGGCTGGTGCGACAGTTGCTCACCGAATCGCTGATGCTCGCGCTGGTGGCAGGCACGGCCGGCGTGGTGATGGCGTACTGGACGATGGATCTGATCATGACGTTTGCGCCGCCGGTGGACATGCCGATTGATCTCGGGCTGCGCATGGACGGGACCACGTTGATGTTCGCCGTTGGCGTGTCGGTGATCACCGGAGTGATCTTCGGACTCGCTCCGGCGCTGCAGGCGTCCAGCGCCGAGACCATCACCGCGTTGAAAGAGGAAGGGCGCAGCGGCAGCGGCGGACGCACCACGGGCCGCCTGCGCAACGCGCTGGTGGTGGCGCAGGTGGCGGTGTGCCTGGTGCTGCTCGTCGGCGCAACCCTGTTCCTGCGCAGCTTCATCGCCGCGCAGGCGCTGTCGCCAGGCTTTGAGGCGGATCGTCTCGTGACCGCATCGATGGACATGTTCCCGAGCGGCTACACGGGCGAGCGCAATCGCGAGTTCCAGCGGCGCGCCATCGCGGCGGTTGACGCGTTGCCGGGCATTGAGTCCGCCGCGTTCGGATCGCGCCTCCCGCTGGGTTTCGGCGGCAATAACTCGACGAGCGTGGCGGTCGACGGCTATGTGCCGCGCGAGAACGAAGAGATCGTCATCAACTATTCGACCATCGGGTCGGGCTACTTCAGGACCATGGGCGTTCCGATCCGCGCCGGCCGGGAATACAACGACACCGACACGCTGGAATCACCACGCCCCGTGGTGATCAATGAAGCCATGGCGCGACGTTACTGGCCCGAAGGCAAAGCCCTCGGTGGACGCGTGCGATTCGGGCCCAACGCCGCCGAGGTGATCGGCATCGTGGCGGATACGAAATACAACAGCATCAACGAGCGGCCGCTGCCGCAGTTGTTCCTGCCGATGTCGCGCAACGAGGTCAGCACGTTGCGGCTGTTTGCGCGGGCGACCGGCAATCCCGCGCCGATGGTCGCCGAGATCCGGAATGCAATTCGCGCGATCGACCCCGCCTTGCCGGTGTACGACGCGCGCACCGTCAGCGAGCACATGCAAGTGGCGGTGTTCGCGCAGCGGATGGCGGCCAACCTGCTCGGCGCGATGGGCGCGCTCGCCTTGTTGCTGGCGGCCATCGGGCTCTACGGTGTGATGGCCTATGCCGTGAGCCAACGGACGCAGGAGATGGGCATCCGCCTCGCCCTCGGCGCGTCGCCCTCGTCTTTGCTCAACATGATCGTGAGCCAGGGGATGAAGCTGACCGGGATTGGGCTGGCGATCGGCCTGGCGTTGGCGCTGGCGGCGTTCGGCTCGATCGGCGCGGTCAGAACACTGCTGCCGGGCATCTCGCCGATGGATCCGGTCACGTTCATCGCTGTCCCACTCGGACTCGCGCTGATTGCGCTTCTGGCGACGTGGATTCCTGGCCGCCGAGCTGGGATGGTAGATCCCTTGGTCGCGTTGCGGGTCGACTGACGTTCGGAGGGCCCTCGCTCTCCGTCTACTGGCGGCTACTCGTATCTCAGCGCCACCATGGGATCGACGCGTGATGCTCGCCGTGCGGGTAGATAGCCGGCGGCGAGTGACACCCCGATCATCAACGCGATCGCGGCGGCCATCGTCCACACGTCCGTCGGCGAAAGGCCGAACAGGATCGCGGCGAGCAGCCGGCTCGCGGCGGCGGCGGCGACCAGGCCCAGCACGACGCCGGCGCCGACCATGATCATCGATTCGCGCAGCACCATGCCGACCACGCCACGGCGCTGCGCGCCCAGCGCGATG
>CAZEMI010000297.1:0-41212 GCA_964513235.1 uncultured Acidobacterium sp.
ACGCGGCGTTGCGTCATCAGGCTTGCGCCCATTGTGAACAATTCCCCACTGCTGCCTCCCGTAGGAGTCTGGGCCGTGTCTCAGTCCCAGTGTGGCCGTCCGCCCTCTCAGGCCGGCTACCGATCGTCGCCTTGGTGGGCCATTACCCCGCCAACTAGCTAATCGGACGCGGGCTCCTCTTCAAGCGCCAGGCCTTGCGGTCCCCGGCTTTGGTTTCCAGGTCTTCAAACCCGGAACGTCATGCGGTATTAGCGTCCCTTTCGGGACGTTATCCCCCACTCAAAGGTAGATCACCCACGTGTTACTCACCCGTTCGCCACTCTACTCAGGGCCGAAGCCCCTTTCGCGTTCGACTTGCATGTGTTAGGCACGCCGCCAGCGTTGATTCTGAGCCAGGATCAAACTCTCAAGTTGAATTTCGCTTGAGAGAGCCTTTGACTTCCTGCTCTTCTCTAACTGCGTTGTTACTTCTGTCTTGTGTTGCCCCGTATTACTACGAGGCGCTGACACTCGACGGGCTGGTTGCTCGATTCGAGCCTCGTCCTTGCGAACTCGGCTGTTATCGAACGTGTGCACGCTCTATCTAGTTTTCAAAGAACCAAGGACATCGGCTTTTTCAGGCCGTTTTCCCCCGCCGGATTACGTGATCCATTTTATTGGATACGATCCGTGCCCTTTTTGGGGGAACCTTTCAAACTTACGACGACTTCCCTTCCCTAGTCAACCCTTTTTTCGCATTTCGGCGAAAAATCTCTGGGGGACTTTCCCGGGCAGCGCGATGCTCTAGACCGAGAACATCACGTGAATCGCGTCTTCTGACTGTAGGTGATCGACGCGAGCGTGTCAACATCCCTGCGGTACGCTGGAGGCCATGCGAATGGCCATCCTAGTCCTCGAAGAGACTCAAGGCATCGTTCCTCACGAGATCGCGCACGACCTCAACTTCTCCTTCGGAATATCCGTACGCATCGGAAGGCACCGATCAGATGATTTTGACGATGCGCCGGTCGCGCTGACCCTTCCGAAGAACCATCACTTTTCCGCCAATCGCGTGATCGAGCGTGGCCGGCGCGCGATCGTCGGTCATCCGGCGATCGCCGAGGTAGATCCCGCCTTGCTTGATGAGTCGTCCGGCTTCGCCTTTTGACGCGGCGAGCCCAACGTGAGCGACTAGCGCGGAGTTCGACATCGCCGTCAACGCCGCTGCGGTCATCTCTACGGCCGGCACGTCATCAAACACCATCAGGATATCGTCAATGGAGGCATCACCAAGCGGGCCGCCGAACAACACCTTTGAGGCACGCTCAGCTTTTTCGAGTTCCCCTGTGCCGTGCACCATCGTCGTCACTTCGCGCGCCAGCGTGCGCTGCGCTTCGCGCTTTTCCGGCGCCTCGGCGACGGTCTTCTCGAGCGCGTCGATCGTGGCGCGATCGAGCCACGTGAACGCCTTGAGATAGCCGATCACGTCGCGATCGTCGGTGTTCAGGAAGAATTGGTAGAACTTGAACGGTGAGGTCCGTTCGCCATCGAGCCAGATCGTGCCCGTCTCGGTCTTGCCGAACTTGGTGCCCGCCGCCGTCTTCATCAACGGCCACACCAGGCCGTGCGCCTTCTTGCCGCGGACCTTGCGAATCAGCTCGATGCCCGCGGTGATGTTGCCCCACTGATCGGTCCCGCCCATCTGCAACGTGCAGTGGTGGCGATCGAACAGTTGCAGGTAATCGTACGCCTGGAGGATCAGGTAGCTGAACTCGGTGTAAGAGATGCCGTCGGTGCTCTCGATGCGCCGGCTCACTGATTCCTTCTGCAGCATGTAGTTGACGGTGAAATGCTTCCCGACGTCACGCAGGTACGACAGCAAGTCGATGGCACCGAGCCACTCGGCGTTGTTGATGATTTTCGCGGGGTTGGTCGCGGCGTCGAAGTCGAGGAACCGCTCCAGCTGCGCGCGAACACCTTTGACATTGACCTCGATCTGGTCGGCGGAGAGCAGATTGCGCTCCTGCGACTTGCCGCTCGGATCGCCGATCATACCGGTGCCGCCGCCGACGATGGCAATGGGCGTGTGGCCGAACCTCTGCAAGCGGGCGAGTCCCATCACGGTGAGCATGTTGCCCACGTGCAGGCTCGACGCCGTCGGGTCGAAGCCGATGTACGCGGTGACGTGTTCTTTGGCGAGCGCTTCGGCCACGCCGTCGGTCACCTCGGCGACCATGCCGCGCCACTGAAATTCCTCAAACAACGTCATATTTGATTCCGGATCCCGGATTCCGGATCCCGGATCCCGACTCCAATATACTTGCCCTGTGGGCGTGACGCGCCGGGAGTTTCTTCGGTCGGCCACCGCGATTTCCGTCGGCGCCCTCGCCGGCACTGCCGCCTACGGCGTCGCGTACGAACGCCATCACCTGCGCCGCATTCAACGCGACCTGGCCGTGCGCGGCCTGCCGCCCGCGCTCGACGGCCTGCGCATCGGCATGATCACCGACGTGCACCATAGCGCCGTCGTCTCGGCCGGCGATGTGGCGCGCGCGGTAACCGTGCTCAAAGACGCGGCCCCCGACATCATGGTGCTCGGCGGCGATTACGTCTCGTTCTTCGAACGCGGCTATATCGGCCCCGTCGCGGAGCTGCTGACGCCGCTGGCTCATGCGCCGCATGGTTCGTTCGCCGTGCTCGGCAATCACGACGATGAGCGCGACATGCCGGCGGCCCTGGCGTCGCGCGGCTTCACCGTGCTCAAGGATCAGCGCACCGCGTTAACCATCAAGGGCGAGCGCCTGGATATTGCCGGCATCCGGTTCTGGACGAGGACGCCCGGCGACATCGCGGCCGTGCTGAAAGGAACGGGCGGCACGACCATCCTGCTCGCGCACGATCCGCGCCGCCTCACCGAGGCCGCGGCGCTCGACGTGCAACTGGTGCTCTCGGGCCATACCCACGGCGGGCAGGTGATCGTGCCCAGCTTCGGCGCCATCGCCGGCCGCAAGTTTCCGGTGCTGGCCGGCTACGCCACCAAGGAGAACACCGCCATCTTCGTGAGCCGCGGTGTCGGCACGGTGTACGTCCCGCTGCGCATCAACTGCCCCCCGGACGTGGCCGTGCTGACGCTGCGCACCGCAGCTGCCTAGGCCAGGCTGCGGAAAGACGTACGTAGGGGTGGGTCTTCAGACCTGCCCGCCAGGCGGGACTAAAGTCCCGCCTCTACGTACGACTGTGCGATAACATCGGCGGCCATGCCGGTTTCGGCGGCCAATTCCCAGGTTGTCTTCGACGCGTTGAAAGCCAATGGCGTGCGCCTGATGTCGGCGCTGCCCGAGACATGGCTCGTCCACTTGATTCGACTCGCCGACGACGATCCGGACGTAACGCTCGTGCGGCTCGCGAAAGAGGAAGAGGGCGTCGGCATTTCCATGGGCGCGCATCTGGCGGGCGTCAAGTCCGCGATGCTGATGCAGAACCACGGGTTCCTGGCGTCGATCAACGGCATTGTGTCGGGCGCGCAGCTGTACCGCATGCCGCTGTTGATGCTGATCAGCGATCGCGGCGGGTTCGGCGAGCGCGATCCGTGGCAGACCGAAGGCGGCGCGGTCACCGAGTCGGTGCTCTCGGCGCTCCGCATCCCGACCCGGCGCCTCGATGACCCCGCCAAGGTGACCGAACACATCCGGCAGGGGCAGGCGCTCGCCTACTCGTCGAATAAGCCGGTGGCGCTGTTGTTGACGCGCGATCTCATGTGGGAAGAATCGTGACGAGGATCGGTGCCCTGCGCGCGGTCTACGATCGGCTCGACGGCTGCGCCGTGGTGACCATCATGGGCGCGGTCGCCGCGGAGCTGCAGTCCATCGGGCATCGCCCGAACTTTTTCTATCTGCAGCACGCCATGGGCCTGGCCTCGTCGGTCGGGCTCGGGATTGCCTTGAGCAAGCCGTCGTTGCCCGTCGTGGTCTTCGATGGCGACGGATCGGTGCTGATGAACCTCGGCGGACTGAGCACGCTGGCGCGGTATCGGCCACCGAACCTGCTGCACGTGGTGTTCGACAACGAGTCGCTGCTCTCGGTCGGCGGATTCCCGACCGCGACCGGCACCTGCACGCGGCTCGCCGAAGTCGCCGCCGCCGCGGGTGTGCCGCGCACCGCGTGCGCGACGACGCTTGACGAGTTCGTGAAGGAGTTTTCAGCCGCGCAGGACGCGCGCGAGCTGACCACGCTCGTCGCCAAGGTCGACGCGATTGGCCCGGCGGCGTTTGTCACCGACCTCGGCTTGCTCGAGAATCGTTTTCAGTTTCAACGTTACCTGCAAACTCGCTAGGGGTCACAGAAGGCACAGATGGCACAGACAGGACAGCCCTCGACGTCGGTCCTCGCGGCTCTCGTCAGCGATCTCGCCGCGGGCCGGATTACCGTGGTCGATCTCTCACAGCCGCTCGGGCCCAACACGCCGGTGATTGGGCTGCCGCCGATGTTTGCGGCGTCGCCCGGTGTGTCGATCGACGTGATCTCGAAGTACGACGACCGGGGTCCGGCGTGGTACTGGAACACGATCCGGATGGGCGAGCACACCGGCACGCACTTCGACGCGCCGGTCCACTGGATTACCGGACGCGCGCTGCCCAACAACACCACCGACGCCATTCCGGTCAGGCAGTTCGTGGGACCGGCGTGCGTCATTGACATCACGTCCGAGGTCGCGGCGAACGAAGATCATCTGCTCGACGTGGCCGCTCTTGAACAATGGGAGGCCGTCCACGGACGCGTGCCGCGCGGCGCGTGGGTCCTGCTGCGCACCGGCTGGAGCCGGCGCTCGGGCGCGGCGTTCCTCAATGTCCGCGACGATGGACCGCATGGCCCGGGATTCGATCAGGCGACCTCACAAGTGCTCGCCGCCGATCGCGACGTCCTCGGCGTCGGCGTGGAAACGATCGGCACCGATGCCGGCCAGGCCGCGCGATTCGATCCGCCGTTTCCGAATCACAACATCATGCACGGTCACGGGAAACTCGGGCTGGCGAGCCTCTGCAATCTCGATCGCCTGCCGCCGACCGGGTCAATCGTGATCGCCGCGCCGTTGAAGTTGGTCGGCGGCAGCGGCAGCCCCGTGAGAGCGATCGCGCTGGTGCCTGCATGAGTGACGGCCCGGCCCTGACTACCGGCACTCTCATCGGTCCGTACGAGATCGTCGCCTTACTCGGCTCAGGGGGGATGGGCGAGGTCTATCGCGCCCGCGATACCAAGCTCAATCGCGAGGTGGCGATCAAAGTCCTGTTGTCCGCCGTCCAACGATCCTGAACGGCTCGCGCGTTTCAGTCGTGAGGCGCAGGTGCTGGCCTCGCTGAACCACCCGAACATCGCGCACATTCACGGCTTGGAGGATTCCTCTGGTGTGCGCGCGTTGGTCATGGAGCTGGTCGAAGGCCCGACGCTCGCAGATCGCATCGGCGGTCACCCGATTCCCGTTGACGAGGCGCTCGCAATTGCGAAACAGATCGCCGAGGGGCTGGAGGCAGCTCACGACCAGGGCATCATTCATCGCGATCTGAAGCCGGCCAACATCAAAGTCACGCCCGACGGGACGGTCAAAGTGCTGGATTTCGGTCTCGCCAAGGCGCTGGAGCCGGCCGGCCCGGCTTCCGCGAACGGTGCGGATTCACCGACGCTGTCGATGCAGGCGACTGCCGCGGGCGTAATCCTCGGAACCGCAGCGTATATGGCACCTGAGCAGGCGCGCGGAAAATCGGTCGATCGGCGCGCCGACATCTGGGCATTTGGCTGCGTGCTGTTCGAGATGCTGGCGGGCAGGCGCGCGTTCAGAAGCGACGATGTCACCGACACCATCGTCGCGATCCTGAGCAAGGAGCCTGAGTGGCAGTCGCTCCCGCCTGCCGCGTCGGGCGTTCGGCCGTTGCTCGAGCGGTGCCTCCGAAAGGATCGCAGGCAGCGACTCCAGGCGATCGGCGACGCGCGGATCCGGATTGAAGAATTGATCGCCGGAACATCGGACGTGGCCGCGCCGACTCAGCCCTTCGCTGCGACCTGGTCACGTCGCATCGGCCCGGCAATTGGGGCGCTGATGACGGGTGCTGTGCTTGCTGCGGCGGCGACGTGGGTTGTAATGCGGCCACAGCCGTCGATCACCGGTCAGCCATCGCGGTTTCAGATTGCTCCCCCGCCGTCGGCGTCGCTCTCGAATCAAGCCGCGGATCGCGATATCGCTGTCTCACCCGACGGCCGGCACATCGTCTACCGGACGGGGGGTGGTGTTGCCCAACTGGTCGTGCGCGCCATCGATCGGCTCGAGGTCCGGACGCTAGCCGGGATCGTCAACCCGCGTCAGCCGTTTTTCTCTCCAGACGGACAGTGGATAGGGTTCTTCGACGGTGCCGATCTGAAAAGGGTGTCGCTCGACGGCGGGCCCGCCATCCTGATTTCACGCAACCGGGCGGTGCCCCGGGGCGCGAGTTGGGGCGACGATAACCAAATCGTGTTCTCCACCATGGACACCGCGACCGGATTGCTGCGCGTGTCCGCGGCAGGTGGCGAGCCGACGGTATTGACGAGGCCTGATGGCGACAACGGCGAGAGGAACCACTGGTTCCCAACGGCGTTGCCCAGGGGGCGCGGCATCCTGTACACGATCACGAAGCAGACCAGCAGCGCATCGCGAAACGACGTGGCAGTGCTTGATCTTAGAACGGGGCAGCGCAAGACGCTCATTCGGGGCGGAAGCCAGGCCGAGTACGTCGCCACGGGCCACCTGTTGTATGCGGCCGAGGGCACGCTGCGCGTGGTGCGGTTCGATCTCGAACGGCTCGAAGTGCTCGATAATCCGGTACCGGTCGTTGACCAGGTGGAGATGGGAGCAAACGGCGCCACCGACTACGCGATTTCTCGGTCGGGCACGCTGATCTTTGTTCCCGCGCGACTCGAGCAGACGCAACGATCGCTCGTGTGGATCGGCCGCGACGGAAGCGAAACGCCGGTCGCGGCGGTGCCGCGCGCCTACACCGATCTCAGCCTGGCGCCTGACGGTCAACGGGTTGCGCTCTCGATCGCCGACCAGGAAAACGACATCTGGATCTGGGATTTCGCGCGAGAAACGCTCACTCGGCTGACATCGGATTCAACCAGCGACTATCAGCCCGTCTGGACGCATGACGGGGAGCGAGTCGTGTTCGCATCGCAGCGTACGGGCGAATCTAATCTGTACGCGCAGAACGCCGATGGCACGGGCACGGTCGAACGGTTGACGACGGGCGCCCACCCGCAGGCCGCCGCTTTCGTCGCGCCCGACGGGTCCGGTATTGTCGGGACCGAGCTATCGCCCGCGACCGCGGGCGATGTCGTCTGGTTCCGCGCACAACGGCAACCGGCGGGGATACGACGCGTCCGATGCCATTCTCCGGACCGGAGCCACTGGTCCGCACCACCTTCATCGAAGGCAACCCGGTGATTTCACCGGGCGGCCGCTACTTGGCATATCAGTCGAATGCGTCGGGTCAGGATCAGATTTATGTGCGGCCGTTCCCGCGGGTGAATGACGGCTGGTGGCAAGTATCGACAAACGGTGGCAGGATTCCGCAGTGGGTGCCGAATGGACGGGAGTTGCTATATCTCGATGCGGACAATAGGCTCACCGCCGTGCCTGTGCAGACCGCCGGATCGACGTTTGTTCATGGCACTCCCGCAAAAGTGTTCGAGACAATTCTTCCAGAGCCGATCGGCTTCTCGAACCGCTCCTACGCAGTGTCACCGGACGGCCAGCGGTTCCTGATGATCAAGGAGAGCACCGCCGAACGGACCGACGTTGCCACGACTGGAATGGTCGTGGTCCTGAATTGGTTCGAGGAGCTGAAGGCCAAGGTGTCACGATGAGCAGACTATCCGCGTGGTACATCGTCAGGGCGATTGCCTTGGTTTCAGCCTGAGCGCCGCTCGCGGCGCCCTACGGCAGGAGCTCGAGTGAGAGGGCCGCAGCGATCGGAGTGAAGTGGCGCCGATCCGCGGTCGCCAGGCGCGTCACGCCCAGGGTCTCTGCGATCGCGACGATCGCCGCATCGACAAACCCCAGATTGAGATCGTCGAACTGGCGGTTCAGATCCGCGATGCGCGCGTAGGCGTCGCGCGGAAGGTCGGCCACCAGATAGTATCCGTCGACGATCCCCGTGTAAAACAGGAGACGGCTCTGCGCGCCGAGGCGATGACCGAGCAGGTGATCGACTTCCGGAATGACGGGCGAGGGCAGAATCAGGCCGCGCTGCTCGCCTTCGACGAAGCGCCGCGCGCGTTTGTGCCACCGGTCGCTCCGATCGTAATAGGCGTAGACGATGCCAGTGTCGAGCAGGACGCTCATGCGCGCCGCTTCGCGCGCCGGGGCGGCGCCGCGCCGAGGCCGAACCCGGTCTCGGCCAGGACATCGTCGGCACGCTCGGCGGTGTCGGCGCGGCCGCTGGCGAATTCCCCTGCGCCGGGCGGTCGTGGGCGCGGCGCGCGCGTCACATACGCGCGCACGGCCTCGCGAATCAGCTCGGCCATCGGCCGCTTCTGGCGCTGCGTCTCGAGCTTGAGCAACACTTCGAGCTCCGGCTCGAGGTACACGGTGGTACGCCTCATGCGTCTGATGTTAACATATATGGCGTCGTGGGCCCGCCTGCTCACGGGAAGGGTCAGCGGTCCAATGAGGCAGATGTGGGCGTTCGTTCTGGCGGTAGTGCTGGCGGCGGGCCTCGTTCGCGCGCAATCGTTTCCGCCAGGGTACGTCGATCCCGCGCCGCTGCTCGCGGCAGCAGCGAAAGAGATCGGTGAGGCCAACCTGCGCTGCATCACGTTCTCCGGCACCGGCTACGGCGGCGCCGTCGGGCAGACGTTCGAGAACGCGGTCAACATCGACTGGCCGCGCATCGACGCGCTGGCCAATTACACGCGGACCATCAACTGGGAAACCGGTACGAGTAAAGAAACCTTCGACCGCAAACCCGGACTCAGTCCGGCGTCGTGGAAATACGGCCTGGGCTGGCGTGGCGGTACGCCGATCCAAAAACACGCGCGGCAGACTCACATCGTCAACGGCTCGCAGGCGTGGTACATCGACGGCGAAGGCGGTCAGCCGGTCGCCGTGCCGGCGGAAGATGCCGAGCGCTACCAACTCGACCTGTGGCTCAATCCTCCCGGCTTCCTGAAGGCGGCGCGCCTGCCCGGCGCGAACCCGAAGGCGATCTGGCGGTGGGAGCAGATCGAGATGGGCCGCGACGGCAACGTCGTGGCGCCCGAGAAGATGCACGTCGTGTCGATCACCATGTTCGGCAAATATCGGGTCGAAGCCACCATCAACCCGCAGAATCAGATTCAACGGATCAAGACCACGGTCAGTGACCCCGCCATCGGTGATTTCAACATCGAGCAGGAATCCACCGAGCAGATGTCATTCGGCAACATCAAGTGGCCGATCGCGTGGCATTCCCATCAAGGGTGGGACGACAACTGGCAGTTCGATAACGCCAGCACCGGTCACAACGCATACGGCGGCAAGTTTCCGAAGGTGCAGCCGAATGTGTGTGACGATCGGGTGCCGGTACCTGAGTCGATTCCTAACGCCGCGCCGGCGCCGGCGTCCGTGACGGTTGAGAAAATGGCCGCCGGTGTGTATCGACTCGGCGGAACCACCCACCACAGCTACATGGTGGAGTTCAGGGATTTCGTTGCGGTGTTCGAAGCGCCGCTGAACGAAGCGCGCAGCCTGGCAGTGATTGAGGAAGTCGTCAAGCTGGCGCCGGGCAAGCCGATCCGCTGGCTGATCAGCTCGCATCCGCATTTCGATCACATCGGCGGCCTGCGCACCTACCTGCATATCGGCTCGACCATCGTCACGCATCGCAAGGCGATTGATTTCCTGAATCGCGACGTGCTGAATTACCGGCCCCGCACCATCGCGCCCGACATCGTCGCGCTGTGGCCGCCGACCGAGTTGTCTGAAGGCTACAACTTCGAGGCGATCAACGAGAACTATGTGATCACCGACAACAGCCGCATCCTGCGCGTCTACTACGTGCAGCCGCTCGCGCACGTGGCGGGCATGCTGATGGCCTACCTCCCCGCCGAACGAATCGCGTTCGAGGCGGACCTGTTCGACACGCACGAAGCACCGCCGGCCGCGCCGACGCCGGCGATGCGGAGTTTTTTCAATCAAGTGCGACGAATGAAGCTGGACGTCGGAACGATTGCGCCGGTGCACGGTCAACCGGTGCCGTGGAGTGCGTTGGCGACGGCGATGGGCGCCAGATAGCGGCGCCCACCGACCGTCGCTGATTCGATCTACCGCTCGCGGCGCCAGGGATTGTTGTGGTGGCCGTTCCACCAACTCCACGGCCGGTTCAAGCGCGACGACTGAACGTTGCCGCGGTGAGCGTTCCGACACCGCTGAACACCACCGCGCCGTTGGGCGCCTTGAGCGGCCACCCCGTGATTGCGTCGGCGGAGCCCGGGAGAGCGTTGGTTATATTGCTACCCGGACGATGGGTTCGCTGAGTATTAGGCGAACGGCAACGTCTAGGCGTGTGGGCGCTGTCGTAGCCGCAGGTATCCCGCGGCGGCCATGGCTGCCGCGAGCAGGGCGATGAACAGGTTCGGCATCAGCGGGACAGGCGTCGGTCCCGTGCTCGAAGCCCTGCAAAACGTTGCTGTGACTTGATTGGTATCGAGCGTCACGGCGCCCGTGCGCGCGAGGGCGCGGCCCTGCATGGTCGCCCCGGTGGTGAGTGTAATACTCGCCAACGCGAGGATATTTCCCACGAATGAGGTCGTCGTCCCGAGCGTCGCGGAGCTGCCGATGCGCCAGAAGGGACCACAGATTCCCGCACCGTCGTTGATCACCTGCACCCGCGAGGCGGAAGCTGTGGTCAAGGTGCTGCCGATCTTGAAGATGAACGCGGCCGCCTCATTACCCTGCCCGTCGAGGGTCAAGAGCCCTGTGAGCTGCGCCGAGGTATCAAAGCAGTAGACGCCAGGCGTCAGCGTCAAGCCGCCGAGGTCCTGGCCTGTGAGGTTGGCCGTGCATGGCTGGCTCGAGAGGTCGTCGAACGCTGTGGTCACCGCGTTCTGCGCACCCAGCGCGTCCGCGTCGGCGGCGTGGGTGAATTGGGTAATCTGGCCTGGAGGAAAGCCCGTTATGGCTGCGCCGGGGCTGACTCCAAGGTCGCCGGAGACCACGGTCGGACCGGTGTTGGTGACCGTCGAACCGCCCAGTACGGCGTAGGCGTCGGCGGTGCCGAGCGACGGGTTTGTCTGAGCTGCGACAGGGGCCGCGGCGATCAGTGCCAGAAATCCCAGACGCGCAATGAGGGGCCAGTTCGTTCGTTTCATGTCCGCAATCTCCTGACACGTCATATTATATGCAGGCTCACTGTGGAATATTATATTCAGGCTCACTGTATGGGCCAAAAAGCTGCCGTCGCTCTTCCATATTGCACAGTCTGGATTTCTTCCGTGCGTTACCTTGACGGCAAATGACTCCCCGCGAGCAACCCCGCCTGTATTCCGTCGATCTCAGGGGTTGCAGGGCCATCGCCGATTTGGTTCCCGGCGTCGTCGCCGCCGCCTTCGTGTCGGCGTTGGAGCGCGCCGGCGCGACGGTTGTGCAGTCGATGGCACACAATTTTCCGGGCGCTGGACTGACCTGTGTGCTGATCCTGGCGGAGTCGCACGCGGTCCTTCACACCTGGCCGGAAACCGGGACCGTCAACATCGACATCTTTTCGTGCTCGTCGAAGCTGAAAAGCCTTGCGGCGATTGAAGAGATCGGCCGGGCGTTTGGCGCTACGACCGTGTCGGTGCAGGAGATCCCCCGTGCTGATGGCCACGACGGACAGGCGGCCTGACCCGACGCGTTTTCTTGCGGGCGCGGCGGCGTTCACGCTTGGACTCTACGGCCTCTTCGCCTTGCGCTGGACGGAAACATACCTGGTGCTGCCGCTGACGCGGTTCCAGGGATATGCCGCGGCCGCACTGTTCGGCACCCCGGCAATTCCGGTTGAAGTCACGCTGGCCTGCAGCGGCACCGATGCAATCGCCCTCTGTCTCGGCGCTGTGCTGGCGTATCCAGTGGGATGGGGTCGCCGATTGGCCGGCGCCGCTGTCGGCGTCGCGCTGATCCTGAGTCTCAACATAATGCGGATCGGCACCCTCGGGATGGCCGCGGCGTCGCCGGCCTGGTTCAACACCTTGCACGTTTACCTTTGGCCGGCGGTCCTCACGCTGGCGATCGCAGGCTATGTGTTCGCATGGATGCGGGTGGCGGAGCGCCGAGCTCTCGAAAGCGCGGTCGTTGTTCCGCGGCCAGCCCGACGGTTTGCCGTACTGACCGTCGTGTACGTGGTGATAGGGATCGTCCTGGGGCCGTTGTTGCTCGAGCCCGCCCGCGTGCTCGAAGCGGCCGGTCTTGTCGCGCGGGCCACGGCGTGGCTTCTGCGTGGAATGGGTGCGAGCGCGCATACCTCCGCCAACATGTTGTGGACGCCGCGCGGCGGATTCCTGGTGACGAAGGAATGCATCTCGACCCCGTTGATCCCGGTTTACCTGGCGGCGATCTGCGCGTTCGCGCCGACGTGGCCGCGGATGGCGGCGGGCATTCTCGCGGCGCTCCCGCTATTTGCGGCGCTCGCCGTCCTGCGCCTGCTGGTCGCCGCGCTGCCCGATGCCGTGATGGCGTCGCCGGCGTTCTTCATCCACGCGTTCTATCAATTGCTACTGGCCGCTCTGATCGTGTGCGCCGCCGCCATGTGGCGGCACGCCCGGCGCACAGCCGCGTGGCGCGCGCTCGCGGGCGCGGTGGCCGGCACGCTGTTCGTGTATTTCCTGGGCCCTGCTTACCTGTCGGCGGTCACGCCGCAAGCCGCGATTCCGGCCTTGGATCCGCAAGGGGCCTTGACGTTCCTGCCGCCGTTCCAGGTGGGCCTCTACGTCGCATTGTGGATTGCGGCCTTCGCAGCGATCGGTTGGACGCGGATGCTCACAGGCCTCGCGGCGCTCGCGCTCATGCACACTGCCGGCTTTGTGACATTGCACGCGCTGACGCTGCAGACAGGATTGATGCCTCCGGTGCCGGCCGTGCGCGCGTGGGCCATAGCCGGTCCTTTGGTGATCCTCGCGTGGGTGGCGTCTGTTGGCCGCGCGTCGCGCTGATCTCCTGGCCGTCACCGCGGCCGCTGCGATCGTCACGCTGCTGAAGGCCGCGTCGATGCTGCAAGCACCGTCGGAACGCCTGTTCGGAATGGAGAGTGTGGGACGGCACCACGATCCGTTCACGTTGATGCAGCAGATCGATCGGCCGTTTCGGTTGGGAGCCTATTCTCAACCGGTCACGGATCTGATGGGAACGGCGCTCGCGCGGGTCACAGGTCCCGTGGCCGCGTACAACTGGCTGATCCTGATTAGTTTTCCTCTGTCGGCCGCCGCCGCGTTTCTCCTGGCGCGGCACCTGTCCGTGTCCAGGACGGGTGCGGCGGTGGCCGCGATGGCGTTTGCATTCTCGCCATTCCATCTCGCACACGCGGCCTATCATCCGCACATCGCCCAGACGCAATGGCTGGCACTGTACCTGCTTGCGTTGTGGCGCTGCCTCGACTCGAGCAGCCCTGCGGCCATTGCCTGGCTGGGCGCCGCGACTGTTGCCGTGACTCTTTCCAATTTTTATGGCGGCTTGATCGCGGCCGTGATTACGCCGGTCGCCGTACTGGCGTACTTGGTGGGACCGCGACGGGTCCGGCCGGGGGCGCGGCGCGCCTTCGTCGTCACGGCGTCCAGCCTCGCCGCCTTCGCCGCAGCGGGCCTCGCCTACGCGGCCTTCGTCGCGCGTCTGCCACTCGGGGACGCGTTGAGCTACGAGGCCCGCCCATCCGACTTGGTCGCATACAGCGCCACCTGGTGGAGCTACCTCATGCCTCCGGTCGCTCACCCCCTGCTGGGCGACCGCGTGCGCGCCTACTGGCTGTCGGAGGGCGTCCGGGATGGATTGCTGGAGCAGCAAGTCAGCCTCGGGTGGGGCATCATCGCCCTCGCCCTGATCGCGATCGCCGGATGGGTCACACGCCGTCGCGATCACGCGACGATGGCAGCGGTGCCGACACTTCTGGCTGTGGCAGCCGTCGCGTTCTTTTGCTCGTTGTCGCCACAGGGTTCGATCGGCGCGTTCACATTCCCCCGCCCGTCGGCGCTGCTCTATGAAGTGGCGCCGATGTTCCGCTCTTACGCGCGATTCGGCGTCGTCGTGCAGTTGATGGCAGCCGTCCTCGCCGGCATCGGCGTGGATCGCCTTCTTCGGTCCGCTACATCGCGGGCGCGAATCGCCTGCATCGCGCTATTGGCCCTGGCGTGCATCGAGTACACCACCGCACCGTTGGCGGCATCTCGTGATGTGCTCCCGAGCGCGGCGCACCGGTGGGTCATGAAACAGGGCCCCGATCTGCGGGTGCTCGACTGCACGCCGTACAGTCCGGACTCGGCCTCGGTGTCGTGGCTGACCAGCGGCCGCGTCGGCATGCTGGGCGGTTCGATCGATGATTGCCTGGAGCCGGCGCTTTCCGCAAAGCTGGCGGCGCACGGCTACACGCACCTGTTGGTACGGCGGAGCGCCGCCAACGCTCCGTGGAACGCCGGGGTCGCAAGTCAGATAGGCTTGCGCGCTGCCGCAACTTTTGACGACAGCCGGGTCTTCTCAATTGCGGGACCGCGGCCGTTTGTTTACACAGAAGCGATGACGGGATTCTCTGCGCGAGAACACGATCGCGATTGGTCATGGCGATGGATGGGCACCACCGCGGCCTGGACCGTCGTCAACCTCACCTCCGGCCCGGTGATGGCGGCGCTCGATCTCGAAGCATCGTCTTTTCACGGCACTCGCCAGGTGAAGCTGCTGCTCGACGGCCAGCCGGTTCAGACGATGAATGTCGAGACGGCGAGGCGGACCTACCGCATTGGGCCTCTGACGGTTTTCCCGGGCAAACACATTTTGGAATTCAGTCCGGTCGAGCCGCCCACGGTGGCGGACGACGTAATTCACAATCGCGATCAACGCCGGCTATCGATGGCGATCGGGACGTGGATGTGGGCCGTCGACGGTGCGTCGCCATGACAACCCGCTCGATGTATCGCGATTTCTGGGCGGGCGTCGGCACGAGCTTTCCGGACCGCACTCGCCCGGGCTCTCTGCTGCCACGGGCGACGTGCGCGAGTTGCCGTATCGCGACGGCAGCTTCGATGCCGTGTACTCGATGGGCACGATCGAGCACTTCGACGAAACCGCACGGGCCGTCAGTGAAATTGGGCGTGTTTGAAGCGCCGCTGAACGAGGCGCGCAGCCTGGCGGTGATCGAGGTGGTGGTGAAGCTGGCGCCCGGCAAGCCGATTCGCTGGCTGATCAGCTCGCATCCGCATTTCGATCACATCGGCGGCTTACGCACCTACTGCATATCGGCTCGACCATCATCACGCATCGCAAGGTGATTGATTTCCTGAATCGCGACGTGCTGAATTACCGGCCCCGCACCGTCGCGCCCGACATCGTCGCGCTGTGGCCGCCGGCGGAGTTGTCTGAAGGCTATAACTTCGAGGCGATCAACGAGAACTGTGCGCCGGATGAAGCTGGATGTGGCCACGATCGCGCCGGTTCATGCCGCGCCGGTGCCGTGGAGCACATTCGTGACGGCGATGGGCGCGGCTGCCCGCTAGGAAGCGTGTCCGGGTAAATCGGTGTCGAATCGGTGTGAATCGGTGGTCTAGGCGGTCATGCTTTCTTCTTCAGGACGCAGACGATACTCCGGCTCTTGGGCCGGTGCGTGATCGTTACCGAATCGATGTGCTCGGTGAGATACGCCATCTCGGACTCGAGCATGTATTCGCTCCGAATTGCCGGCGACGACGAGCGCACGAAGTTCTCGAGCATGCGCAGCGTGGTGTTGCGGCCGTCGCGCGACACGCCGTATCCTTTCCATAGCGCCGGCAATGAGGTGTGGACGTCCTCGATGATGTAATACCCGCCTGGCCGGACGTGCCTGAACAGGAATCCCAGGCTGACCTGCTGTTGCTTCATGGTGTGACCACCATCGTCGATCAGCACGTGAATGTCGCTCCCTGAAGCGTCGACCGCCTTCTGCAGCTGGTCGCGATCGGCCTGATCGGCAACGAGCGTGGTCACCCGGGCGTTGTCGAATTTCGTCTTCTCGAGGATATCGACGGCGAAGATGCGCGCGATGGGAAAGTACGTCTGCCACATCGCCAGCGACCCGCCCTCGGCGATGCCGATCTCGAAAATCTTGATCGGGTCGTTCTTCCACTGGAACAGCAGGCGCTCGTACAACTCGGTGTAGTTGTGCTGACTGGGACCTTTATCAGTGGAGCCGGCGGCGGCAGACAGGACGCCCAGCTGCGGCACGGCGGGAACTCCCGGCGGTGGAACCGGGGGAGGGGGCGCTTGAGGGCTCGCCGAGCAGCCTGCCAACGTCACCAGCAGGACCAGCAAGAGCGTGCGGTGCATCATGAGGGAGCCTTTAGGAGATGTTTCGCGAGCGCATGATAGGCCGGCAGCGACGTGGGATCGAGATGCACGTTGGCGCCCTGCGGATGTGAGGCGAAGCGCGCCACCACCATCTCGGCGGCCGGATCGACGTAGATCGCCTGCCCATGAATGCCGCGCGCGGCAAACGCGCCGTGATCGTTGTGCGACACCCACCACATGCGTCGATAACTCCACCCTGGCAGTTGCGGATAGCCCGCTCCGGCGAATTGTTCGCGATTGCCTCCGGCGCGGATGTCGTCGACGACGTCCACCGGAACGATCTGCTGGCCGTTGAAGTGGCCCCCGAGGCGCATCATCTCGCCGAAGCGCGCCAGGTCACGCAACGCCAGGTTCAATCCGGCGCCGGCAAATTCAACGCCGGTCGTGTCGATCGTAAAATACGCATCCTGCTCGACGCCAAGCTTCGACCAGAGATAGTCGAACATCAGGGCGCTGGTCGTCTTGCCGGTCGCGCGGCGCAGCACCCACGCGAGCACGTCCGTGTTCGCCGTCTTGTACACGAACCGCTCCCCGTGTCCGTGGTCCTTTTCGATCGTCTGCAGGTACTCATAAAAAGATCCGGGGCCCTTGTACTCAGGCGGCCGCGGACGGAAGTTGCCGGCGCGGGCGAGGTCCCAGATGCCGGCCTTGTCGTCAACGTAGTCTTCCGTGTATTTGACGCCGGTGGTCATGTCGAGCAAGTGCGCGATCGTCGCGTCGGCGAAGCCGCCGTGTTTCAGTTCAGGCAGGTAGCTGGCGACGGTCGCGCGATCGTCGAGCGCGCCCTCAGCCGCCAGAATGCCGGCGATGGTGGCGACGAACGACTTGGTCACCGAGAAGGCGAGATGCTGCGTGACGGCGTCGAGCACGCCGCAGTAGCGCTCGTAGGCCACGCGCCCGCGATGCAAGACGAGGATGCCGTCGGTGAAGTTGGCGGCCAGCGATTGCTCCCACGTCATCAGACCGGTCTGGCCGGTTGGCTGGAACGTGACGGCGTCGAGATCGGTCCGCTCGGCCCTGGCGAGCGGCACCACGGCGACGCCGCGTGGCACCACGCTGGTGGGGACCAGCCGGCGCATGTTCGAGTACGACCATCGCGTCCGTGGAAAACGGAAGGCGCTGCCGTCCGCGAACTGGATCAGCTTGTCAGGCGGGGGCGGCGAGCCGACCATCCACTGCAGCGTGGCGGGATCGCTGGAGGCGGCATCGAGCCACTCGGTCATGGTGTCGCCCGATCGAGCACGGCGGCAATCGCGTCTGGATACAGCGTGTGCTCGACTTGCAGGATCCGATCGGCCAGCGTGCGCGCGGTGTCGCCTGGCAGGACCGGCACCTCGCGCTGGAGGACGATCGGGCCGGCATCGAGATCCTTGTTCACGAAATGAACAGTGGCGCCGCTGACCGCGGCGCCGTCGTCGAGCGCCTGTTGCTGCGGGTGAAGGCCCGGGTATTTCGGCAGGAGCGAGGGATGGATGTTGAGGATGCGGTTGGGAAAGGCCTCCACCATCACCGGGCTGAGCAGCCGCATGAATCCGGCGAGGCACACCAGCGCCACGCCTCGCTCGATCAGTTCTTTCACGAGCACCCGATCGTAGTCTTCGCGCGACGTGAACGGCTGGTGATCGATGACGATCGTCTCGATGCCGGCGGCGCGGGCATGGTCGAGGCCCGGCGCGTCGGCGCGGTTGGAGATCACGATCGCGATCGAGGCGTCGAGCCGCCCCGCTTCGATCGCGTCGATGATGGCCTTGAGATTGGAGCCGCGGCCGGAGATGAGGATGCCGAGCCGGCGGAGGGCGGGCATTGACGAATTGGTGATTGTCAATCGAGTGACTGTTGGGTGATTGACGATTTGGCGAATTGGTGAATCAATCGGGCCATTGTCAATTGTTCGATCGAGTCACGCAATCAAGAGATTGGCAATCGCCAAACAGTCGGCCGATTGACAATCACTAATTCGTCAATGCCGAAGCCACTCCCTCGGCCGAGCGAAGCGAGAGGGCGACAAACGTGAGTGTCCCGTTGGTGCAGCCGCCGGTCGGCAGCGTCGGCGCGCCGATCACGAACAGGTTCTCGTGATCGTGGGTGCGGCCGTAGCTGTCGCAGACGCTGGTCGCGGCACTGGTGCCCATGCGGCAGCCGCCGGCCGGATGGTCCCAGTAGTTCGAGTTCACGGGCGTGCTGACCAGGCGTCCGTTGCCCGCCTTCGCCATCCGCTCGAATACCTCGGTGCAATGCGCGAGCGTGGCGCCTTCGCGCGCGGCGGCCGCGGCGTCGAGCTGCCGATCGATCGTCGGCATCGGGTCGCCGTAGCGGTTCTTCGAGGTGGCACCGAGCGTCAGGCGGCTGTCGGCTGACGGGTGCGTGTCGTAGTACGCGCGCAGGCGCACCGAGCTGCCCTTGAGCGCGCGCGATCGCCACTCGTCGAGGAGCTCGTCGCCGAGCAGGAGCCGTCCGTCGGCGCCGCGCAGCCGCGGTTCCTTCCCGGCGGAGCTTTCCCACACGCGCGTGTCGTGGCGCACGAACGGCCGGTTCGGCGCACAGCGGAAGTACTCGCGAGAGATCAGGCTGTGCGTCATGTTCTGGCCGGGGAACGTTTGCGCGGCGATGGTGGCCTGCGCCGAGATGAACTTGTGGCCGTTCATGTAACGGCCGACCATGCCCGATCGATTGGCCAGCCCGTTGGGGAACCGTGAGCTCGCCGAGAGAAGCAACAGGTGCGGGCTCCAGCACTGGCCCGAGGCCAGCACGAACATGCGCGCGCGGTATTCGGTGACCTCGTTGGGCCGATCCTGGTGATAGCCCTGGGCCGCGGCAATGGTGTCGCGGCCGTCGGTGAGCATGAGCTTGCGCACCAGCATCCGATCGTGCAGCGTCACCTTCTTCGCCGCGATCAACTGCTGATAGGTGTAGTCAGGCGAATAACGGGCGCCGGTCGGACACACGTCGCACGTGTCGTAGAGGCCGCACGCGCCCCTGCCGCCGAAGGGCGTCTCGATGTTGCGCGACAGCGGCAACGGCGAAAATCTCAAGCCGCTCTGCTCCGCCCACTTCTTCAGGACCTGGAGGTTGTACGAAAGCGGCATCGCCGGTTGCGGGTATGGCCCGGAGCGGCCATCCTCGGGATACGGACTCGGGTCGCCGGCGACGTTCAGGCGGCGTTCGGCTTCGACATAAAAGCGCTCGAGCTCGTTCCACTCGATCGCCCAATCCTCGGAGAGGCCGTAGATCGACTTGAGCCGCAGATCTTCTTCGGAGAACCGGTTGCAGGCGCCGCCCCAATGGAGGGCCTGGCCGCCAACCGCCATCGTCATCGAGATCATGCCCTTGGCCTGCTGATCCTCGATGTAGTCGTCCGGCCACGGGTGCTCGCCGTACTCGAGCGCGCGCCGGCGGTGGGTGGCGCGATTCTCCCGATCGAAGATCGATCGTCCAGCTTCGACCACCGTGATGCGCAGGCCTGGCTTCAATTCGGCGAGGCGTTCGATCATCATCGCGGCGGTGATGCCGCCGCCGATCACACAGATGTCGGATTCGTGGACAGGCATGGCTAGCGGTTCAACGGCTGCGGCCGCACGGTGGTGACGCGGATGGCGCGATAGGTGTGGCGACCGATGCGCGCGTTGTAACAGAGATCGTTGGCGTCGCTGCTGCGGAAGTAATGCGCCATCAGATCCGCCACCACGTGCTTGCCATCGGGCCGGCCGGGAAGGTTGCGAACGTCGGCGGCCATGAACGCCTCGTCCAGGAGCGCGCGCCGGGCCGCGGGCGGCAGCGCGCCAAAACGTCCGCCCTTCGCCTTCGCCGCGGCTTGTAGTGCGGCGATCTGCGTCGCGTAACCTGGAGCCGGCGACGGTCCCGACTTCACGAGGCGCGGTTCGCCGTAGCCGTGCGACAGCGGCACGCCTTCCTTGTAATCACGAATCCAGCGGAGGAAGCTGTCGACGGCCTGGTCTTGGCCCTTGCGGCCGATGGCTGACGGCAGGACGGTCGCCGCCACGTCACGGAGTACGAATACCTGATCGGGTGACAGCTCATCAGCGCGAAGCTCGACGCGCATGAGCGGCCATGAGGCCGCCGCACTTCCGAGCCATTGCAGCAAGGTTCGGCGCTTCATGCCGAGATGCTACACCCGTCCCCGGCTCTTTATTAAACGTAATTGACGGCGGATTCACCGGCGACGATGTCGCCGATGACGAGGCTGTTGGCTTCGCCGGCTTCAAGGAGCTGCTTGCGCACGGCATCGGCGTCTGTGGCGGCCACGACGAGGATCATGCCGATGCCCATGTTGAGGGCGCGGCGCAAGTCGTATTCAGGGACGCGGCCGGATTCGCCGATCCATCTGAAGATCGCCGGCACCCGCCACGAGGTGCGGTTGACGCGGGCGGCGGTGCCGGGCGGCAGCACGCGCGGCAGGTTGTCGGTGATGCCGCCACCGGTGATGTGGGCCATGCCCTTGATCAAACCGCCGCCCAGCAGCGGCCTGATCACCGGCAGATACGATCGGTGCGGCCGCAGGAACGCGTCGACGACCGTTTCGCCGAGATCGGGAACGTGGCTGTCGATGTTCAGCTTCAACTCGTCGAACGCCACCTTCCGCGCCAGCGAATAGCCGTTGGTATGCAGGCCGTTCGACGGCAACCCGATCAGCACGTCGCCGGGCACGATCGATTGGCCATCGACGATCCGCGCGCGATCGACGGCGCCGACAATGAAGCCGGCCACGTCGTATTCGCCGTCGGCGTAAAAGCCGGGCATCTCGGCGGTCTCGCCACCGAGCAGCGCGCAGCCGTTGTCCTGGCACGCCCGGGCCAGACCTTCGACGATCTGCTCGGCCACATCCGGCGACAGGCGGCCGGTGGCCAGGTAATCGAGGAAGAACAGCGGCGTCGCGCCCTGCACGAGGATGTCGTTGACGCAGTGGTTGACGAGGTCGACACCGATGGTGCGGTGGCGATTGGCCATGAAGGCGACTTTGAGCTTGGTTCCCACGCCGTCGGCGCTCGACACGAGCACCGGCTCCTGCCACGCCGCGGTGTCGAGCTTGAACAAGCCGCCAAACGAGCCGATTTCCGAGAGCACGCCGGGGGTAAACGTGGACTTCGCCAGCTTCTTGATGCGGCGAACGGTCTCGTTCCCCGCATCGATGTCAACGCCTGAAGACTTGTAGTCTAGGGGCTTGGGACTTGGCACTTGGGACTTGGGTTCAGACACCGCTCAGAAGTCTAACTTCGTGATGAGTTGTTGACACAAATTTCTGATGGGCGAATTCTCCGCCGCCGCCCAATACTCGCGGCGCACGGCCACGAAGAAGCGTTCCTCTTCGAGATCTTCTTCGAGCATGTCGAACGCCTCGGCCAGGATGCCGATGGCGGCGGCCTGATCGGGGCGGGCCTGCAGCGTCTTCAGCATCAGCGGCGTATTGCGGAGCGCGACGAGGCCGATGGCCAGCGTCACCGGAGCGCGCACCGGATCCTGTGACGGGATGCCGACATCGAAGAGTATCTGGAGCGCGGTGTCGTTGCCCTGACGCGCGATGTGACCGAGGCCCGCGGCAGCGCCCCTCAGCAAATCCTGGTACCCCGGATAGGTTTCCGCGTAGGCGAGGGTTTTCTGAAGGTAGCCGATGTGTGCGGAGCAATTGGTGCCGAGCAGGCAGATCGCCGCCGCCACCGCGGGCTGCGTCTCCTTGGGAGCCGACTGCTGCATTGCGGCCAGGGCGCCCAGCGCGTTCTTGTCGCCGATCTTTCCGAGCGCGATCGCGGCATCATCCTGCAGCGGCCCTTCGAGCTTGGAAATCTCCATCAGCGCGGGCACGGCCGCGGCGATCCGGTAGTCGCCGATGGCCTCGATCACCGTGCTGCGGAAAAAGTCGACGCCACGGCGCGTGTCGCGGACCAGCACCGCCGTGACGCCAGGCTCCTGGTAAATGGCCGCCAGCGCGCGCACCAGCGCCGGCCGCACGAACTCGCCTTGTTCCTTGTCGAGCGCGGCGAGCAGCGTCGCCGCCATCGCCGGCCCCGGGTTGTGCTCGAAATACGCAAACGCCACTTCACGGAGGCGATCGTTCGGCGAGGTCATCGCCGCTTCCATCACGTCGAGCGTCCGCGGATCGTTGAATCCGGTCAGCAAGGCGAGCGCCCGGAAGCGGATGAAACCGTCGGCGTGCTCGTTGACGGCCTGGAGCAGCGCCGGCACCGTTTGCGCCGCGGGGGCGCGGCGAACCGTGCGGCCGGCCGCCATGCGCGTCGGGTAATCGAAGTCGCCGAGCTTGTCGATCGCCTGGCGGATCTGTTCCGGCGAGGTCGGGGTGGGGCCGCGTTCTTGGGCGACGGCCAATAACGAAGAACAAATAACGAATGACGAAATAAGAGCGCGTCGCATCAGCCCACCGTTTCGGGTTCTTCTTCCGGAAGCGGTTCCGGTTTGCCGTCAATCTTCAGCGACAACTGCAGGTAACTGGTCTGATCGCGCGGGAACGCCACCGGATATTGGCCGGTGTAGCACGAGGTGCAATACGACGCGCTCTTGCCTTTCACCGACGCCAACAGGCCGCCCATGCTCAGGTAGCCGATCGTATCGGCCGCGACGTACTTGCGGATTTCCTCGAGCGAATGCGTGGCGGCGATCAGCTCCTGGCGGCGCGGCGTGTCGACCCCGTAGAAGCACGGCGACACCGTCGGCGGACAACTGATGCGCAAGTGCACCTCGGCGGCGCCCGCGGCGCGCACCATCTTGACGATCTTGCGGCTGGTGGTGCCGCGAACCAGCGAATCGTCGATCAGAATGACGCGCCTGCCCGTGAGGATGCTCTTCACCGGATTGAGCTTGACCTTCACGCCGAAATGCCGGATCGACTGCGCCGGCTCGATGAAGGTGCGGCCGACGTAATGATTCCTGATCAACCCGAAGCGCAGGGGAATCTTCGATTCTTCCGAATAGCCGATCGCCGCGCAGACCCCCGAGTCGGGGATCGGCACCACGACGTCGGCGTCGATGCCGGTCTCCTGCGCCAGCGCCCGCCCGAGCTGGGTCCGCACTTCATTCACGCTCTCACCAAACACTTCGCTGTCGGGCCGCGCGAAGTAGACGTGTTCGAAGATGCAGTGCGAGAGCGGCGCTTTCGGAAACGGCTTGATCGATCGCTGGCCATGCGGGCCGATGATCAGGATCTCGCCCGGCTCGATTTCGCGCACGTAGGTGGCGCCGATCAGGTCGAGCCCGCAGGTTTCCGACGTCACCGCCCAGGCGTGTTCACCGAGGCGGCCCAGCGCCAGCGGACGGAAGCCGTGCGGATCGCGCGCGGCGATCAGGCAGTCCTTGGTGAGCAGCGCAAACGAGAACGCGCCGGTCAACTGCGTGATCGCTTCGACCAGCGCGTCTTCCATCGATCCGGCCTGCGATCGCGCATACAGGTGCAATACCACTTCGGTGTCGCTGTTGGTCTGGAAAATCGATCCGGCGCGGACCAGCCGATCGCGGACTTCGTTCGCATTGACGATGTTGCCGTTGTGACAAATGGCGACCTGGCCGTGCACGCAATCGATCAGGATAGGCTGCGCATTCGACAGCTTGCTCTCGCCGGCGGTGGAGTATCGGGTGTGGCCGATGGCGACGTTGCCGGTGAGCGTTTTCAACGTGGCCTCGTCGAAGATCTCGTTGACGTAGCCCATCTGGCGCACCAGGCGCACGCGCTCGCCGTCCGCCGACGCGATGCCGGCGCTCTCCTGGCCGCGATGCTGCAGCGCATACAGCCCGAGATACGTCAGCTTCGAGGCTTCGGGGTGACCGTAAACGCCGAAGACTCCGCACTCGTCCTTGAACTTATCGAACATAATGAGCTTTCAGCTACGCGCGCGCGAGTGTTTGCCTGCTGCTATCGACATTCCGCATCTTCTCTTCGATCGCCGTCGCCCACGCCTGCTCCGCAACGCTGACCGGGCTGTCGATCGCCACGACTCCGTTCACGCTCAACCGAACCCGCTCGCCTCCGACCCGGCCGATCTCTCGTGCCGATACCCCGGCCTCCGCCGCTGCCGTCATCACCGCATCCAGGTGATGCGTCGCTGCCGACACCACGATGCGCGACGCGGACTCACCAAAGAGCGTGGCGTTGACCGAGTAGGCCGGCTCGTCGCCAACCGCCGTCACATCGGCGCTGACACCGATGCCGCCGGTGTCGAACGTGCACTCCGCCAGTGTGATCGCCAGGCCCCCTTCGGAGCAATCGTGGGCCGACTCGATGCAGCCGTCACGAATCAGCGTGACGACCAGCGCCTGCAGCGCGGCCTCGCGTTTGAGATCCAGGGTAGGAGGCCGGCCGCCCACCAATTCGTGCTCGGTCGCGAGGTATTCGCTGCCGCCAAGTTCGCCGAGATTATCGCCGAGCAGCACCACCGCCGAACCGGGCGTCTTGAAGGCGCGGGTGATGGTTTTCGACGCATCGTCGAGCAGCCCGACCACGCCGAGCACCGGGGTCGGAAAGATCGCGCGGCCTTCGGTTTCGTTGTAGAGGCTGACGTTGCCGCCGGTAATCGGCACCGACAAGGCGCGACAGGCGTCGCCGATGCCGCGAACGGCCTCGGCAATCTGCCACATGATCTCCGGCCGTTCGGGATTGCCGAAATTCAGATTGTTGGTGGCCCCGATGGGTTCGCCGCCCGCGCACGCCACGTTCCGCGACGCTTCGGCCACGGCGAGCCTGGCGCCTTGATACGGATCGAGATAACAAAAGCGGCCGTTGCCGTCAACGGAGATAGCGAGGGCCCGCTTCGTATCCTTCACACGCACCACCGCGGCAGACATCCCCGGTTGTGCGATGGTGTTGGTGCCGACCGTGTGATCGAATTGCCGGTACGCCCATCGCTTGCTGGCGATCGTGGGCTCGACGATCAAGCGATCGAAGGCTTGCTGAGCCGGCGGTGGCGTGCCGAGCTCCGACAACGAGAGCTGCTGGACCCGCTTCTGCCATTGCGGTTCTTCCATCGGACGCCGGTACACAGGGGCCTCATCGGTCAGGCCGCGATTCGGCACGTCCGCCACCAGGGCACCGCGTTCGTGAATCTTGAGACGTGATCCGTCCGTGACCTCGCCGACCTTCACGGCGTGGAGGTCCCACTTTTCGAAGACCCTCTCGACCTCGTGCTCGCGGCCGCGCTCGACCACCAGCAACATGCGCTCCTGCGATTCGGAAAGCATGATCTCGTAGGGAATCATGCCCGACTCCCGCTGTGGCACGTGCATGACATCGACGTTCATGCCCACGCCGCCGCGCGATCCCATTTCCGAGGTCGAACACGTGAATCCCGCGGCGCCCATGTCCTGGATGCCGACGACGGCGCCGGTCTTGAGCACTTCGAGACACGCCTCCATCAACAGCTTTTCCATGAACGGATCGCCGACCTGCACCGCCGGCCGTTTCTCCGCCGACGTCTCGTCGAACTCGGCCGACGCCATGGTCGCACCGTGAATGCCGTCGCGCCCGGTTTTCGCGCCGACGTAATACACGGGATTGCCCGTTCCCCTCGCGGCGCCCTTGACGATGTCGTCGATGCGCGCGATGCCGAGGCACAGCACGTTCACGAGCGGGTTGCCCGAATACATTTCGTCGAACACGATCTCGCCGCCGACGGTGGGAATGCCGATGCTGTTGCCGTAGCCGCCGATGCCGGCCACTACGCCTTCGAAGATGCGGCGCGCGAGCGGCGTGTCGAGCGAGCCGAAACGGAGCGCGTTGAGCAGCGCGATCGGCCGCGCGCCCATCGTGAAGATGTCGCGAATGATGCCGCCGACGCCGGTGGCCGCGCCCTGGTACGGCTCGATGAACGACGGGTGGTTGTGCGACTCGATCTTGAACACCGCGCACAGGCCGTCGCCGATGTCGACGGCGCCGGCGTTCTCGCCGGGGCCCTGCACCACGCGCGGACCAGCCGTTGGCAGCGTCTTGAGGTGCACCCGCGAGCTCTTGTAGCTGCAGTGTTCCGACCACATGACGGAAAACAACCCGAGCTCCAGCAGGTTGGGCTCGCGCCCCATCAGCTGCAGGATGCGCTCGTATTCGTCCGGCTTGATGCCGTGCCGATCGAGCACCGTGGAATCGATGACGGTCATACGAGGACTTGAGGGCTTGAGGCCTTGAGGGCCTGGAATGTTTTCACCGCGGAGGCCAAGACGAGGCGGCCGTCGGCACTGCCAAGCGCCGCTTCCGACGCGCGTTCCGGATGCGGCATCAGCCCGACGACATTGCGCTGGCGATTGCAGATGCCCGCGATGCTGTTGAGCGATCCGTTCGGGTTGGATTCGGCCGACACCTGGCCCGAGGCGTCCGTGTAGCGGAAGATCACCTGGCGATGCGCCTCGAGGGCTTCGAGCACCTCGGGCGGCGCGTAATAGTTGCCTTCCCCGTGAGCGATCGGCAAGTGCAGCACCTGCTTCGAGGCGCACGAACGGGTAAACGGTGTATCGGTCTGCTCCACCCGAACGGGGACGATGCGCGACACGAACTTGATGCGATCGTTGCGGACCATCGCGCCAGGCAGCAGGCCGGCTTCCAGCAACACCTGGAACCCGTTGCAGATGCCGAGCACCGGTCCGCCGCGCTCGGCGAAGGCTTTCACCGCGCCCATGATCGGCGAGAACCGCGCAATGGCGCCGGTGCGCAAATAGTCGCCGTGCGCGAAACCGCCCGGCAGGATCACCGCGTCGGCGCCTTTGAGGTCGGTGTCCTTGTGCCACACCAGCTCGGCGTCGGCGCCAATCACCCGCGACGCCGCGTAGAAGGCGTCGTAATCCGAATTCGATCCCGGAAAAACGACGACGGAAAATTTCACTGCAACACCTCGACCCGGTAACTCTCGATCACCGGGTTGGCGAGCAGCTTGTCGGCCATCTCGGTGACGCGCGCCTTTGCGGTTGCCGGATCGGCGTCGGCCAGCTCGACCTCGAAAAATTTGCCCTGGCGGACGTCCTTGACGTCCTGATAGCCGAGCGTGACCAGCGCGTCGGCCACGACGCGGCCTTGCGGATCGAACACGGACGGCTTCAGGGTTACGTAAACACGGGCTTTCATCTACTCTCCCTTGGCGGCGCTAGAGCGCCGCCCTCCCGGCATCAAACACTACTACGCACTCACATAAAACACGCGTTTGAACACCGCATCGACGTTGCGGAGTTGCTCCTTCAAATCGAATGCCTTTTCAATCTCGGCCGGCGGCAGGACTTTGGTCACGTCCGCGTCCGACAGCAGCAGCGTCTTGAAATCCTTCTGTTCGTGAAACGAACGCATGGCGTTACGCTGCACCCACTCGTAGGCCTGCTCCCGCGAGATGCCGCGACGGGCGAGCTCCAGCAGGACCTGGCCCGAGAACACCACGCCGCGCGAGCGATTGAGGTTCTCGCGCATGCGATCGGGATACACGACCATGCCCGACACGATGCGCGTAAAGCGGCGAAGCATATGGTCGAGCGCGATGAAGCTGTCGGGGAGAATCACGCGCTCCACCGAGGAATGCGAGATGTCGCGCTCGTGCCAGAGCGCGACGTTCTCCATGGCCGCCATCGCGTTCGAGCGGAGCAGCCGGGCCAGGCCGACGATCTGTTCGCAGCCGATCGGGTTGCGCTTGTGCGGCATGGCCGAGGATCCCTTCTGGCCCTTGCCGAAAGGTTCCTCGACTTCACCGATTTCCGTCTTTTGCAGACCGCGGATCTCGAGCGCGAATTTTTCGAGGGACGCGGCCGTGATGGCGAGCGCCGACAGCAGCTCGGCGTGGCGATCGCGCTGGATGACCTGCGACGACACGGCGTCGGGCACCAGTCCGAGCCGCTCGCACACCGCCTCTTCAATCGACGGATCGAGATGCGCGAAGGTGCCGACGGCGCCGGAGACCATGCCGACCCTCACGCCCTCGCGGGCGCGCCGGATGCGCGCGATACTGCGCCCGAGGTCGGCGTGCCACAACGCGAGCTTGAGGCCGAAGGTCATCACCTCGGCGTGCACGCCGTGGGTGCGCCCGATCATCGGCGTGTGCGTATGCTCTTCAGCGCGTGTCTTGATCGCCTCGCCGAGGGCGGTCATGTTCTTCAGGATCACGTCGCAGGCCTCGACCATCTGCAGGGCCTGCGCCGTGTCGACGACATCAGACGAGGTCAGGCCGAAGTGCAGCCAGCGGGCGGACGGCCCGACAATCTCGGCCACCGAGGTCGTGAAGGCAATCACGTCGTGCTGCGTCGTCTTTTCGATTTCGTCGATGCGGGCGATGCTGAAATCGCCCCTGCTTTTCAGGTCGCGCGCGGCCTCGGCCGGCACGATGCCGGCCGCCGCCATGGCTTCGGCGGCGGCGACTTCCACCTGGAGCCAGGTCTCGTACTTGTGCTGCTCGCTCCAGATGCGACCCATGTCAGGGTGCGTGTAGCGCGGAATCACAGCGAGAGTTGTTCCTTCGTCACCTGTAATCCATTGACGTTGCCGAGCACCGTGACGGCCAATGAGCCGTCGGTGAAAAACCGATCCGCCAGCCGCAACACGTCTTCGGCGGTCACCCGCTCGATGGCCGCCAGCATCTCGTCGAGGCCGTAGGTCTGATCGCGATACATCTCCTGGCGCGCGAGGTGCGACATGCGGCTGGACGTGCTTTCCAGGCCAAGCATCAACGAGCCCTTCAGGTGATCCTTGGCGCGGCGCAGCTCGATGGGATCAAGACCGCCGGCTTTCATCTGCCGGATCTCCGCGACGACCACGTCGATCAGCTCCGCCACGGCTTCGTTCGCGCACCCCGCATAGATGCTCAGGGCACCGGCGTCCTGATACGCCGAGAGGCCTGAAAACACCGAGTAGGCCAGGCCGCGTTTCTCGCGAACGTTCTGGAACAGTCGCGAGCTCATCGAGCCGCCCAGCGTGGTGTTGAGCGCGTAGCCCGCGTAACGCTCCGGGTGGTGCTGAGGCAGTGCCTCGGTGCCGAACACAATGTGACTTTGCTCGAGCTCCTTCCTGCGCACCTGCACGACGGTGGCCACCGTCGGCGGCGACTGATCGGCGGGCGAGCCATTGTGCGGCGAGCCGGCCAGCGCGCGCTCGAGCAGGTCCTGCACGTGGCCGTGCTCGAGATTGCCGACCGCCACGACCACGAAATTCGACGCCACATAGGTGTCGGCGAAGTAGCGCTTCAATGTGGCCTGATCCAGGGCGCTGACGCTTTGCGGCGTGCCCAGGATCGGCCGGCCGAGCGGATGGTTGCTCCAGAAACCCTCGGCGAAGATCTCGTGGACGAGATCGTCCGGGGTGTCCTCGACCATCTTGATCTCTTCGAGAATCACCTTCTTCTCGCGCTCGATGTCCTCTTCGGCGAACAACGGATTGCAGATCAGATCGGCGAGGATGTCGACGGCGAGCGGCAGGTGCTCATCGAGCACCTTGAGGTAATAACCCGCGTACTCTTTCGAGGTGAACGCGTCGATCTGCCCGCCGATCGAATCCACCTGCTGCGCGATTTGCTCGGCACTGCGTCCCGGAGTGCCTTTGAACAGCATGTGCTCGACGAAATGCGCGATGCCGGAATGGTGCGCGGGTTCGTGCCGCGAGCCGCGCGTGAGCCAGATGCCGATGGCGACCGAGCGCACGGGTGGCATCCGCTCGGTGGCAAGACGGACACCATTGGCAAGCACGGCGCGACGAATGTTTGGTTCAGACACGTGGGGACTGCCGCGCTTAAGTAGTTACGGCAGAGAGAATTACCTCGAAATCATATCAGATTCCTGCAGGAGACTTGTCGCGCCGAAGCCCATCGGGGAAGGCGGCTGAGCCGATGGCCCGGACTTTCGCACATTACGGGACAAAGGAGCTCTCATGTCCACCGCCACACACGTTCGCCAGCACAACAGCATCCTGGCCGCCGCCGAAAAGCGGGCGCTCATCTGGATGGCCACGCGACTGCCGCGCTGGGTGCATTCCGACCACCTGTCGGGGCTGGGGTTGGCGTCGATGGCCGGCGCCGGCCTCGCGTTCGTGCTTGCGGCAAGCGATCCTGTTGCCGGCGCGTCACTTGTCGTGCTGTGTCTGGTCCTGAACTGGTTCGGCGACAGCCTCGACGGCACGCTCGCGCGCGTCCGCGATCAACAGCGGCCGCGGTACGGCTACTACGTCGATCACGTGATCGATCTCGCCGGCACGGCCATGTTGTTCGCGGGACTCGCCGCCTCCGGCTACATGTCCCCAGCCATTGCCGCACTCGTGGTCGCGGCCTACTTCATGGTGTCCGCTGAGACGTACCTCGCCACGCACTCACGCGGCGTGTTCAAGATGGCGTTCCTGGGCGTGGGCCCGACCGAGCTGCGCATCCTGCTGGCGGCCGGCGCCCTGGCGCTCGTCAACACGCCGATGGTGAGCCCTTTCGGCGTCGGCCCCATCGCGTTGTGGGACCTCGGCGGCGTGATCGGCTCGATTGGGTTGATCGGCGCGTTTGTCGTGTCGTCTGCCCGCAATACCCGGGCGTTGTATCTCGAGGAGACGGTCCGCTCACGACGGGGAGGCACATCTTGACGGGGCGGCAATTCTTGACGGGGAGGCACTCCTTGACGGGAAGGCAATGCTTGTCGGAAAGGCTGGTGCGATTCTCGATTGCGGGCTTAACCGGTTTCGTCGTTCAGGTTGCCGCATTGTGGCTGCTGGTCACGTGGACCGCCATCCACTACGTGGTCGCGACCGCGGTTGCGGTTGAGCTCGCGATCCTTGTGAATTTTGTGTGGCACGAACACTGGACGTGGCAGGATCGCCCGAGTGCGAACCTGCGTGAACGGTATGCGAGGCTGATGCGATACAACGCCATGACGGCGATCACGTCGATTGCCGGGAGCGTGATCGTGACCGCCCTGCTGGTCGAGTCGCTCTCGTTGTCGCCGGTGATTGCGAACATCATCAGCGTGGTGGCGCTCGGCGCGCTCAACTTCGCGGGCGCGGAGACACTGGTCTTCAAAGCCGGCGTCGGCGTGATCGCGCTGACGCTCGCCGCGCCGGCGTTCGCGTCGGACGAGGCGAAGCTCCAGCCGAAGACGGCGGCAGGGTTTGCGAAGTACGCCGCCGCCGTGGAAGCGCGCCGGGACAAGGCGCTTGCCGGCAACGAGCCGTTTCTCGACTTCAAGCGTCGTTCCGCCGCGGAGCAGGCCCGGATCATGGCCGCGCTGCGGCGCGGCGAGGTGCACGTCGAACGCGGCGCGGTGGCGCGGGATCGCGCCGCCAATGAGATTCCCGTCGAGGGCGGCCTCATCAACCATTGGCGCGGCACGGCGTTTGTACCGAGCGTGACGCTCGATCAGCTACTGAAGGTGCTGCAGGAGCCGCAGAGCGACAAGCACAAACAGGAAGATGTGATCTCGTCGCGCGTCCTGTCGCGGGACGGCGACTCGCAGAAGGTGTTCTTGCGGCTGAAGCGAACCAAGTTCGTGACGGTGGTATACGACACCGAGTACGACGTCGACTACCGCCGCCTCTTTCCGGATCGCGCGCTGAGCAACAGCATCTCCACGAAGATCGTCGAGATCGAAAACGCCGGCACGCCCCGCGAGCGCGCGCTGCCGGAAGGCGACGATCACGGCTACATGTGGCGGCTCAACTCGTACTGGCGCTACCAGCAGATCGACGACGGCGTGCTGGTGGAAATCGAGTCACTGACGCTCAGCCGCAGCCTCCCGGCCATCATCGGACGGCTGATCCGGCCGATCATCACCAGCACGGCCAGGGAATCCATGACCCGGACGCTGGCGTCGGTCCGCGCGCGCTTCAGCTCATAATGGATGGGTGCCCAAGGTTGATCTCGCGGGCCTGGAGCTGAAGGAGCTCGAGGAGTACGTTCAGTCCCTCGGCCACAAGACGTTTCACGCGAAGCAGATCTACCACTGGATCTGGAAGCGGGGCGTCACCGACTTCGACGAGATGACGAACCTGGGCCGCGAGCTGCGCCAGGCGCTCGCGGACGCGGCCACCGTGTCGTTCCCCGACGTGATCCAGCACGACGTCTCCAGCGATGGCACGCAGAAGTTCGTGCTGCGACTGGACGACGGACGCCAGATCGAATCGGTCTTCATCCCTGACACTCCCAAGCAGACATTCTGCGTCTCGACGCAAGTCGGGTGCGCCATGGGCTGCGCGTTCTGCCTCACCGGCAAGATGGGCCTCATCCGGCACCTCAGCGCCGCCGAGATCTCGGGCCAGGTGCGCCTGCTCGCGCGGACGCTGGGACTGCTCGACACGTCCTTCAACATCGTCCTGATGGGCATGGGCGAGCCGCTGCACAACTACGACGCGACCATGAAGGCACTGCGGATGCTGAACGAGAAAGAAGGGCTCGACATGCATCCCAAGCGGGTGACGCTGTCCACCGTCGGCCTCGTGCCGATGATGGACAAGCTCGCGCAGGAAGAGCTGATGCCCAACCTCGCGGTGTCGCTGCACGCTGCCACCGAGGAGCAGCGCCAGGCGATTGTGCCGCCGACCAAGAAGTACTCGCTCAACGACATCATCGAGGCGTGCAAGCGGTTCCCGCTGTCGAAGCGGCGGCGGATCATGTTCGAGTACGTGATGCTGGCCGGGGTGAATGATTCACCCGAGGATGCGCGCCGGCTCGTCAAGGTGCTGTCCGGCGTCAAAGCCAAGGTGAACCTGTTGCCGCTCAACGCCGCGGCCGGCATCCCGTTCGATCGTCCGTCGGACCAACGCGTCAACGCCTTCGCGAAGATCCTCGCCGATCGCGGGTTGATGGTGTCGGTCCGCAAGAGCCGCGGCAGGGACATCCGGGCCGCGTGCGGCCAACTAATCGTCGAAGGACAAGGCCGCAAGCAGTCCGCCGGCCGGAAGCTCGCGTCGGCGCTATTGGTGCTGCTGATGTTGGGCGGGTGCGCGAGAGAGCCTGAGTCGTGGCGCGACTTGAAAGACCAGCTGCAAAGCGGATCTCCCGAGCAACGCGCCGCGGCGATCGAGAAGTTCATTGCCGCCAGGGACGGCACGCCGATCATCGAGAACCAGACGCGGCTGGTGTTCTTTGCCAAGGATAGGGACGGCCAGGCACCGCGGATCGTCGGCGACTTCAACGCGTGGGCGGTCACGCCGCAGGGCTACGACGCGTCGATCGGCAAGCCGACCCGCGTCGAGGGCACGGCGTGGTCGTACCTCGAGAGCACGTCATACACGAACGCGCGCCTCGAGTACGTGTTCTTCTACGGCCGGGAAGCGGTGCCGGATCCGATGAACGCGCGCACGGTGCAGGCGCTCGCGGGCCCGCGTTCGGAAGTGCGCATGCCCTTCTGGGTGGCACAGCCGGAGGTGGACGAGCTCGGGACGGCGCCGAAAGGCGAGCTCGTCGCCGAGACGGTCGCGTCGAAGTTTCTCGGCGGGCCGCGGCGGGTCTGGTTCTACCTGCCGCCCGGTTACGCGGCGGACGCGGCCGGGCTCTTTCCGGTGCTCTATGTGCTCGACGGGTCGAACTACGTCGAGCAGATGGACGTGCCGCGCGTGCTCGACCACCTGATTGCCAACAAGTCGATCCCGCCGGTGATTGCCGTGTTTTCGGAACCCGCCGATCGACAGGAAGAGTATTCGCGCAACCCGCGCTGGCGCGCGTTTGTCGCCAATGAGCTCGTGCCGATGGTGGACAAGCGGTTTCGCACCTTCTCGGCGCCGGATCAGCGCGTCATTCTCGGCAGCTCACTGGCGGCCTACGGTGCCGTCGATCTGGCCGTGGAATACCCGTCGCTCTTCGGCTTGTGCGCGGCCATTGCCCCGCCGGCGCAGACCGCGTCGCTCATCGCCAACCAACCCAAGGCGCGCGCGTCGGTGGTCTCGATCAAGTTCTTCGTCATGGGCGGCGTCTACGATTCGATGATCGACGGCGCCCGGAACCTGCGCACCACGCTCGACGAATACTCCGCTCCCGTCAGCTACCTCGAAGTCTCAGAAGGCCACAACACCAATACCTTCAGGGCGCACCTGGATGATGCCCTGCGTGCGCTCTTGCCAAAATCTTGAGGGCTTGAGGACTTGAGGGCTTGAGGTCTTGCTTGTCCGCCGTCTTGTCCGCCGTAGCCTTGGCGAAGGTGGAAGCCTTGGCGGAGGCGGAAGGTTCTGGACGGTCATCGATTGGGGCGCAACTCCCTCCACCGTTCGATGAACCTGACGGCGGCCTGAACGAAGTTCTCCGTTTCGCGGCGGCCCTGTTCGGCGGTCGCCTCTCTCGGGTCGCGCAGTCCCCACGTGCCGGTGTCGGTGATCTCACGGGTCGACGTGCCCTTGCCCGTGCTTCTTGCCTTCAGTCCTTCGGCCAGGAACACGAGCGTCGCCGTCGGATCGCCGGCCACGACTTCGGGCAACATCTTGGTGAGATGGTCCGGCATCGTCAGGGTGGCACGCTTGGCGGCCTCGAGGTTAACGAGGTTCGGCATCATGTACAGCGATGTCGAGGTCTCTCCAACTCCACCATGGCGATCGAACACCCGCGGCGTCCCGCTCGACGCCGGCGTGGCCCTGGTGAGGAATGGCGCGGCGGCGTCGCCGAGATCCACCGCGATACCCTCGGTCTCCTGATTGATGCGGTCGGCGACGTAGCGGGTGATGATCTGATTGCCGCCGTGGCTGTTGAGCAGCAGGACGCGCTTGAAGCCGTGCTTGATCAAGCTCTGCGCGGCCTCGAAGTAGACCTGTTGGATCGTCTGTGACGAGAGCGTGATCGTTCCCGGAAACTCCATGTGATACGGCGAGTTGCCCGGCATCAGGATCGGCGCAACCAACACGGGCGTTTTTTGCGCCACGAGTTTGGCGCGCCCGAGTCCATTCAGATAATCGGTGCCGATGGGCAGATGAAGGCTGTGCTGCTCCATGGCGGCGATCGGGATGATCACCATGTCGGTGCGGGTGCGGAGCTCCTCCACCTCGGGCCAGGTCATGTGCGGCAGGTAATTGGTGATCTTTTCCTCGTGCCACAGCGGATTGGCGGCCTGGGCCGAAGCGGCGACCGGAACGGAGGCGAACGCCAGCAACAGGAGCAACTTTTTCATCGGGTCCTCACAGCGGTCATGGTCAGCTCGAGACGGGCTCCGCGCGCGAGCCCCTGCACGGCGACGGTGGACCGCGTTGGCAGCGGGGTTGACGTGAAGTATTCCCGGTAGATCTCGTTGAAGCGCGCGAAGTCGGCCATGTCGGCGAGATACGCGGTGACCGACACCACGTCGGCCAGCGTCATGCCGGCTTCCTTCAGCACGGTCCGCACGTTCGACATGATCTGCCGCAGCTCGGGCTCGAAGCCGCCTTTCACGAGCTGGCCCGAGACGGGATCGCCGCCGGTGCTGCCCGACAGGTACAACGTGTCACCGATCAGGATTGCCGGGGTCAGCGGCGACGGTGTCGGCTTGTAGTTGGCCGGTTGAATCGCGCGCTTGGCCCGCACCGGAGCCGGAGTCTGTCCGCCGGCGGATGGGCCGGCGCCGTTATCGACGTAACTGCCGAGCACGATCAGAGTGACAAGCAGGGTGACTCTCCGCATGGGCGACCTCGCTGGCGCGGATGATACAGGGTCTTGGGGCTTGGGTCTTGGGGCTTGGGGCTTGGGGCTTGGCCAAGCCCCTCAAGCCCTCAAGCCCTCAAGCCCTCAGGACCTCAAGCCCTCAGGACCTCAAGATTTGTGATATATGTGAGTCCCACATATGGGAGATCCCCTCATCGAAGCGGCGGCCCGGAAGGGCAGCGCGGAGCTGCTGATCCTCTCGGCGCTCGAGGACGGCCAGCTGCATGGCTACGACATCGCCCGTGAGATCAGCCGGCGATCGGGTGGCCTGCTGGCGTTTCACGTCGCCTCGCTGTATCCGCTGCTCTACAAGCTCGAGGATCGGAAATGGATCCAGGGGCGATGGGTCGAGAAGGCCGGGCAACGGCGGCGGCGCTATTACAAGCTGACCACCGAAGGGCGCAAGGTGTTGGCGACGCAGCGCAGCCGTTGGGAGGCATTCGTCGGCGCGCTGACCAAAGCGGCGGGCCTCAGACCCGCATAAACCAGGGCCACAGAAGGCACAGATCTGCATGACCAGGGCCACAGAAGGGACAGATCTGCATGACCAGGGCCACAGAAGGCACCGATGACACCGATCAACTGGACTGAGCGGCTTCGCGAACGGCTCGCTGCCGATGGCGTGATCCCCTCCGCTCACGGCGACGCGGTCGACGAGATCGCCGAGCACCTGCGCGATCTGCATCGAACAGCGATGGCGGACGGCAAGTCACAGGAGCAGGCGGACGCCGTGGTGGAGTCCGAACTGGCGCGCATGGGTCCGCTGGCGGCGGCCGTTGCCGAGCGCGCGAAGCGACGCGCGCGGACGCATTTGCAAACCGAAGACTGGCGCACCGGTGTCGTCGCGGATTTCCGTCACGCGCTGAGGGCGGTGCGGCTGGACCGCGGATTCTCGATGGTCGTGGTGCTGACGCTCGCGATCGGCATCGGCGCCTGCACCGCGGTCTTCAGCATCATCAACGCGCTCCTCTGGGGATCACTGCCCTACCCGAGTCCAGAACAGCTGGCGATTGTGTGGGAACGCGATCGCGATAACCGGGCGCAGACCTTCATCGTCGCCCATCCCAACTACCAGGACTGGAGGCGGGAAGCGAACAGCTTTTCGGCGATGGGCATCTGGGAGTACCAGACCTTCAATGTGGCGTCGGCGGCCGAGCCCGAGCAGGTGCAGGGCGTTCGTGCCTCGGCGAGCCTGTTCACGGTCCTGGGCGTGCCGCCCGCGATGGGCCGCATTTTCAGTGAGGCGGAAGAGGCCGGCCATCGCGTCGTCGTCATCAGTGACGGCGTCTGGCGCACCCATCTGGGCGGTCGGACATCGGCGATTGGATCCTCGTTGCGCCTCAACGGCGACGCGTACGAAGTGATCGGCGTCATGCCAAGGGGCTTTCAGTTTCCCTGGCGCAACAACGGCGTGTGGGTGCCGTTTGCGCCGACCGAGCAGGATCGCCAACGCGGTTCGCATTCGTTCTGGGTCGCGGCGCGGGTCAAGCCGGAGATGACGTTCGAGTCCGCGCGCGCGGAGATCGAGCAGATCGGGAGCGCGCTCGAGCAGAAGTACGAGGAGAACGAGGGCGAAGGCGCGACGATCACACGCATGAGCGATCAGGGCATCGGAACACTGCGGACGATGCTGACCGCGCTGATGGGGGCGGTGTCGCTGATTCTGGTCATCGCGTGCGTGAACGTCGCGAACCTGCAGCTCGGTCGCGCGCTGACACGCCGCCGCGAATTCGCGCTTCGCCTGTCACTGGGCGCCGGCCTCGGCAGGCTGGCGCGGCACTTGTTCGCCGAGTCGCTCGTGCTCGCTGCCGCCGGCGGCCTCGGCGGCCTCGCCCTGGCCTGGGCGGCCGCGAGGGCCGCAGACCTCGTACTCACACCGGGATTCAGGGAGTTGCCATTCCGCGGCGAGGTGCCGATCGAGATCGACGGCTGGGTGCTGGCGTTCGCCGCGATCGCCGCAGTGCTGTGCGCGGCGATCTTCGGCTTCGCGCCGCTCTTCGGACTGCGGCGCCGCGATCCCTCGGCGTTGCTCCGCGAGGGCGAGCGCGGCTCGACGGGCGCCGCCCACGCCGCCCGGCGCGTCCTGATTGCGCTGGAAGTGGCACTCGCCATCGTGGTTCTCTGCGGCGCCGGGTTGCTGGTGAAAAGCATGGCCGGCCTGATGCGGGTGAATCCAGGGCTCGACCCGCGTGACGTGCTGACGCTGGCGCTGTCGTTGCCGCAGGAGAATACCTACGGATCGCCGGTTCGCGAATCCTTCTGCGCCGAGCTGTCGCGGTCGGTCGAAGGCCTGCCCGGCATTCGCCGCATCGGCGCGGTGAGCCATCTGCCGCTCAGCGGCGCCAACGCCAGTCGCGCCATCTCCATCGAGGGCAAGACGTTCACCGGGCCGGGCACCGGCACTTCGTCCGCCTACCGGGTGTCGTGTCCAGGCTACTTCGCCACGCTCGGCATTCCGATCGTCGAGGGACGCGACTTCACGGATCGCGATGTGACCAACGGCGAACGGGTCGCGATCGTGAACCGTGCGACGGCCGAACGCTACTGGCCCGGCGAGAGCGCGCTCGGGAAGCGGCTCAAGATCGGATCGATCGACAATGCCAACCCCTGGATGACCGTGGTCGGCGTCGTCGAGAACGTCCGCCACTTCGGGCTCGATGACGTGGCGCGGCGCGAGTTTTTCGTGCCGTACAGCCAGCTGTCGTGGCCGGTGATGACCGTCGTGGCCAGGACCGTCGGCGAACCCCTGCTTTGGCAATCGTCGTTGCGTGATGTCGTCAAGCGCGTCGATCCTAATTTGCCGGTCGCGCGCGTGCAGTCGATGGAGGCGGTGGTCAGCTCATCGGTAAGCTGGCGGGAAACACCAATGCGCCTGCTGACCGGCTTCGCGGTGATCGGCCTGTTGCTCGCGTCGATTGGCGTCTACGGCGTGCTGGCCTATTACGTGTCGCAACGGACTCGCGAAATCGGCGTGCGCGCGGCCCTCGGTGCGTCGCGCCAGCAGCTGGCGGCGATGGTGGTGCGCCAGTCGATGCTGCCGATCGTTGCCGGCCTGGTGCTCGGCGTCGCGGGATCGTTAGCCACTGGCCGCCTCCTGCAGGAACTGCTCTACCAGGTACGACCCGGCGATCCGCAGGTCATCGTGGCGATCGTGGTGTTGCTGATCATCGTCGGCCTGTTCGCGAGCTGGATTCCCGCTCGCCGCGCGGCCGCCATCGATCCGATGGTTGCACTGCGGGAGGAATAGATCACGAAATTGACAATTGACCGATCGAGAATTTAGTGACTGTTTGATGATTCGGTGAATTGGTGATTAGGTGATTCGATTGGCCATTGCGCATTTACGAAATGGATTCGCGAAATCACGAGATTGGCGATCGCCAAACAGTCGCTCAATCGTCAGTCACTCACTTGTCGATTTATCGCCCTGCGCCCAATATCACGGCGGAACTGCATTCCATCGAATTTGATCTTGCTTGCCGCTTCATACGCGCGCGCGATGGCGATCGCGAATGACGGCGCGATCGCCACGACGGTCAGCACGCGTCCGCCCGCGGTGACGAGTTGATCGCCGTGCAGCTTGACGCCCGCATAACGGAGCTGGACATCCGGGCAATCGCGAGCCACATCGTCGAGACCGTGAATTGCGTCGCCCACGCGGACCTCGCCCGGATACCCGTGAGCGGCTAATACAACTCCGACGGCGACAGCAACCCCGCGGCTAAAGCCGCGGGCCATATGGTCATTGAGGGCCATGCGCTCGTTGTGTTGAATTCCTATGGCCCGCGCCTTTAGGCGCGGGTCTGCCGCATCCGTCAGCAACTGCGACAGTGGCGCCTCCAACAGCGGCATCACAACCTGTGCTTCGGGGTCGCCGAACCTGACGTTGAATTCAATCACCTTCGGGCCGTCAGGCGTCAGCATCAATCCACAGTAAAGAAAGCCGCGAAACGGATTGCCTTCCGCGGCCATGCCGCGCAACACCGGACCGACGATGTGACGCTCGATGTGTGACTGCAGCTCGTCGGTCATCAGCGGGCTCGGCGAAAACGCACCCATTCCACCCGTATTCGGCCCGCGGTCGGCGTCAAAGATTCGCTTATGGTCCTGCGCGGACGGCAGCGACACGTACTCCTCGCCGCTGGCGACGACGAAGAACGAGACTTCGGGACCGCTCAGCAACTCCTCGAGCACGACGCTGGCGCCGGCCTCGCCGAAACTCCTGTCGACCATGGCGGCATTCACGGCCTGTTCGGCCGTCGCGCGATCGGCGGCCACCACCACGCCCTTGCCGGCGGCCAGGCCGTCGGCCTTGACGACGAGGGCGTCGCCGAATTCCCCCGAGCGAATCGACCGCAGCGCGGCGGACGCGGACGTGCAGACGCGGTAGCGCGCGGTCGGCACCGCGTGGCGCTGCATGAAATCCTTCGCGAAGGCTTTGCTCGTTTCGAGCCGTGCGGCGGCTTGCGTGGGCCCGAACACGCGGCGGCCGGCGGCCGCGAACCGATCGGCAAGCCCGGCGGCGAGGGGGGCTTCAGGGCCGACGACGGTGAGATCGATCCGTTCGCGATCGGCGAGCCGAATCACCGCGGCGGTGTCCAATGGGTCGACCGGCGTGGTGGGGATGGTGCGGGCGATGCCGGGGTTGCCGGGCGCGCACACGACGTGGGTCACGGCGGGGTCGGAAGCGAGTGCGGCCGAGAGCGCATGTTCACGCGCGCCGGAGCCGAGAACGAGAATGCGCAAGGCTCTAACTTGTAGTAACCAAATGGGTTATTTGCGACACTAAGGGCGTTTGGGGTTGTGATAGCCTAGCATACTTGGCCCGATCACCTTTTGACCTGTTGATCTGGTGAGCTGTTGATTTGGTGCCAAAAATCCATCGGAAGGAGGTGACTGCGAGATGGCCGAGGTGAAATTGCAGGAAGGTGAGTCGATCGAAAGTGCGTTGCGGCGGTTCAAGCGCAAGGTGCAGCAGGAAGACATCATCAAGGACATCAAGAAGCACTCCTTTTACCTGAAGCCGGGCGACAAGCGACGCGCGAAACAAGCGCTGGCCCGGAAGCGCAATCGCAAGAAGATGCGCCGGGAGACGGAATAAGACCGCCCGCGGCGGAGCCGCGGGCAG
>CAZEMI010000298.1:0-27317 GCA_964513235.1 uncultured Acidobacterium sp.
GGCGGAAGCCGTCGAGCGCCGGATCAAGACGATACGGCAGAGGATCGACCGCCTCGACAACGCATTCCTCTACGAGCAGTCGATCGACATCGACACGTACGACCGCCACAAGGAACGGCTGAACGAGGAGCTCACCTTAGCGCGCATGGAACGGCACGCCACCGAGCTCGAAGAAATGGACGTAGAAGGCATCCTGGGCTTCGCAGAGCGCGTTTTGCCGCGCGCCGCGGACCTGTGGGTACAGGCCTCGCTCGAACAACGCCAGCGCCTTCAGCAGTTGTTTTTCCCGGACGGGATTGCGTTCGATGGAAAAGCGTTTGTTCGAACCGCTCTAACCGCGCCTGCCTTCAACTGGTTAGAGCCTGTTGGAACCGCGAAAGTAAGTTTGGTGGACCAGACCGGGATCGAACCGGTGACCTCATGAATGCCATTCATGCGCGCTCCCAACTGCGCTACTGGCCCACTCGGGTAAGACAACCATGGTAACTCGCGTCCGCCTTCCGTAGCAATGGTCGGTAACCTCCGGACGCGTCGATCGGCCATGGTGAGGTATATCCTCCCGCCATGGTCATCACGCGTCACGCCGTTATCGCCATCTGTCTGACCATGACATGCGCCGAGTTGCCGCCGGCGCAGGCCGTGCCGGTCGCGCAACAGGCGCCGGCCACGCGCCGTTCGCAGCGGGTGCAGATGCCGGCGCTCGACGTGCGAAGCCCCAACGGACAAGTGACTTTCACATTCCTGCCGAACGCCGAGCGCCTCACGTTCACCGTCACGCTCGGCAACGTCACGGTGATCGAACCATCGCCGATCGTCCTGACCCTCGACGGCTATGACTTGTCGGCCGGCGTCGTGCTGGGCGATGTCGTAAGAGACGCGGTCCAGGAGCGCTACCCGTGGTCGGGCGTTCGCAGCACCGCGATCAGTGACTCCAACCGCGCGAGGCTCTCGCTCACCAACGATCTGACGTCGATCGCCTACACGCTGGAGGTTCGCGTCTTCGACGACGGCGTCGCGCACCGCCACATCATTCCAGGCGAGGCCGCTGCGGCGCGCGTACCGGACGAATGGTCAACGTTCAATCTGCCGGCCGGATCGACCGTTTGGTATGCGGGCATGGCGGAAGGGCACTACGAAGCGCCTTACGTGAAGGCGGATCTCGCCGCGGTGCAGCCAGGACAGTGGGCCGGACCGCCGTTGACGTTCAAGCTGCCTCAGAGCCGCGGCTACGCGTCGATCACCGAGGCCAACCTCATGAACTACAGCGGCATGGGACTCGAGTCGAACGGTCGCGGCGGCTGGGTGATCGGTCTCGGCCATCGTCAGCCGCTGAACTATCCGTTCGAGCTGCGCTACGGTCGCGAGGAAGGGAAGCGGCTCGGCAAGGCGGCCGCCATCATTGGTGAAATCACGACGCCATGGCGCGTGGTGATGATCGGGCGCGACCTGAATACGTTGGCGACGAGCACGATCCTGCCGAATCTCTGCCCGCCGCCGGATCCGGAGCTCTTTCCCGACGGCATCAAGACGTCGTGGGTGAAACCGGGCCGCGCCGTGTGGCGATATGTTGATGGCGGGCCGACCGGCGTGGCGGGGATGAAAGAGTTCTCCCGCATGGCCGGTCAACTCGGGTTCGAACATCACGTGATCGAAGGCATCTGGCGTAAGTGGACGATCGAGGAGCGCCGCGAGGTCGTCAACTACTCACGACAGCAAGGCGTGGGCGTGTGGTTCTGGCAGCACACCAACCAGCTACGCACACCCGAGGCGCGTGAGGAGTTCTTCAGGATGCTGCGCGACCTCGGGGTGGTGGGCGCCAAGCTCGACTTCCTCGATCACGAAGCGAAGGAAGTGATCGACCTCTACGAGGCGCTCCTGCGGAAGGCGGCGGAGCACCGCATCCTGATCGTGTTTCACGGTTCGAACAAGCCGACCGGCCGCGAGCGCACCTGGCCCAACGAGCTGGTCCGCGAAAGCGTCCGCGGCATGGAGTCGAGCGGAATGCTCGAGCGCGCACGCCATCAAACCATTCTGCCGTTCACCCGCTATCTCGCTGGACCCGCCGACTACACCACGATGCTCTTCAGCGAACGCCGCCGCGACTCGAGCGTGGCGCACCAGATCGCCAGCCTCGTCGCGTTCGCCAGCCCGCTGCTCACGATCGCGGCGAACCCCGAGAGCATCCTGGCCAGTCCCGCGGTGGACGTGATTAAGAGCGTTCCATCGACGTGGGATGAGACGCGCGTGCTGATTGGCTCCGAGATCGGCGAGCTCGTGCTCTTCGCCCGCCGCACGGGCGACGTCTGGTTTCTGGCGGCGATGAATGGTCCAGGCGCGCAGACGATCCAGGTGCCGCTGTCGTTTCTCTCCGCCGGCCGCTACCAGTCGACGCTGGTTCGAGACGAAGCGGCGGATGGTTCGACGGTGCGCGTTGAGTCGCGCGTCCATTCGCAGCAGGACACGATCGGCCTCGAGCTAAAAACCGGCGGCGGTTTCCTTGGGCGGTTCGCTCCAGCGGCCAAATGATCGCGGCTTTGATGTTCTCGACGCTCCAGGCGGGGTGCGCCTGACGCGTCAGTTCCACTGCGGCAACCGGCCGCTCGCCCAGCGCAGGAGCGGCCGAAGTGTTCTGACGAGTCTCTAAACGCCGCCGCGGCCAAAAGCGAACAGCCCGGCCGGCGGCCCGGAACGTGTTCACTTTCGGCGCCTTTGGCGTTTTCAAGTGCCATGAGTGAGTCGCCAGTCCGCGCACACCAGCGAAGCTTTGACGATCTGCCTGTCACGGCACGGGTTTTCACCACTGGAGTGATCGCCGCAGGCGCCGCGCTCTTCCTGTTGCAACCGGCAGAGGTGACGCGTCGGCCCGCGACCTTCATCGCGCTGCTCGCCGTCTCGCTGCTGACCGCGGTGTTCAAGATCGTGCTGCCGCTGTCGCGCGGCAACGCCACCATGACGCTCGGGTACGCGCCTGACTTCGCGTGCCTGATGCTGCTGGGCGTGAACGAAGCGATGCTCCTCGGCTCGGCCAGCGTGTGGTGCCAGTGCGCCGTGCACACCCGCGAGCGGTGGCCGGGCTATCGCACGCTCTTCAGCATCGCGTCGATCGCGGTGTCGATTCAGGTCGTCGGGTCTGTGTTCGCGCAGCTCGGCGGTCAGGCGATCGATGCGCCGTTCGGGGCGGTGGTCGCGGCCATGACCGCGGCGGCGATGACCTACTTCGTCATCAACACCGGCCTGGTCGCGGTCGCTATCGCCTTGTCGGCCGGCGTCTCGATTCCGCGGCTGTGGCACCAGGATCTCCTGTGGACCGCGCCGAGCTATTTCCTCAGTGCGGGCGTAGCGCTGTCGGCGGTGCTGGCGATCAGAGTGGGGGCGTATTGGGCGGTGCCGCTCGCGGCCGCGCCGCTGTACCTGACCTATCGCAGCTACAAGATCTACCTCGATCGGCTGCAGGCCGAACGGCGCCACGCGCAGGAGCTCGCGGCGGAAAAGGCGCAGCTGGACGTCGAGCGCGAGCGCCTGGCGGTCACGCTGAGCAACATCGGCGACGGCGTGATCACCACGGACGCGCGAGCGAACATCGTCCTGCTGAACCGGGCCGCCGAGGAGTTCATCGGCCTGGCGCAGGGCGGCGCCGCGGGCCTGCCGCTCATCGATGCGATCGGCAAGGTCGCGGAAAGCCATCGGCCCTCGTTCGCCCGCGCCATCGAGCACGTGCTCGAGCGCGGCGTGCGGGTGCAGCTGGCGGAACGGCCGACGCTCACCGAGTCGCGCGGGGCGCCGACGATCGAATGCTCGGGCAGCCCGATCCGCAACGCCGACGGCACCATCGCCGGGGCGGTGTGGGTGTTCCGAGACGTCAGCAGCATGCTGCGCCTCGAGCAGGAGCGTTCCAAGGCCGATCGCCTGGCCTCGCTGGGCGTGCTCGCCGGCGGGCTGGCCCACGACTTCAACAACATCCTGACCGGTGTGGTCGGCAACATCTCGCTGGCGCGGCTCGACACCGCGGACCACACCGAGCTGGCCACGCGCCTGGCCGACGCCGAGCGCGCGTGCAATCGCGCCCGCGGGATCACCAGCCAGCTCCTGACGTTCTCGAAGGGCGGCGCGCCGGTGAAGACGCCGGCGTCGATTCACCATCTCGTCGAAGAAACCGCGACCTTCGCGCTGCGCGGATCGAAAGTGGCGCTGGCGTTCAACCTGCCGCCGGGTCTGTGGCCGGCGGACGTCGACGTCGGACAACTCAGCCAGGTGATCAGCAATCTCGTGATCAACGCGCGACAGGCGATGCCGCTCGGGGGCACGCTCCGGATCGAGATGAAGAACGTCGAGATCGCGATCGACGAAGTTCGCGCGGGCGTCGGCATTCGCGCGGGCCGGTACGTGGCCATTGCCATCACCGATGCCGGCATGGGCATCGCGCCGGAGCACCTCGGCCGGATCTTCGATCCGTACTTCTCGACGAAGAAGAAGGGCACCGGGCTGGGACTGACGACGTCGTATTCAATCGTCAACGCCCACCGCGGATACATCACGGTCGAATCGACGGTGGACAAGGGCACGCGCTTCGTGACCTACCTGCCGGCCGCCGAGCGCATGGCCGCGGCGCCGCCGAGCCGGCGCGTCGCGCGCGCGGCCTCCCGCGGCGGCCGCGCCCTGATCATGGACGACGAGGAAACCATCCTCGACATCGCCCGCGGCATGTGCGCGAAGCTCGGATACGAAGCCGTGACGTCGCGGCACGGGGCCGACGCCGTCGAGCGCTTCCGCGAGGCGGTTCGCGAGGGACGCCCGTTCGACGTCGTGATCATGGACCTGACGGTGCCCGGTGGCATGGGCGGCCAGGAAGCGCTCGTCTACCTCAAGGCGCTCGACCCCGGGGTCAAGGCCATCGTGGCCAGCGGCTACACCGCCGACGCCGTCATGGCCGATTACGAGCAGTGGGGCTTCTGTGCCGTGATGGCCAAGCCGTTCAACGTCGAGGAGTTCAACTACGCGCTGGAACGCGCGGCGGCCGCTCCCGGCGCGATCTCGGCCTGACCGGCCGCGATGTGCCGCGTCGCGTACTTGAACGAGCTCAGGCGCAGGCCGCCGTGGAACTGCAGCGTCTCGATCCGGAGGAAATACTCGACGACCAGCCGGTGGTCGGGCATCGCCCTCGGGTCGGCGTTTTTGCGCGAACCCTTCAAATCGTAGAGCATCGAGATGCCGTAGCCGCGGCGCTTCCCGGGTTGCAGCACCAGCGGCAGCGGGTCGTTGTCGACGATGACGGTGTGCGGCCACGCATGCCGCGCGTTGACGCTCGACATGGCGCGAAAGCCGTGAACGATACCTATGAACGGAGCGACGTCGGTCACGGTGATCGGCCGGTCGCCTTCGTTGGCGAACACCAGGCGCAGGCCGGAGCGCGCGCCGGCGGTGTCATCGATGATGGTCACGGCAAGGTCCTGGTGCCAGTAGCGCCCTTCGACGCGCGACACCCCTTGCCAGGTCCAAGTTTCCTTCATGCCACGCCGAATGCATGGTCGATGCCATGTCGACGCGCCGCAGTTTTCGCGTGTCAAGGCGCCCGGCGCGGATCGTGCGCGCCGTGTGAGCGTCAGTCCTCCGGTTTCAGGTTGGCCAGGCGACGATACAACGTCCGCCGGCTCAGGCCGAGCAGCCGCGCGGCCGCCTTCTTGTTCCCGCCCGTCTTGAGCAGGATTTCCTCGATGTGGTGCCGCTCCACCGCCTCGAGCGTCACATAATTCGGGGCCGCGGCGACCGCTTCGGGCATTGAGCGCGGCGCCGCCGCCGGCAGCGCCCTCACGACCTCGCGCTCGGTGATCAGGTCACCATCCGCCAGGATGCAGGCGCGCTCCAGCACGTTACGCAGCTCCCTGACGTTGCCTAGCCAGGGATGAGACATGAGCAGCCGCTCGGCGCCGGTGGTCACCCCGGCCAGCGGCTTCTTCAGGCGCGTCGCGCCCTCGCGCATGAACGCGGCGGTCAGGTACGGAATGTCTTCGCGGCGGTCCCGCAGGGGCGGCAGCGTGATCTCGACCACGCAGAGACGATAGAACAGGTCGCTGCGGAAGCGGCCGGCCGCGATCTCGTCGTGGGGATTGCGGTTCGTGGCGGCGATCACATGGACGTTCACGCTGCGCGGCGACAGCGATCCGACGCGGTGCACCTCGCCGGATTCGAGCACGCGCAGCAGCTTGGCCTGGACCGTGAGCGGCAGCTCACCGACTTCGTCGAGAAACAGCGTGCCGCCGTCGGCGGCGTCGAACAACCCCGGCTTGTTCTCGGTGGCGCCAGTAAAGGCGCCGCGCACGTGACCGAACAACTCGCTCTCGAAGAGCGTCTCGACGACCGCCGAGCAGTTGAGCACCACGAACCGCGCGTTGCGTCGCGGTCCCAGCCGGGGGAGGGCCCGGGCCACGAGCTCCTTCCCGGTGCCGGTCTCGCCCGTGATCAACACCGTGCGCACGTGGGGCGCCAGGCGGCGGACCAGGCTGAACAGCTCCTGCATCACCGCGCTGCGCCCGATCAGCCCTTCGAGCTGGAGCCGCTCGGCCGTCTCGCCGTCCACCGCCAGCAGTGTGCGGCGCCGCGCGATCTCCTCGCGGATCTCCTGCAGCAACTGGCCCAGCCGATCGAAGTCGAGCGGCTTGACCATGTAGTCGAGCGCCCCCAGCTTGATGGCCTCGACCGCCGTCTGGACGCTCTCGAAACCGGTCATGATGATGGTCTGGCATCCGGGCACCGCGGCGCGGATCGCGCGCAGGACGTCGAGGCCGCCCACCTCCGGCATGTGCAGATCCACCATTGCCAGATCGGCGGCGGTCGTTTTCAGCAGCGCGAGGGCTTCGCGGCCGTTCGTGCACGCGGTGACCTCGTAGCCGGCGCGCTTCGCGAACAGGCTCACGACGTTACGGATCTCGTCGTCGTCTTCGGCGACGAGCATGTGCGGACGATGCGTGGTCATGGTTGCAGTCCTGGAAATTGTAGCAAGAGCCGCCCGCTGCGCCAGCGTGTGCGGATTGTGTGCGATTTGCGTCGCTTCTGGCGCTCGTGGCACACCGCCCACTCGCCTTTTCCCGGCCACCCGCAGATTCGAGGCGGCCCAATCTTTGCTCATGGCTCGAGTTGCGATGATCTCGACTCCCGCAAGAGCGATCACGAAATGGCTGAGAGTATGCCTCTGCGCGCTCCTGCCGCTGGCTGTTTCCCCGGGCGGTGACCGGGCGGTTCCGCTTGCGCCGCACGCCGCCGTGGACCGCGCCCTTCGTGAGGGCATCGGCGTCACGGGCGGTTCGCAGCGAGTCCTCATCAAATTCCGATCCGGCGCCGAGACCGCCGTGCTGCGCTCGGTCATGGCCACGGGCGGGACGGTCCACAGCGTCAACCACGAGGCCTCGCTGCTGGCCGGCGACGTCCGCGCCCGGGACCTCGGACTGCTGGCGCGCCATCCGGGCGTCGAGGGGCTGTCGATCGACGCGTTGGTGTGGAGCCATCGCCAGGAAGCCGAGGACGAGGACGACGACGACGAGTCGGTGGCGATCAACACGCTTCGCCAGACGCTCGGCCTCGACGGCGAGCTCGACGGAACCGGCGTGGGCGTGGCGGTGATCGATTCGGGCCTGGCGGCCTCGGCGGACTTCGCCGGCCGCGTGCAAGAATTCTACGACTTCACCAACGGCGGCGGCGTCGCCGTTCCTGTGGACGAGTACGGGCACGGCACGCACGTCGCCGGGTTGATCGGCGGCAACGGCGCCGGCTCCGGCGGCGCCTATGCCGGCATCGCGCCGGGCGCCCGGCTGGTCGTGCTGAAAGCGCTCGATGCGCAGGGCCAGGGCTATACCAGCAACGTCATCAGCGCCATCGACTTCGCCGTGGCGAACAAGGACGCGCTCGGCATCGACATCATCAACCTCTCGCTCGGCCATCCGATCTACGAGCCGGCGGCGACCGACCCGCTGGTGCAGGCGGTCGAGCGCGCCTCGGCGGCGGGCATCGTGGTGGTGGCATCGGCGGGCAATTACGGCACCAATCGCCACACCGGCACGACGGGATATGCCGGCATCACGTCGCCGGGCAACGCGCCGTCGGCGATCACCGTTGGCGCGGTGATGACGCGTAATACGGTGACCCGGCTCGACGATCGCGTGGCGCCGTACAGCTCGCGCGGACCCACGTGGTATGACGCGCTCGTCAAGCCCGACATCGTCGCGCCCGGAGACAAACTGGCGAGCGCCTCGCACGAAGCGGCGGCGCTCTACGCGAACCACCCGTCGCTGCGGGCTGACTCGTACCTGCGCCTGAGCGGAACGAGCATGGCAGCCGCCGTGACGAGCGGCACGGTGGCGCTGATACTGCAGGCGCACCGCGGGGGTCTCGACGACGACGCAGACGAGACTCCGGATGAGGACGAGCCGGCCCTGCCGCGGCCGGACCTCACGCCAAACACGATCAAGGCCATCCTGCAGTTCACGGCGCTGGATGTGAGCGACCAGTCTGGGAATGCGGCCGATGTGTTGACCGGGGGCGCCGGCGCCCTCAATGCTGCCGGCGCGATCGCGCTGGCGCTGGCGATCGATACGTCCCAGCCGGTCGGGTCGCCGTGGCTCTCGACGAGCGTCAACCGCTTCACGGTGATCGAGGGCGAGACCTACGCATGGGGCGCGCACATCGTCTGGGGCGACCACATCGTGTGGGGCGATTCGCTCATCACCCACGAGCCCGCCTGGGGCATGCATATCGTCTGGGGCGACGACCATATCGTCTGGGGCGACATCACGCACCTGACCGTGGACGAAGACGTTGTCACCGATCAGCAGCAGCTCTGGGGGCAGCACATCGTGTGGGGCGATGACTACACGCCCGAGATCGATGACCTGCACATCGTCTGGGGCGATCTCGATCCAGCGCTGGCCGCCATCGGCTACGACGCGGCGGAGGCGGCGCTGACGTCGTGGCCGCCGGACACGATGATCACCGCGGGACCGCCGGCCACGACCACCGCGACCGGCGCGACGTTCGAATTCAGCGCGGGCGGTGGCGGTGTCACGTTCGAATGCTCGCTCGATGGCGCGGCCTTCGCCGGCTGCAGCAGCCCGGCGAGCTTCAGCGGCCTCGGCCTCGGCGCCCACACCTTCGCGGTGCGGGCCGGCGGCGACCCGCTGCCCGTCAGCCATGCGTGGACGATCGAGGCACCTGCGGTGATGCCGGTCGCCGGTGGTGGCGCTCCGGAGCCGCAACCCGAGCCGGAACCCGAACCACAAGCCGAGGCACAACCCGAACCGCAACCCGAACCGCAACCCGAACCTGTACCGGACCCGATCCCGCCGCCCGCACCGGTCGACTGCGGCGCGCCGGTGGAGCTCACCGTTGACGCCGACGCGTGGATCGATCAGAACAGCCCATCGAACAACTTCGGCGGCGACTCGATCCTGAAGGTCCGGTCGCAGGGAGCGGGCAACAACTTCCGCGCGCTGATTCGCTTCACGCTGCCGGCGCTGCCGCAGGGCTGCACGGTTCAGTCCGCGACGCTGACGATGGTAGCGGCGTCGGCGACGGCCGGCCGCGCGGTGCAGGTGCTGCGCCTGGCGGCGCTCTGGGAAGAGAACACCGTGACATGGGAGAACCAGCCTGCGTCAACCGGTGCGGCCGCCGAGATGGCCGCCGGGTACACCATCGAGGCGTGGGACGTCGTGGAGCTCGTGCGTGGGATGTACAGCGACAGCCAGCCCTTCGGCTTCCTCCTCCGCGACGCCGCGGAAGACAGCGACGGTCACGAGCAGTCGTATCACGGCAAGGAAAAGTACGACGGGCCACCGACATTGGCCCTGACGTTTGCAAGCCGGTAACAGCTTGACCCTGGAGAGACACGAAATGCCGCAATGAGTTTGGTAGGCGTTCGCTAGGCTGGCCGGCCGAACCCTTCCTGCCCGGAAGGTGCGAACGCTCACAAGGGCACGCAGGAAAGAGGGCGTCTGCGCGTTTCAGCTGTGGCTGAGACCGCGACGCCCTTTTTCTTTGCGGCCTTCGGACAAACGACTTTTCGAGAGGTTCGTATGATGACCGCCCTCACCACGCGTCCCGCCCGGATGGGCGCGGCCGTTTTGTTTCTCGCGATCGCCACGCTACTCGTGGTTCCAGGGCAAATCCGCCTTGGCGCCGCTACCTTCGTCGTCAACGACCCGGTAGACCGCGTCGACGCCCTTCCGGGCGACGGCGTGTGCCGGACCAGCGCCGGCACGTGCTCGCTGCGCGCGGCGATCCAGGAAGCGAACACGACGCTGGAGGCCGACATCATTCACCTGCCGGCCGGGACCTTCGCGCTGATGCGCGAACCGGTGAACGAGAACGACATCACGGTCGGCGATCTCGACATCACGGCGCCGCTCACGATCAGCGGCGCGCCGGGTCGCACGACGGTGATTGACGGCGGGCGGGCGCCGTTCGGAGCGCCACCCGACCGGCTGGCGCTGGATCGGCTGTTCGAGATCCATCCGACCGCCGGCAACGTCACCTTCTCCGGCCTCACGCTGCAGAAGGGGTGGGCGTCGGGCGACGGCGGCGCGATCAACAGCGTCTCCAAGGGGACCGTGCGCCTGATCGATGTCACCGTGCGCAATAACGCCGCCACTGGCAGCGGCGGCGGCGTGTACTCGGACGGCAACGACGGCGGCAGTCTCGTCGTCGAGCGCTCCACCATCCAGGACAACTCGAGCGGCGCGACCGGCGGCGGCCTCTACATCACGCGCGGGCAGTTGACGGTCAGCGGCACGGCGGAGGCCGGCGTGATCATCTCGGGCAACTATGCGGCCGGCGGCGGCGGCGGCGTGTACAACGCTGGCGACCGCAACGTCGCCGGACAGCAGAGCCGCGCGACGATCACCTACGCGACGATCACCGCCAACCGAACGGGCGCCGCCGGCGGCGGCATCGCCAACGAGTCCGAAGGTGTGCTCGCGCTGACCGAGTCGATGGTGACGCACAACATCGCCGTCGTCGGCGGCGGCGGCGTTGCAGTCGGGAACAAAGCGACCGCGTCGATCGTGCGCGGCACGTTCACCCACAACCTGGCCGGCGGCGAGGGTGGCGCCTTCGCCTCCAAAAGCGATCGGCCGGTGGTCATCGACCAGATGATCTGTACGGCGAACGGCGCCGGCGGCGTTCGCCCGGGAACGGAATTCGTCCCCGGGCCCGACGGCACACCCATCCCCCGCGATACGCCGATCCTGCCTGACGGCACACTCCTCGAGCCCTCGGACGAGGGCGGCGGCTGCATGGTGTTCGACGGCCCCGGCACGGTGACCGTCACCGGGTCGACCATCAGCGGCAACAACGGCTACGGCGACGGCGGCGGCATCTCCATCCACTCTTTCGGCGCCGCACGTATCTCCGATTCCACCGTGCGCGACAACACGACCCAGGCCAACGGCGGCGGCATTCACAACGGCGGCATGCGGGTGACGCTCGAGCGGCTGACCATCAGCGGCAATACCGCCTCCGAGGACGGCGGTGGCATCCAGAACGAGAGCAGCGGCGAATTCGCCATTCTCGACTCCAACATCCTCTCGAACACCGCCACCAACGCCGGCGGCCTCAACATCGCCTCCGACAGCACGATGCGCGTCTCGCGCACGACCTTCTGGGACAACCGGGCGATCTGCCTGCCGTCGCACGATCAGACGGTGTGCGGCCGCGGCGCGGGCATCTACCATGGCAGCGATGGCGCGGCCGAGGTCGAGAACACGACGCTCTCCGGCAACGTCGCGGCGAAGGCGGGCGGCGGCCTGTTCGTCGATGCCGATGCCGGCCTGCGCCTGACCCACGTCACGCTCGCGCGCAACTCCGCGCCAAGCGGCAGCGGCGTCGGCATCCCGACGGAAGAACTGGGCATTACGATCGTCGGCGCGCTGCAGCCTCACAAAGGCGTGAGTTTCCGGAACTCCCTGGTGGCGGGCAACATCGGCAGCGGCGACTGCGTGGTGCCGTTCACCACCGAAGGCGGCAACCACGACGGCGGGAACCGTTGCGGCTTCGTCGGACCGAAGGACCGGACCAACGTCAACGTGGCCCCGACGCTCATGGCGCTGGCCGATAACGGTGGACCGACGATGACGCACGCCATCACCGCCGCCAGCATGGCGGTGGACGGCGGCCTCACGCCGTGCCTGGCGACCGATCAGCGCGGCGTGGCGCGTCCGCAGAACGCGGGCTGTGACGTGGGCGCGTACGAGTTCGACGGCGTGCCGCTGCCGCCCGATACAACGCCGCCGGATACGGCCATCGTGACGGCACCGGCGGCCACCGACGCCAGCGCGACGTTCGAGTTCGCCGGCATCGACAACGCGACCGCGGCCGGCGAGTTCATGTTCCAGTGCCGGATCATCAATTTCGATCCGCTCGAGCCGCCGGAGCCGATCGATCCCACCGCGCCGCCGCCGGCACCGGGCGTCTACGATCCGACGCTGGACTGGGTGTCGTGCTCGACGCCGTGGATTCTCGATACCACCGGGCTGGTGCAGAACGCCGTGGCCTTCGACGTTCCCGAGGGGCACAACCAGCTCCTCGTACGCGCGATCGATCGCGCCGGCAACGTCGACCCGACGCCCGCCACCCATACGTGGGTTGACGGCGCCGACGTCGTGCCGCCCGATACCGCCATCCTGTCCGGCCCGGCGCCGACGACCAGCAGCCGCGCGGCCACCTTCACGTTCACGGCCTCTGACAACCTCACCCCGGCAAACCTGATCGAGTTCGAGTGCCGGATCGACGGGCAGGATTGGGAGCTGATCGGCGAGTGCGCGAACCCGGCGGTGTTCTCGAATCTCTCGACCGGCGTGCACACGTTTGAAGTCCGCGCGCTCGATGGCGGCGACAACATCGACCCATCGCCCGCCCGGTACACCTGGACCATCCTGCCGGCCACCACATGCGAGGACGCGAACATCACGCTGTCGTCCACGGCCGACACCTGGATCGACGAGTTCGAGGCGTTCCTGAATTACGGGACCGACATCTCGCTGCTGGTCCGCTCCGAAGGGTCGGAGCTGGGTGGCACCAATGCGCGGGCGCTGGTCTACTTCCCCCTGCCGACCGACCTGCCGCAGTGCGCGCTGGAATCGGCGACGCTCCGCCTCTTCAACGAGAGCGGCAGCGAGGGACGGGTGATCAACGCGCTGCCGATCGCGGCGCCGTGGCAGGAGAACCAGGTCACCTGGAACTCGCAACCGCCGACGCTCAACGTCGGTCCGCGTGATGACGGGCCGCCGTCGAACTCGGGCGAGGCGTTCCAGGAGTGGGACGTGACGGCGACGGTGGCCGCCATGTTGAGCGGCGGGATGCCCAACTACGGCTTCCTGATTCGCGACGCGGTTGAAGGCGCCGCGGAGGCCGCCGAACAGGCGTTCAGCTCGAAAGACACCCTTGCCGACGTCCCGCAGACGCCCCAACTGCAGTTGCGCTTTGCGGCCACCGATCCAAATGCGCCGGCGCCGCCGCGGCCCGCGGCGCCCACGGTGCCGACGACCGTCGCCTGCGGCCAGGTCATCACCCAGAGCACGCTGGTCGGCAACGACCTGATTGACTGCCCGGCCGAAGGCCTCGTCATCGGCGCGTCGAACATCATGCTCGACCTCGGCGGTCGCGTGATCGACGGCCTCAACTACATGGCGCCCGTTCCCGGCGAGCCGCTGGCGCCTGGCGCGATCTACGCCGGCCAGGAGGAAGGGCTGCCGGCCGGCATTCGCGTCAGCGGGTTCACCAACGTCGTGATCACGAATGGCACCGTGCGTCAGTTCGGCACCGGCGTGCACCTGACGGCAGGAACCACTTACAACGTGCTGGAGTACTTGACACTGGCCGGCAACTCGATCGCCGGCGTCGATCTCGCCGATGCCGACAACGGACGGATCGGCAACGAGATCCGCGACAGCTACTTCTTCGGCAACGCCGACGGCGTCGGCCTGCGGCTCGGGGCCGAGGGCAACGCGGTGTACCGCAACCGGTTCGAAGGCAACGTCGGCTTCGCGTTCTACTTGTCCGATGCGAGCCGGAACCGCCTCGAGTCGAACTACATCTCCGGTCACAGCCCCAATCCGGCGCTGGGCAGCGATGGCGGCTTCCGCCTCGAAGGGTCGCGCAACAACATCCTGCGCGGCAACAGCGTCTGGTGGACGGGTGATGCGGGCATCTATCTCGAACTGGGATCGCACAACAACGTGATCCAGGGCAATGCAATGAGCCACGCCGGCGACGCCGGCATCTTCATCCAGAACTCGAACGGCAACCACGTCGTCGACAACATCGCCCATCTGTCGTCGGACGCCGGCGTCATTCTAAACGCCGTCAGCGACACGCTGGTGCTTGGCAACGACCTGCGATGGAACCCGAGCGCCGTCAGCGTCAGCGGCGGCAGCAACAACCGGATCGAAACCAACGACGGCACGCACTCGTCGCAGGCCGGATTCCAGGTGGCCGGTGAGGCCGCGAACATCAGGCTGCTTCGTAACGTCGCCAGCGCCACGGGCGGCGACGGCATCAGCGTGGAGGCAGAGGTGCTCGACGCCGCCGGCCTGCCGTTGCCCGGCGTCCTGCTCGAGGGCAACACCGCGAATCAGAACCAGGGCGTGGGCGTTTTGGTCCAGGGATTCGGCCACACGGTGACGGCCAACGACGCGCACAACAATGCGCTCTACGGCATCAGCGCCGAGGGTAGCATCGACGGCGGCGGCAACCGCGCCAGCGGCAACAACCAGGATCTGGAGCAGTGCGTCGGCGTGCAGTGCGACTCGACGATGATCGTGCCGCAGATTGCGCCCGATCTCGGCCGGCCGGACGCCGTCATCACGGTGGCGCCGCCGAACGGGGCGAGTACGCTGCAGCCGCAGGTGTTCGAGTTCACCGGCGCCGATAATTACGCGCCGCTGACCGCCCTGTCGTTCCAGTGCCGCGTCGACGCGCCGCCGGATCCGCCGGCGCCGCCGCAGGACCCGAATGAGCCGCTGTCACCGCCGCCATCGGAGGGCTGGTTAACCTGCATCAGCCCGGTCGTGCTGACCGGGTTGAGTGTCGGGCCGCACACCTTCCAGGTGCGCGTCGAGGATCCCGCCCACAACGTTGATTGGGAGCCGGCGATCTATACGTGGACCGTGTCGGCCACGACACCGGGCGTGTTCGACACCACCGCGCCCGAGACCACGATCACGAGCGGACCCGCCAGCGACAGCTCGAGCAACTCGGGCAGCGTTTTCTTCACCGGCATCGACAACGAGACGCCCGGCTACCAGATGCAGTTCCAGTGCCGGATCGACGGCGGCGCGTTCACCGCGTGCGCCAGCCCGCTGGGCTATTCCGGCCTGTCGCTCGGCGCGCACACCGTGGAGGTGCGCAGCGTCGACCTCGCCGGCAACACCGACAGCTCGCCCGCGAGCCATTCGTGGACCATCGTCGCCGCCGCGCCGGACGTCACCGCGCCGGAGACGACGATCACCGGACGCCCGGATCCCGTGACGGCGTCGGCCGCCGCGACCTTCAGCTTCTCCTCGTCGGAGGCGGGCGACGTGTTCCTGTGCTCGCTCGACGGCGCCGCCGCGACGATGTGCACGTCGGCGTACACGACGCCGGCGCTCGCGCCCGGCAACCACACGCTGGCGGTGCGCGCGATCGACGCCGCCGGCAACATCGATCCCACGCCCGCGCTGGCGGCGTGGCGCGTGACGCCGCCGCCGGTGGCCGCGGTGGTCAGCTGCGGCGAGGTGCTGCTGTCGAGCGTCATTCTGCAGAACGATCTGCTCGACTGCCCGGACTACGGGTTGGTCATCGGCGCCGACGGCGTCACGGTGGACCTCAACGGCTTCACCATCGACGGCATCACCCTCGGCACCGGCATCCTGACGCAGGGCTACGACTACGTGACGGTGATGAACGGCACGATCCAGGAGTTCGACTTCGGCGTGCGGCTGACGCCGGGCGCCTCGGGCGCCATCGTGTCGTCGGTGCGCCTGCTGGACAACGAGCTGGCCGGCATCGAGCTGTCCGGCGCCCAGGGCGGCACGGTGCGCAACAACGTGCTGATCTCGAACGGCACCGGCATCGCGGTGCTGAACGGATCGAGCGACAACCTGCTGAGCGGCAACGTCATCGGCTCGAGCAGCGCCGACGGCGTGCGCGTCGCCGGCGACAGCACGCGCATCACCGTCAGCGGCAACGAGATCAACACCTCGAGCGGCGACGGCGTCTTCCTCGAGGGCGTGCGCGACAACACGGTCACCGGGAACCTGTTGACGGCCAATGGGGGCGAAGCGATCACCGTCCGCTCGGTCGTCAACCCGCTGGATGCGCTGATCGTGTATCCGGCTGACCGCAATCGTATCGACGGCAACATCGTGCTGAGCGGTTCCGGCGGCATCGTCGTCGCAGGTTTGCCGGGCGGGACGGCGGTCCAGGGCAACGTGGTGACCAGTAACACGGTGGACGAGGTGTCGGGCGCCGGCATCGAACTCGAGAACGCCACGGGCACGCTCGTGCGCGGCAACGTGGTCCGCTACAACGCGGTCGGCATCAAGCTCTCGGCATCGTCGAACAACTGGATCGAGGCCAACGAGGCCATCGACGCGCAAGGCGTGGGTATTTCGCTCGGCAACGGATCGCTCGGCAACGTCGTCGTCGGCAACACCGCCGGCAGCAACAGCGAGTCGGGCATCGCGGCTCTCGACCAGGCGGCCGGCAACGGCAACCGCATCGAGCGCAACCTCACCGAAGCCAACACGGCCAGTGGCATCTACGTGCCCGGCACCGGCCACACCATCACGGCCAACCACGCGAACCATAACTTCGGGTGGGGCATCTGGGTGGAGGTGGGCAACACCGACGGCGGCGGCAACAACGCCTTTGGCAACGACGGCGGCCCGGTGGATCCGGCGACGGGACAGTTGGTGCAGTGCTACAACATCGCGTGCTCCAACACGCCGCTGCTGGATGTGCAGGCGCCGGAGACGTCGATCAGCGCCGCGCCGGCGAACCCGACCACGCAAACCACCGCCAGCTTCGCGTTCACGGCGCTCGATGACCTGACCCCGCTGTCGGCGCTCACCTATCAGTGCCGCCTCGACAGCCAGGCCGCTCTCGACTTCGTGGCCTGCACGAGCCCGCGTGACCTGACGGGCCTGGCCCCCGGCACGCACACCTTCGAAGTGCGCGCGGTGGATGCGGCGGGCAACGCCGACGCGTCGCCGGCCGCCCACACCTGGGCGATTACGCCGCCGGGCGTGGCGCCGGACACGAGCATCATCTCGGGGCCGGCCGCGCGCACGGTGAACGCGGTGGCGACCTTCACGTTCTCGTCCAACGAGCCGGGATCGACGTTCGCCTGCTCCATCGACGGCGGCGCCTTCGCGCCGTGCGCCTCGCCGCAATCGTATGAGGTGATGGTCGGCGCACACAGCTTCGCGGTGGTGGCCACCGATCTCGACGGCCTGACCGACGCGACCCCGGCCACCTACGCGTGGACGGTCGCACCGCCCGCGGTGCCGACCCAGGTGAGCTGCGGCCAGGTGCTCACGCAGAGCACGCTGGTGCTCAACAGCCTGATCGACTGCCCGGCCGACGGCCTGATCGTCGCCGCGCACGGCATTACCATTGACCTCAACGGCAAGCTGATCGACGGCGTCGAAGCGGGCGCCGGCATCCGCAATCCCGGCTTCCACGACGTCACCATCACCGACGGCACCATCGCCGGCGGCGTGCGCGACACCGTGCCCGTGCCCGCGGACATCCTCAGCGGCATCCAGCAGTTCGAGTCGGGCGTGCTCGTGGGCGGCAGCGCCAGCGGCAACATCGTTTCGGCGTTGCAGCTGACATCCAACAAGGTGATCGGCATCCACCTGTCGGACGCCGACAACGCCATCGTCCGCGGCAACGCGCTCTACGGCAACGCCACGGGCATCGCCGTGCTCGACGGGACGCAGAACACACTGGTGCAGCAGAACACGATCACCTTCGGGTTGACCGAAGGCATCCGCGTGGTGGGCTCGCACAACAACCGGTTCGAGAACAACCGGATCAGCGATTCGAACGGCGACGGTTTCGCGTTCGACTTCGCGCGCGACAACATCGTCACCGGCAACACCGTGACGACCAACGAGGGCATCGCCGTCGAGATCCTGAACGCCTCGACCGGCAACGTCATCGACCGCAACACGTTCACCGCCAACAAGGACGGCGTCCTCGTCTACATGTCCGACGCCACGCAGGTGACGAACAACGCGATCCTCAGCAACCTCGGTGAAGGTGTCAGCCTGGAGCTCGCCAACAACACGCTCGTCCGCGACAACGACCTGCGCCACAACCAGGCGGGGATCACGCTCAAGGACGCGTCGAACAACCGGCTGGAATCGAACATCGCCAGCAATGCCACCGGCACCGGCATCACCATCGAGGGCAACTCCAACAACAACGTCGTCGCCGGCAATCTGGCAAACGCGAACACGGGTGACGGCATTGCCGTGGCCGCAGCGTCCTTCCCTGGCGCCGGCACCGTGATCGAGGGGAACAACGCGAGCCACAACCTCGGCGACGGCATCCAGGTGTCGGCGGCGGTGCACACCGTCACCGGCAACACCGCCGACAGCAACGGCGGCTGGGGCATCTACGCCATCGTCGGCAACATCGACGGCGGCGGCAACCGCGCCAGCGGCAATCTCGAGCCGGCGCAGTGCTTCACGATCGTCTGCACCAGCGGCCCCGTGCCCGGACAGCCGGACACGGTCATCGTCGAGCATCCGGCGAACCCGAGCGCCAGCCGGTACGCGACGTTCACGTTCACCGGCATCGACGACGTCAACGCCCCGTGGGAGATGAGCTACCAGTGCCGTTTCGACAGCCAGGATCCGCTTGCGTGGGAGGTGCTGGACTGCGAGAACCCGATGATCTTCAGCAACCTCAGCGCCGGGTCGCACACGTTCGAGGTGCGCGCAATCGACCTGAACGGCAACATCGACCCAACGCCGGCCAGCTACACCTGGACGGTGGAGCCGCTGCCCTCGGGCGTCGCGCCCGATACGACCATCGTCTCCGGCCCGGGCGCGATCACGCCCCTCTTCGAGGCCATCTTCGTGTTCTCGTCGAACGAGCCCGACGTGACGTTCCAGTGCGCGATCGACGGCGGGTCGTTCGCGCCGTGCGGCTTCCTCGATCCGACGGCGCCGCCATCGTCCACGGCTGGGGCGGAGTTCGCGTTCGAAGAGTTCCAGACCGGCCTGCACACCTTCCAGGTGCGCGCCGTCGATCTCGAAGGCAATGTCGATCCCAGCCCGGCCACCTATCAGTGGTCCATCATGGGCATCGTCACGACGATCACGAGCGGACCGGCGTACATCGCGCCGACCGATCCAAGCGAGGTCCCGACCGGCGGCGAAACCGACAGCACGGTGGCCGCCTTCACGTTCACGGCGAGCGTGGCGGACGCGACGTTCCAGTGCTCGATCGACATGCAGCCCTTCGTGGCGTGCGTGTCGGGCGTAACCTACTCCGCGCTGGCGCCCGGTGCCCACCTGTTCCGCATCATTGCGACGGATGCCGAGGGCAACAGCGCCGTCGAGCCCGCCGAGTACGAATGGGACATCGTGATGGCGCTGGATACCACGGCGCCGGAGACCATTCTGACGGTGGTGCCGCTGAACAACAGCAGCGACACGATGTTCCAGTTCACGGGAACGGACAACGCGACGCCGACGGCCCGGCTGCTCTATGAGTGCCGGCTGGACAGCACGCTGAACACCGACTTCGTGAGCTGCGTCAGCCCGTTCAACCTGCTCGAGGTCTACCCGTTGATCGCGCCCGGCCAGCACACGTTCGAGGTGCGGGCGATCGACGAGGGTCTCGGCGGGACGGAAGTGCAGATCCCGGCGGAGAACATCGACCCGACGCCGGCCAGCTACACCTGGACGTTCGTCGCCGACACGACCGCGCCCGATACGGCGATCCTCAGCGGACCGCCCGCCGGCACGCTGGAGCCAACCGTGGAATTCATCTTCACGGGCAACGACGGCAATGGAACGCCGCAGCTGCTGCTGACGTTCCAATGCTCGCTCGACGGCGGCCTGTTCGAGCCGTGCGCCTCGCCGGCCAGCGTCACCGTTGCCGGCGTCGGGACGCACACCTTGCAAGTCAGCGCCATCGACATGGCGGGCAACGTCGACCTGACCCCGGCGAGCTACTCGTGGATCCTCCAGGTGGCGCCGGTAGTGACGATCAACTCGACGCCGCTCAATCCGACCGCCGACACCACGGCCACGTTCACGTTCCTGGCCGACCAGGCGACGGTCACCTTCGCGTGCTCCATCGACGGCGGCCCGTTCGTGACCTGCCTGTCGCCTGTGACCTACAGCAACCTCGTGGCCGGCCCGCACGTGTTCGCGGTGCGCGCGGCCGACGCCGCCGGCAATGCCGGTGAGCCCGTGAGCTACCAGTGGACGGTGGAAGGCGTTGACGTCACCGCGCCCAACACCATCATCACGGCCGGTCCGCAACTACTGACGGGTTCGTCTCGCGCGACGCTGCAGTTCGCGTCGACCGAGCCGAACTCGACGTTCCAGTGCTCGCTCGACGGTTCGATCCCGAACACCTGCATCTCGCCGCTCGAGTATCAGGACCTGGTGTCGGGTGTGCACACCTTCACGGTGTATGCGGTTGACTGGTCCGGCAACGTCGATCCGACGCCGGCCAGCTATACCTGGACGATTTCCGGACCCGGCGCGGCGCCCGACACGACGGTCGATCTCGGACCGCTCGACATCGGCAGCGGGCTGGAGGACACCACCTCGACGACGGCAACGTTCGTGTTCTCGTCGCCGACGGCCGGCGCGGCGTTCGAGTGCATCCTGGGCAAGCTGAACCCGGCGACGCAGTTCGTCGAGTACGGCGCGTGGACCGCATGCACGTCGCCGTACACCTACGCGGGCCTGACGGCCGGGAGCTACGAGTTCCAGGTCCGCGCGATCAGCAACGGGATCGCCGATCCGTCGCCTGCGGACTACGACTGGGAGATCATCGCGATCGATCTGGCAGGTCCGCGGACGTCGCTCGACAACGGCCCGGCCTCCATCACGGAGCTGACCGACGCCACCTTCGAGTTCTCGGCGTTCAACTCGGTCACCGGTGAAGTGGAGCAGCTGGCGACCTTCGAATGCTCGCTCGAGGGCGCGCCCTTTGCCGAGTGCTTCTCGCCGCTGGCGTTCTTCGGTTTCGAAGTGGGTTCGCACACGTTCGCCGTGCGCGCGATCGATGCGCAGGGCAACGTCGACACGACGCCGGAGTCCTTCACCTGGTTCGTCGAAGGCCTCGCCGGGCCGCCCGAGACGCTGATCCTGTCCGGCCCGCCGGCGATCACGGCGAGTACCGAAGCGCTGTTCACCTTCTCGTCGAACAGCACCGAAGTGACGTTCGAATGCACGCTCGACGGCGGAGCGCCGGCGTCTTGCGGCGCGCCGGTGATCGGCCCGAACGGCACGCCGATCTACTACACCGAGGAGCTCGGCAGCCTGCTGCCCGGACCGCACACCCTCGAGGTCCGCGCGGTGCATGAACTCCTCGGCGCCGATCCGACCCCCGCGACCTACTCGTGGACGACGGATCCGGCAGAGCGAATCGCGCCGCAAACGACGATCGTGATTCGCCCCCCGGCGCTCACCGCGAACGCCACGGCTCTGTTCGAGTTCGTGTCGAACGAAGCGGCCACCTTCGAATGCGCGCTGGACGGCGTGCCGTACAACAGCTGCAGCTCGCCAGTGGAGTACACCCAGCTGGCCGAGGGGTCGCACACGTTCATGGTGCGGGCCACCGACCAGGCGCTGAACGTCGATCCGACGCCCGCCACGGTGACGTGGACGATCATCGGCGTGGCCGACCAGGTCAACACGATGATCACCTCCGGTCCGGCCAGCGTGACGGCCACTCCGGCGGCGACCTTCACGTTCACGGCGACCGCGGCGGGCGCGACCTTCGAGTGCGCGCTCGACGCGGCCAGCTTCGAGCCGTGCACGTCGCCGGTGAGCTTCGATGCGCTGTCGGACGGCTTCCACACCTTCCAGGTGATTGCGACCGATCTGCTCGGCAACGAAGATCCGACGCCGGCTGCTTACACGTGGACGATCCAGACGCAGCAGGGCACGGTCATTCTCGATACCACGATCGTGACAGCGCCGACGCTGACCACGACCAGCACCAGCGCGACGTTCGAGTTCCAGTCGGTGCTCGGCACGGCATTCGAGTGCGCGCTCGACGGCGGCGTCTATACGTCGTGCGCCTCGCCGGTGGCGTACTCGGCCCTGGCGCTCGGCGTCCATACCTTCGACGTCCGCGCCGTTGACGCAGCGGGGACGGCAGACCCGACCCCGGCGCGGCACGGCTGGACGATCCTGGTCGATACCGCACAGCTCGATACGCAGATCCTGTCGGGTCCCGCGCTGAGCACGATCAGCACGAGCGCGACGTTCAACGTGTCGTCGAACCGCGCCGCAACTTTCGAGTGCGCGCTTGACGGCGCCGGGTTCGCCGCATGCACGGCGCCGGTGTCCTACAGCGACCTCGCAATCGGCAGCCACACGTTCAGCGTGCGCGCCGTCGATGCGTCGGGCATCGACCCAACGCCGGCCGCCTATACCTGGACGGTCGAGTCCGCCGGCGTGGCGCTGACCACGACGCTGCAGTCGGGACCGGCGGCGGTGACGGCGAGCACGGACGCGACGTTCGTGTTCACGACCACCGATCCGCTCGCGACGTTCGAGTGCTCGATCGACGGCGGACCGTTCGAAGAGTGCGTGTCGCCGGCCGTCTACAACGATCTGCTCGAAGGCGCGCACCAGTTCCAGGTGCGCGCGATCGAGTCGCTCAACGTCGGGCCGGTGGCCAGCTACGCCTGGACCGTGCAGCTCGACACCACCGGCCCGGTGACGACGTTACTGGCGGGCCCGGCCGCGATCTCTGGCAGCCCGGACGCGGCGTTCACCTTCTCGGCGACCGATCCGCTGGCGACCTTCGAGTGCTCGCTGGACGGCCTGCCCTTCGAGGAGTGCGACATGCCGGCGGCCTACGGCGACCTGCTCCCTGGCGAACACACGTTCCAGGTGCGCGCGGTCAACGAAGCCCTCGTCGCCGGCGCGCCGGTCAGCTACAGCTGGACGGTCGTCGGCGAACCCGAGACCACGATCCTGGTCGCGCCGGCTTCGCCGAGCGGCAGCGACACGGCGACGTTCGTGTTCAGCTCGGATCAGCCGGCCACGTTCCAATGCTCGCTCAACGGCGCGCCGTTCGCCGCCTGCGTCTCGCCCTTCGAGGCGCGCGGCCTGATCGATGGGACGCAGGAGTTCGAGGTGCAGGCGACCAACACCTACGGGTTCGTCGACCAGACACCGGCACTCCATTCGTGGACGGTGGCACTGCCGGCCGACGTGGCGCCTCCGGATACCACCATCGTGTCCGGCCCATCCGGCACGAACGCCTCGGTGACGGTGCTGTTCGAGTTCGCCGGAACCGACAATCGGACCCTCGCACTCGATCTCGAGTTCGAGTGCTCGCTCGACGGCGGACCGTTCGAGGCCTGCTCGTCGCCGCACTCGGTCGACTTGATCTCGGCGGTGACCGATCTCGAGCTGCCGGGCGAGCACACCCTCGCCGTCCGTGCGGTCGACGAAGCGCTCAACGCCGACCCGACGCCGGCCACCCGCACGTGGATCTTCCTCGACGTGACGGCGCCCGAGTCGTCGATCACGTCAGGCCCGGCGGACGCGACGGAAGCCACCACGGCCACGTTCACCTTCGAGGTGAGCGTACCCGAGCCTGGCGTGACGTTCGAGTGCTCGCTCGATGGCGCCGCGTGGACGGCGTGCACGTCGCCCTACGCGGTGACGGGTCTCGCCGCCGGGACGCACGTGTTCCAGGTGCGCGCCAGGGACGCGGCCGGCAACGCCGAGTCGCTGATGGAGACCTACTCGTGGATCGTCGATCCGTCGCTGGACATGGTGCCGCCTGACACGGCCATCGTGTCCGGGCCGCCGGCCACTACGGCTGCCACGGTCGGGACGTTCGTGTTCGTCGCGACGGAGTTCAACACCACCTTCGAGTGCGCGCTCGACGGCGGCACCTTCTCGGCGTGCGATTCGCCCTACGACCTCGAGGTCGCGGCGGGCGCGCACACGCTGCAGGTCCGCGCCGTCGACGCGGGCAACCACGTCGACGCGACGCCCGCCAGCCACAGCTGGACGGTGATTGCGGCACCCGAGACGTCGATCGCGACCGGCCCGGCCAGCCCGAGCGGCGCCTCGACGGCAAGCTTCACCTTCTCGAGCCCCGAGCCGGGCGCCACGTTCCAGTGCGCGCTCGACGGCGGCGACCCGGCGTCCTGCTCCTCGCCGTGGGTTGTCGTGGGGCTCGAGGAAGGGCCGCACCAGTTCGAAGTGCAGGCGCTCATCACGCTCGGCGTGATTGACGGCTTGCCCGCCACGGCAATCGATCCGACGCCCGCCGTCTACACGTGGGAAGTCGGCTTGTCGCCAGACACCACGATCGTCTCGATGACGTTGATGCCGGTGGCGCCAGGCGAGGCTCCGGTCCTGCAATTCATCTTCACGGGGACCGACGACCTGACGCTGCCGCTGGAGCTGAGCTACGAGTGCGCGCTTGACGGCGCCGCTTTCCAGGGTTGCAGCACGCCCCACGAAATCGAGACGCTCGAGCTCGCCGAAGGCGAACACACTCTGCAGGTGCGCGCCCTCGACTCGGCCGACCATGTCGATCCGAGCCCGGCGAGCATCTCGTTCACGACCGCCGGCGTGCCGGAGACGAGCGTGACGTCCGGACCGGCCGCGCAAAGCGAGGCGACGGAGGCGACCTTCACCTTCGCGTCCACGCAGGCGAACGTGACGTTCGAGTGCTCGCTCGACCTGGCGCTGCCGTTCGTGGCGTGCACCTCGCCGGTGACGTTCACGGGCCTGCCGCACGGCGAGCATCAGCTCGACGTCCGCGCGGTCAACGCATCGGGCGTCATCGATGAATCGCCGGCCAGCTACAGCTGGCAGACCGGCGACCTGACCCCGCCCGTAGTGGCGATTATCTCGGGACCCGCCGGACCGGCGGATGCACTCGGCGTGGCCGGGTCGACGGAGCTGACGACCGCGGCGTTCACGTTCACGATCGACGATCCGGCGTCGCTGGCGCTGTGCACGCTCGATGGCGGGGCGCCGCAGTTCTGCACGTCGCCGGTGACCTACATCGGCCTGCTGCCGGGCGAACACAGCTTCGAGGTGCAGCCGGAGAAGGCCAACCTCCTGGTCGAGGCGCTGTCGGCGACCTATGACTGGGAGATCCTCGACACCGCAGCGCCCGAGACGCAGATTCTTTCGGGCCCGGCCGCCACGGGTACGGACACGACGGCGAGCTTCACCTTCACCGGCACCGACAACGCGCTGGTGACGGATCTCGCCTTCGAGTGCGCGCTCGACGGCGCGGCGTTCAGCGGATGCGCGTCACCGCTCGAGCTCGAGGCGCTGGCCCTGGGTGGGCACACGCTGCTGGTGCGCGCGACCGATGCGGCGCTCAACGCCGACGCGACGCCGGCCAGCCACAGCTGGGAGGTCGTCGCCGACGTGACGGCGCCGGAGACGGCGATCGTCTCGGGTCCGGCCGCGGAATCGCTCGCGATCGACGTCGCGTTCGTCTTCAGCGGCAGCGACGCCGCGACCGCGGTCGATGCGCTGGCGTATGAATGCAGTCTCGATGGCGCCGCCTTCGAGCCCTGCGGTTCGCCGGAAGCGATTTCCGGCCTGGCGGTCGGCACGCACACCTTCGAGGTGCGCGCCATCGACGCGGCGGGCAACGTTGACGGCACGCCGGCCAGCTACACCTTCACGGTGGAGCAGGCGCCCGACACGCTGATCGAGACCGGTCCGGCCGCGATCAGCGACAGCGCCGACGCGACCTTCGCGTTCTCCGGCACCGACAACAACCCGGCGCCGCTCGGCTTCCAGTGCTCGCTCGACGGCGCGGCATTCGCCGGGTGCACCTCGCCGAACTCGCTGACGGGGCTGGCGAGCGGCGACCACACGTTCGCGGTCCGCGCCGTGGACCAGGCCGGATACGCCGACGAATCGCCGGCCGAGTACGACTGGTCGATCACGCCGGCGGCCGACACCACCGCGCCCGACACGACGCTGAGTTCGGCGCCGTCCGGGACGACCACGTCCACCGAGGCCATGTTCACGTTCTCGGCCAATGAGACCAACAGCACGTTTGAATGTGCGCTGGATGCGGGAGCGTTTGCCGCGTGCAGCTCACCGTCCACGCTGGCGGGGCTTGCGGGAGGGACGCACACGTTCGCGGTCCGCGCCGTAGATGCGGCGGGCAACCCGGATGCCTCCCCAGCCACCGCCACCTGGACGATCGCCGTGGCGCCGGAGACGACCATCCTTACCGGCCCGCTCGACGCGCCGGGCGGCGTCACGCTCGAGGCGACCACCGCGACGAGCGCCACGCTCACCTTCGCGGCCAGCGAGCCGGCGGCGACGTTCGAATGCGCGCTCGACTTCGGGACGTTCGCGCCGTGCTCGTCGCCGGTCACCTACACCGGGTTGGCCGAGGGCGTCCACGAACTGCGCGTCCAGGCGAGCGTTGGCGGATTGACCGATCTCACCCCGGATGACTACGAGTGGACGATCGATCTCACGGCGCCGACCACCGGCATCGTCGCGCAGCCGCCGGCGACGTCGACGGAAACCATCGCGCAGTTCACCGCGGTCTCGAACGATCCGGGCGCCAGCTTCGAGTGCAGGCTCGACGGCGCGCCGTTCGCGGCGTGTGACGCGACGGTCAGCTACACCGGCCTGAGCGCCGGCGCGCACAGCTTCGAGGTGCGCGCCGTCGACGAGGCCGGCAATGCCGACGCGTCGCCGGCCAGCTTCAGCTGGACGATCGTGGCGCCCGATACCACGGCGCCGGCGATCTCGTTCGACGCCGCGCCGTCGGCACTGACGGCCGACACGACCGCCCTGTTCGCCTTCTCGACCAACGAGCCGGGCGCCTCATTGATGTGCGGACTTGACGGCGCGGCTCTCACGGCGTGCACGTCGCCCGTCTCGCTTGTGGGGCTCCCGCTGGGGCCGCATGCCTTCACCGTCCGCGCCACCGATGCGGCCGGGAACGCGTCGACCTCCACGGCGTCGTGGACGGTAACGCCTCCGGCCGACACCGTTCCGCCCGACACGACGATCCTCACCGGGCCGACGGCCACGTCCGGATCGTCGAGCGCGACGATCACGTTCGCCGCGAGC
>CAZEMI010000299.1:0-36487 GCA_964513235.1 uncultured Acidobacterium sp.
GCGCCACCTCGCGGAGCTGTTCCCACCCGACGCCGGGCCCCGGGTCGAGATCGATGCGAAGCTCGTCAGGATGATCCAGATCCACGGCACGCACCGGATGCGGGTGCAGCTCCAGACACCCAAGGTTCGCCATCCACGCAAGCGCCGCCGCGTCGCGCGGCACGATCTCTTCCGCGCTGCGGCCCGAGGGAAAGTGCAGCGCCACGACCTCGATCCACCCGGGCCGCGCCTTGGGCGCGCGCTTCTGGTAGAAGAACTCGCCCTGGATGCCGCTCGGGTAGCGCACCAGCATGTTGGGCCGCCCGCCGGCGCCGCGCAGCGCACCTTCGGCGACCGCGAGGTAATAGTTCACGACATCGAGCTTGGTGTAGCCGGCGTCGGGGAATAACACCTTGGCAGGATTCGAAATCGACACTTCCCTGCCGTTGACCTCGATGACTTCCTTCTCAACCTTCGAAGGCATCGCTTACGAGAGTGTTTGACGCGGCTTTGCGCCGTTCGGGCCGGCGCGAAGGTACTGGGCCGGCCAGGTGATGTCCTGGCCGAGCTCGCCCGCTGCTCGCATCGGGAAGTACGGATCGCGCAGCAATTCGCGCGCCAGGAACACGGCATCGGCACGCCCCGAGGCCACGATGTCTTCCGCCTGCGCCGCCGACGTGATCAGGCCGACGGCGCCGGTGAGCATGTCAGCGTCGTTGCGGATCCGCTCGGCGAACGGCACCTGGTAACCGGGACCGATCGGAATCTTCGCGTGCGACACGTTGCCGCCCGACGAGCAATCGACAAAATCCACGCCGAGGGTCTTCAACTCGCGCGCGAGCGCGACCGATTGATCGAGGTCCCAGCCGCCCTCCACCCAATCGGTGGCCGAGATGCGAATGAACAGCGGCAATTCGAGCGGCCACGCGTCGCGCACCGCCGCGACCACTTCCTTGACGAGCCGAAGGCGGTTCTCGAAAGGCCCGCCGTACTGGTCGGTGCGCTGGTTGCTCAACGGCGACAGGAATTCGTGAAGGAGATACCCATGCGCGGCGTGGATCTCGAGCACGCGAAAGCCCGCCTTCAACGCGCGCCTCGCCGCGGCACCAAACGCCGCCACCACGGTGCCGATCATTTTCGGGGTCATTTCGATCGGCCGCGGAAAATTGTCGGCGAAGGGGATCGCTGACGGCGCGAGCACGTTGCGCCAGCCTCCATCCACATCGTTGATCCTGCCGCTGCCGCTCCACGGACGGTAGGTGCTGCCCTTCCGGCCCGCGTGCGCGAGCTGCATGCCCGAGACCGCGCCCTGCGCGTGGATGAATCGGACGATCTTCGACAGCATGTCGACGTGATCGTCCTTCCAGATCCCGAGATCCTGGGGGCTGATGCGGCCCTCCGGCGTGACGGCGGTGGCTTCGGTGAACACCAGTCCGGCGCCGCCGACCGCGCGGCTGCCGAGATGCACCAGGTGCCAGGCATTCGCGAACCCATCCTCACTCGAGTACTCACACATCGGCGAGACGAAGATGCGATTCGAAAAGGTGACGCTGCGAATCGGTAACGGATCGAAAAGGCGCGGCATGGCCGTTAGAATAACCTTCGGTAGTCGGCGTGGTGCACCGGAACGGCGGCGACCAGGCTGGTGCCGTGCTCGATGGCGCGTCTCACCGCCGTGGCCAGCTCGTCGGGATTCGACGTGCGCAGCCCTGCGACGCCGCACGATTCGGCCATCTTCACGTTGTCGATCGGACGGAAGTCCATGCGGTACGGCTCGAGCTTGCGGTTTTCCTGCGCGAGCTTGATCAACGAGTAGCTGCCGTCTTCGAGCACGATGGTCACAAACGGCGCGCCGATGCGCTCGGCGGTCTCGAGCTCCTGCGCGTTCATCGAGAACCCGCCATCGCCGACGGCGGCCACGACCGGCGCATCCGGACGCGCCAGCTTCGCGCCAATCGCGGCACTCAGTCCATACGCCATGCCCGACAATCCGTTCGACATCCAGAATGTTTCCGGATGACGGCTCGGCCAGAATTGCCCGAACAGATACTTGTGGGAGCCCACGTCGGTGGTGACGATCGTTTCGGAGGGCACCGCGCTGCCGAGCGCGCGGATCAGATCCCCGGGCCACATCGTCCCTTCGCCCGACGTTTGGCCGTCGAGCAGATCCCGGCGCTTCTTCTGAACGTCGGCGAACGGCTGCGGCCACGTTCGCGGCGGCGCCGCGGCGGCCAGCGTGTCAAGCACCTTGGAGTGATCGACCAGCCCCACACCATCCGGCACGCGCCCGCCGGCGTTGGGCGATTCCAGCAGCCACTCGATCGGCAGTTCCGCATGCCATGTCTTGTCGATTTCCACGGGATCGAGGCCGAACCCGATCAGCAAATCGGCGGCGTTCAGTGCCTCGACCATCAGCCCGTCGGCGGCCATGCCGCTGATGACGCCGACGAAGTTCGGCGCCGTCTCATCGACGATGCCCTTCACCTTGGGGGTGACGGCCACCGGAAGATTCCACCGCGTCAGCCAGTCTCGCAGGCGCGGCGCGATGGCTTGATCGACGCTGAGCCCGACCAGGACGAGCGGGCGTTCCGCGTTCGAGAGTTTCGCTTCAAGGGCCAGCGCCGCCGCTCGCGCGTCGGCGCGCTGAATCACGGTGTCGCGACCATGCCCGTTGGGAGACGACGCGCCGGGCGCAACCGCCTTGGTCGCCTCTCGAGCCGACAGCGTCACGAACGACACGCCGTAGGGACGCTCCATGCACGAATCGAGGGCGAGCCGGATAGTGTGGCCGGCGTTGGTGCACGTCACCTTCTCGACCACCTTGCACATCGGCCGGTAGGTGTCGTGCAGCGGCAGCAACTGGTGGGTGTGGCTGGGTGGAAATTCGTCGGGAATCTGGGCGGTGATGGCGAGCAGCGGTTCCTGATCGAGGTAGGCGTTCGCCACCGGCAGCAGCAGGTTGGCCGCGCCGGGGCCGAGCGTGGCAATCACCACGCCCGGCTGCCGTTGCAATTTGCCATGAACCGCGGCGGCAATCCCCGCGTTGGCTTCGTGCCGCATCAGCACGAAGTCGATGCCCACTTTGCGCAGCTCGTCGATCAGGACGAGCACCTCACCACCGGGCAGGCCGAAGGCCCGCTCAATCCCTCGATCCGCCAGGGCCCTCGCCACCGCCGCCGCCGTCGTCGCCATCGCGACGTTGATTAGACACCGAAACGCGTCAGCGCACTCACGAACATCGCCGGCTGCTCCCAATGGAGCGTGTGACCGATGCCGTCCACGAGATGGAGCTCGCCGCGCGGAAGCTGACGCGCGAGCACCATCTGCTCGGTGGCGGAAAACACCGCGTCCTCACGTCCGCCGAGCACCAGCGTCCGGACCGGCGGCGGTATCGCTGCCGGCTCGAACTCGATCAACCCCTGGATCACCGCCTTCCAGATGCGCGCCGGCATGCGGCGGCTGTTGGCGATTACGGCCTCGAGAAACGGTTCCGGCACCGGCGCGGCAATCGTGCTCATCTGGAACTCGCGGACGAACGTCTCATCCACCGGATCGGTCAGCCCGTTGATCATGCGCTGCAATTCGAGGATGCCGTCGTTGTTCGCCTTGAGCGCGCCGCCAATTAACACCAGCCGCGAGACTCGCTCCGGCGCGAGCTCGAACGCCTTGCGGACCACGAACGAGCCCATCGAGTGGCCGATGAGCACCGCCTTCGGCACGTTCAGCGCGTCCATCAACCGAACCACGTCATCGGCCATGTCGGCGATGCGATAACCCGCGGGCGGCCGCTCCGAATCGCCGTGACCGCGCATGTCGGGCGCGATCGCGCGCAGCTCGGGCGGCAGCAGCGGCAGGATTCTGCTGAACGAGAACCACGAATCCGAGAAACCGTGGATCATGATGACCGCCGGTCCGGTGCGCGGTCCCCGCGACGCGTAATGCAACGTCACCCCGTTCGACAGCCGCACGACATCGAGAGAGACGGCCGGCGCCGTGGGCTCTACGGTCGTGAAACTCACCATGTCAGTGCTCCTTGCGATGACTTGGCCAGACGCGCGTCGATGAGCGCCGCGTCAGTGGTCTTGTTCTGCAGCCGCAGCGCCTTGGCAAGCAGCGACAGGTTCCACACGTGCTCGGGATTCCGCTTGAGGTCTTCCCACAGCACGGTCTCGGCCTCATCGACGCGACCTGCGGCCATCAGCACGGCGGCGAGGTTCTGCCGCGCCGGCACGTGCCAGTCCGGCGGCTCCTGGTAGACCAACGCATCCTCGTAGCGCACCGCGCGCTCGAGATGCAGAATGGCGCGATCCCAGTCCTGGCGCTTCGCGGCGATCTCACCGGCGATCACCTCCGGAGCGATCTGCAGGATGCCGATGCCGCTGTTGGCAGAGAACGTCGTCTGTCCTTTCAACGCGGGATCGGCGATCAGCGTCTTGATCTCCCCGAGCTCCCGTTCGGCCTCGTCGACGCGGTCCTTGCCGACGAGCGCCATCGCGCGGGCGTACTTCCAGATCGACTTCATGAACGTGGTGTCGTGCGCGGGTGCCTTCTCGGCGAGAATCTGGTCCCACTCACTGAACCGCACCATCGCGAGGTACGGCACCGCCAGGAAGCCCTGGAGAATCGGCGCGGCCTGCAAGCCTTCGGCCGGCACCGCACCGGCGAGCTTCCTCGCCGATGCGATCGCGAGCGTCCGCTGCCCGCTTGCCGACGCACCCATCCAGATGAAGTGCAGGTTGTGCGGGTAGTACGCGAGCGGATACAACCCCTGCGCGCGACACGCCGCGATGTAGTCCTCGTCGGCCTTCGCCGCCAACTGGTTCACCTTAATCACGTCCGCGTGACGGCCAACGCGCTGAAAAATGTGCGCCGGCATGTGGACCATGTGGCCGGCGCCCGGCATCAGCGGCACGAGGCGATCGGCTTCCGCTTCCGCCTTCTTGGCATCTACCGATTCCCATAAGTGAATCCACAGGTGCAGCGCGCCCGGATGGGTCTGGTGCTTGCCGATCACGAATGCGAGCGCGGATTGCACCTGCGTCGTTTCGTCATAGGGCCGGCCGTCGCGGGTCCAGTAACCCCACGGACGGAGATCCATGAGCGATTCCGCATACAGCGTGCGCGCATCGAGATCGTTCGGATAGGCCAGCGTCAGCTTCCGCATCGCGTCCGCATACGCGCGATCGGCAGCGGCGCGATCGTCGGCCTTGCCGGTGTAGCGCGCCGCCAGCGCGTCGATGTACGCGCGCTCGCGCGCGGTGGCCTTGCCTTTGAGAGCCATCGCCTTCTGCAGAAGCTCGAACGCCTTGGGCTCCGCCTCGGGCGCCATCGGCGCGTTGATGTTCGGTCCAAGCACCAGCGCCTGGCCCCAGTAGGCCATCGCCAGGTTCGGATCGAGCCGCGCCGCCTCGGCGAACGCGCGCGACGCCTCCGCGTGGTTGAACCCAAAGGTCAGGTTGAGACCCTGGTTCATGAACAGCTGCGCGCGCGCGACCTTCGTGCTCACCGGAAAGGTGTGCACGCCAAGGTTCTGCAGGCGCGGCGCCAGGGGCGCGCCGGGCTGGGGTGCCGGCACGTCCTTGGGCTCGTCATAGTGCTTGTGGACAGGAGCAGTTGAGGCCGTCTGTCCGCCTTCGCGGCCGGAGGCCGCTACGGCGCGATCGCGCCGTAGCTCGCTGGATTGCGCGCGAGCGGAGGCGGAGGCGGCCACAGCGCCCACCACCGGTGGGGACAGCAGGGCCGCGAAGACGACGAAGGAAACAGGGACAATCGTCATGAGTTTCATATGTATGGGTCTCCGAACAGTGTTCGATCTGTTTATACGGGGTGATTGCTGAAAAGGCGTACCCATGCGGTGAGCGATTGGTGAGGATTCGGTAATATCCCTGTCCAGCCGACACGATGAGCGCCGAACGCATCCTTTCGTTTGCCGAATTCCGGCTGGATCCGGTCGCGGGCCATTTGTACCGGAAAAATGCGCGCATCCCGTTGGCACCAAAGGCCTTCGCGCTGCTCCAGTTCCTCGCCGGGCAGGCCGGCCGGCTCGTGTCAAAGCAGGAATTACTGGCGGAGGTCTGGCCCGACGTGTTCGTCGGCGATGCGGTGCTGAAGGGCACCATTCGCGAGCTTCGCAAGGCCCTTGGTGATGATTCGCATCAGCCGCGCTTCATCGAGACCGCGCATCGCCGCGGCTACCGGTTCATCCCGCATGTCACCGTGATTGACGCCGCGGCGTCCCCACGCACGGTCGCGCCCCGCGTCAGCTATGCACGCAGCGGCAGCGTCAACATCGCCTACCAGGTGGTGGGCTCCGGCCCGATCGACATCGTGTTCGTGATGGGATGGGTCTCGCACCTCGAGTACTTCTGGAACGAGCCATCGTTTGCCGCGTTCCTGACGCGTCTGGCGTCGATGGCGCGGCTGATCCTGTTCGACAAGCGCGGCACCGGCCTCTCCGACGCCGTGCCGATCACCGAGCTGCCGTCACTGGATCAGCGCATGGCCGACGTGCAGGCGGTGATGGACGCGGCCGGCAGCAGGCGCGCGGTGCTGATGGGTGTGTCAGAGGGTGGACCGCTGTGCACGCTGTTTGCGGCCACGCACCCGGACATGACGGCGGCGCTGGTCATGATCGGCAGCTACGCGCGCCGCCTCTGGGCGCCCGATTACCCGTGGGGGCCGACGGCCGAGGAACGCGATCGCTTCTGCCAGACGATCATCGAGCAATGGGGTGGACCGGTCGGGATCGAGGAGCGCGCGCCGTCGCGCGCGCTCGATCCGGAGTTTCGCGCGTGGTGGTCGGCCTACCTGCGCATGGGCGCCAGCCCCGGCGCCGCCGTGGCCTTGACGCGCATGAACGCGGCAGTGGATATCCGCGACGTGCTGCCGAAGATTCGCGTGCCCGCGCTCGTCATCCACCGCACGGGCGACCGCTGCTTGAAGATCGAAGAAGGGCGCTACCTGGCTGAGCACATCCCCGGCGCCACGATGGTGGAACTACCGGGCGACGATCATCTCCCCTTCATCGGCGATCAGATGGCGATGCTGTCGGCGATCGATCAATTTCTCACGGGGCTGATTCGCTGAGTGCCTTCGGCGGGCAAGCGGCTTCTTGATCTGCGGCAGCAACGCCTTGGCCTGAACGGCGAAACGCCCGCCCGGCTCGCGGGCCAGATAAATCTCCAGCTCCTGCGCGGCCTCAGGCATCCGGCCTTGATTGAGATGCCCCATGCCGAGCCAGTAGTGCGATTCACCGTGGGCCGGATCCAGGCGCAGCGTCTCCTGGAACTTTTCAACCGCTTCGTTGATCTTGCCGGCGTTCCACAGAACAAGTCCCTGATCGAAAACGGCGGCGGCATTCCCGACCGCCGTTCCGCCGCTGCTCTTGCGAAGGGCGAGGGCCGCTTCGCTGGCTTTGGCCGCCTCGTCGAATTGCCGCGTGGCGTTGAAGACGCTGGCCAGCGCCTCGAGCGGTTCGGGTGCGCTCGGATTGAGCGCGCGAGCCGCTTCGAGCGCGGTCCTGGCCCGGTCGTACTGCTTCAGCGCGGTGTGCACCAGTCCCAGGTTGTACTGGCACTCGAAACACGACGGATTGGCCTTCAGCGCGTCGTGGAACTTCGCGACCGCCTCCTCGTGACGGCCGGCCTGGCTGGCCGCCACCGCGGCGTGAAACAACTCCGAGCCAGGGCTCGCTGTAACCGGCGCCGGCGCCAGTTCGAGGTTGACGGTCATGCGCGCGCCCGGGCGAAGCGTGATTTGCGTCATCTTCTGGCCAACGCCATCCTTGGTCGCGGTGATCGTGTATGGACCGGGCGCCAGTCCAATCTGCGAGTACGATCCCCGCGCGTCGGTCGTGGCTTCGAACGTGCGGTTGACGCCGCCTTCGAACACAAAACTCACCCGGGCACCCGCCGCAGGTTTGCCGTCAGGCTCCGAAACCGTGCCGCGCACGATGCCGGCCATCTGCCCGCCGACGGCCACCGGGCGCAGGCACAAGAGCGCCACTACCAGCAGGGCAAACCAACGGGCCGGCATCGGGCGGCTCATGCAGGACTCCTTGACGCGGATCGAGTGAATGATGCAGGGCGGACGGCGCGGCCGCCGTCCGCCCTGACGACTCAGAAGGCGAAGCGTCCCCCGATCTGCGCCTGCCGCGGGAATCCGCCACCGCGCAGCGTCGACAGGACCAGGAAGTTCGAGGCGCGCCTGTCGCCGGTAGGGTTGTCGAAATTCGACGAGTTCAGCACGTTGAAGACCTCGAAGAACAGGTCGACGCTCCTCGACGCGCCCGTCCGGATCCGGTAACCGAATCGGGTGTCGAGTTGCGTGAAGATCGGCCCGCGGGCGCCGTTACGCCCGCCATCGGAGTCCACCGAGATGCTGTTGGTGCCGCTGCCCGAATATGAGCCCGCAGGCAGGTAATCGAACAGTTCGCCGTTCTGGTTGGCGTCGACGTTGGAGTCGTGGATCGTAAACGGCGCGCCGGTCATGAACCGGTAAATGGCGCTGACCGTCAGTCCGCCCGTGCGAGGAATCTCGGCGCGGCCGCTGAGGGACAGATTGTGCGTGCGGTCGGTCGCCGTGGGACCCCACAGGCTATCGAGGTTCTTGTCGGCGCCCATCTGCATCGGGTTGTCGTCGGTGCCGCTGTTGTCGTTATTGCCGCGCGAATACCCCAGCGAGTAAGAGGCCCGGGCGCTCCAGTTGTCGCTATAGCGCTTCTCCAGCTGCAGGTTCAAGCCGTCGTAGCGTGTTGTGCCGTCGCTCAGCCGCGACAGCACGCGCGCGCGGAACGGCGTGATGCTGAGCTGATTGGCCAGCCCCAGCTGGTCGGTGAACGTCAGCGGGCCCGTGCGGCTGGTGTTGGCGCGGGTCATCGGGTTCAGGTTGTAAGAAATCAGCAGATCGCGGCCCTCGGTATGGATGTAGTCGGCGCTGAACGACATCCGCGTGCCAAACTGGCGCTGGTAGCCGAGCGACAGCTGGTGCGTGTACGGCACGGTGCGATCGGGTGAATCGAGATACACCGTTCCCGTGTTGCGCGCCAACGTTCCGGGAGGGAACAACTGGTCGAGCATCGCCCGGTTGACGACCGGGCCGCCGGCCAGCATCGGGTCGGTCGGCAACTGCCCGTTCGAGGGGCCCCGATCGGCCTGGCTCGCCGGGAAGAGCGCGGTGAACGAGTTGCTGTAGACGCCCGCCTGGATGTAATTGCGCACGATGATCAGGTGCGTCTTGTCGTAGAAGAGCCCATAGCCTCCGCGAACGACCGAATTGCCGGTGCTGCCAGGCGTATAGGCAAAGCCGAAGCGCGGCGCCACGTTGTTCTTGTCGAGCGGGTACTCGCCTTCAGTAATCAACGGATTAGACCGGTGCGTGAGCGGGATCACCTCGAGGTCGTAGCGCAGGCCGGCATTGAGCGTCAGGTTGCCGCGCTGCCACTTGTCCTGGAGGAAGAAGACGCCAACGTGGGAGCGCAGGCGCGTGTCTTCCGGCGCCGGCACGACGATCGACAGCCGCTCCGGATACGTCCGCGCATCGGCGGCATTGAACGGCCGGTCGGTACTGAAGCTGAAGGTGCCGTTCATGTTGCCTTCGCCGACGATTTTGGCGTCGACCAGGATGTACTGCCCGCCGAACTTGATGTCGTGGTCGCCGCCCCACTTGTTGGGCTTGAACATCGAAAACGACTCGTCGAGCTGGTAGGCCGTGTCGAGCCGTGTCCCGGCGGCCGTCGTGTAATTATCCGTGAAGGTCAGCATCTGGTACTGGGGCGGCAAGTCCCACTGGTGCGTGCCGTCCAGCCAGTCCTGCGAGGCAAACGGGTTGTCTTCGAAGGTCCGGGCGATGCGGATGGTGTTGAACTTGTTGTTGCCGAACACCGTGTTCCAGGTCCCGACCACCGTCTCGTCGATGTCGCGCTCATCGCGGCGGGCGGCGAACGTGATGTAGCCGCTGATGCCGTCGAAGGTCGGCGAATCCTCGCGCAGATACCGGACGCCCCACGTATTGCCGGCGTTCAGCTGCTGATCGAAGCGGATCATGTGATTCCAGACGCGCGTCCGCTGCGCCACCGAGTAGTCAAGCTCGGGGCGGCTCGGGAACTGCGCGCTGCGACCGGCGTTGAACTCGACGCGCTCGAGGCTATACAGGAAATGCGCCTTGTCGCGGACGATCGGCCCGCCGATCACGCCGCCGTACTCGCGCTTGAGGGTATCGGGCTTCGGCAGGTTGCGCTGGGCGGCGAGGAAATCCTTCTGCATCATGCCTGATTCGGTGAAGTACCCGAACCCCACGCCGTGGAAGTTGTTCGTGCCCTGTTTGGTGACCGCGTTGACGACCGCGCCGGTCGAGCGGCCGAACTCGGCGTCGAACTGGTTGGTCAACACCTGGAATTCCTGGACGGCCTCGAGCGCCAGGCGCGTCTGGCCGCCGAACGCCTGTCCCAGGTAGTCATCGTTGTTGCCGCCTCCGTCCACCGTGAAGTTGTTGTTGCGGTTGCTCTGGCCGTTGACGTTGATCGAATCGCCGCCGAACGACACCGACGTGCTCTGCACCTGGATGCCGGGCAGCAGCCCGACGAAGCCCAGCCAGCTGCGGGTGCCGCTGGGCAGCCCGGTCAGCTCTCCCGCGGTCACGTTGCCGCCCACCTGTTTCGAGGTCAGATCGACCAGCGGGCTCTCGGTCGTGACGGTGATGACTTCCTCGAGTCCGCCGACCGGCAGCACGATCTCGAGCGTGCTCGTTTTTCCAAGCTCCAGCAGGATTCCCGGCCGGGCATACTTCCGGAACCCGTCGAGTTCCGCAGTGATGAGGTAGGACCCCGGAATGACGCCGGTAATGAAATACGAGCCGTCAGCATTGCTCACGACCTGCCGGAAGATGCCACTCTGTTCGTTGGTGACGACCACCGTCGCCCCCGGAAGAACGGCACCGGACTCGTCTTTCACCGTTCCCCTGATCGACGAGTCGCTGAGCTGAGCCACGGCGGGCAGCGGCGTCAGGACCCACACCACCACACACGCCGCGACAAGTACCCTGCGCATACGGACCTCCATTCGACAAACGCGATTCAACGGATGACAAGAGGGCGGGGCGACCCATGAAACGGTTGGATGATAGGGACGACATCGACAGTGGATGAAAACGCTGCGCCGTTGGTATCACAGTGCAAGATCCGGCGTCAACAAGCAGAACTGTCAGCGCGGCAAGCCCTGAACGTGATCGCCGGCGCGGTTTGCCGCCCAGGTCAGTTTCACGACGCCCGTCGCTTCGCGAACGAGCAGACCGTCCGGCAACAGCACGGGTACCGCCCACGTCGCGCTCCTGCCGATCTCGTAGCGGCGCTCTTCCTTGAAGCCTTCCGGCGTACGCCGGGCGACGACGAGCACGCCGCCGTCGGTCAGGAACAGCAGGTGTTCCCGGGTCTGCAGGATCGAGGCATGGTTGCCGTCGCGGCCCTGCGTGGCCCACTTGACGGCGCCGGTGGCGGCATCGAGCGCAACGAAGTGGCCACGCCGCTTGTTCGACAGGCCGTAGAGGACCCCATCCGCAAACACGGGCGACGCCGTGTACATCGTCACCTCGGCATTCTTCCAGAGCTGCTTCGGCAGCCACGCGGCGCCCGCGCGCGCGAGCGCGTAGGCATGCGTCCCCTGCCGCGTGCCTGAAACGATCAGCGCGCTGCCCGTCCAGATCGGCGTGACGATGTTCTCGTGCCACTCATCGGGAAATGGAATCGACCACAACGCGGCCCCGTTCGCCGCATCGATGCCGATGATCGACGCGTTGGTCATGGTGATGATCTGGCGAACGCTATCGACCGTCACTGCGAGCGGTGATGCGTAACCCGGCCCCAGGCCCTTCGACGTCCAGCGCTCTTTGCCAGTGGCAGGATCGAGTGCGAGCACGCGGCCACCGTGGACATCACTGCCTACTTGTACGATCACCGCGCCGCCCTCGAGCATCGGCGACATCGCGGTACCGCAGAACAGTTGCGACGTATCGATTGAGGCCGAATAGTCATTCCGCCACGCCACGCTCCCATCGGCGATGTTCCAGGCGGTGAGAATTCCGGTGACGCCCAACGTAAACAATCGAGAGCCGACGATGAGCGGCGTCGAGTTGGGACCCTTCGCCATCTGCGTGGCGTACTGATTCTTCTTGAACTCAGAAGTGTATTTGCGCTGCCACGCGATCTTCCCCGTGGCGAGATCGATCGCGCTGACGATCTCCTCTGGGTCGCGGCGGCTGTGCACGAACGCGCGGCCGTTGGCCACGACCGGCGACGAATAGCCTTCGCCAATGTCGACCGACCAGCCGCGCGTCACCGCCGCCGGCCACTGTTTCGGTATCACCGCGGCGGGAATGACGCCATCCCGAGCAGGACCACGCCACTGGTTCCAGTCCTGCGCCGATGCGATCGACGCGGACGCGATCACAGCAAGGCCGGCGATGAGGGTGCGCATGGCGAAATCCTAGCGTACGGATCTCGAGCTGGCGCGCATCCGGGCCCAATCTTTACATCGTTAACAACTCAACAGTCGCTAATCCGCATTCGACGATCGCTTGCTCCGTTTATAGAGCGCCTTGATCGTCTTGACGTACTTGCGGGTTTCGCGGAACGGCGGCACGCCCCCGTACCGCTCGACGTTCCCTGGACCGGCGTTGTAGCTCGCCAGCGCCAGATCGAGATCGCCGTTGTGATAGTCGAGCAGCCGCTTCAGGTAGCGCACGCCGCCCATGATGTTCTCGCGCGGATCGAACGAATCGCTGACGCCCATTTCATCCGCCAGCGCGGGCATCAATTGCATCAACCCTTCGGCGCCGGCGCGGGACACCGCATACGGATGAAAGGCGGATTCCGCCTGCATGACGGCGCGGATTAGCGCGGGATCGACGTCGTATTCCGCGGCCGCTTCCTGGATGATCGCTTCGTAGGCTTCGTTCGGCGGCACCACCTCGAACTCGGTGGCGACGTCGACGTGTGGGTGAAGCACCTTCGCCGGGAAGATCGCGATCAGGGAGGGCGCCATCGGCGCCCCAGACATCGCGGCGGCCAGCACGGCCGTCCGCACGTGCCGGCGTCGCTTCTGCCGGCGCCGGTCCGCCGTGCCTCGATCCCAGCCGCGGCGATCGAATTGGCGCCGGTCCGGGCCGCCAAGCACGCCCGAGCTGTTCCACGAGGGAGACATACCTTCCCAGGTGCATACCCTGTGCCGACGAGCGACGTGCCGAGTGCCGCGCGCCTTGGATGCCGATGGGCGGGTGCGCGCCGGGAGGAACCCGATCGCGCAAAAGGAGCAAGCCACCTCTCGGACTGAGTGCCGGGCTGCCGATTATTTCGGCACGTCGCTTGCTCCTTTACGGGGTCGTGGGGGCGTTCATGACCCTCATAGTGAGGTATGAGATGGGCATTTTGGGATGGATCGTCTTCGGTTTGATCGTCGGCGCGATTGCCAAGCTGTTGATGCCGGGCCGGGATCCGGGCGGCATTATCGTGACGATGGCGCTTGGCATCGTTGGCGCGCTGCTTGGCGGTTTCATCGGGCGCGCGCTGGGCCTGTATACGGCCAATGAGCCCACGGGCTTCATTATGGCGCTGCTTGGCGCCGTTGCGGTATTGCTCATTTACCGGTTGGCGGTTGGCGGTCGCCACCGGACCGGGTAAATGTCACTCATCGCTAGCCTGCCACCACTTGTCCGACCGCGCGTAGCAGTTTGTCGGTGCTGAACGGTTTCGCGAGAAACTGACGCACCTGCCTCCCCGCCGCTTTTGCCGTCGCCTCGTTGTCGGGAATCCCGCTCGCGGCAATGATGCGCACGTGCGGGTTGATCTTCATCAGCTCCTGGATGGCGGGCATGCCGCCCATCACCGGCATCATCATGTCGAGCAGCACCGCGGCGACCGCGCCAGGCGGCTGTGCCCTGTAGACGTCAATGGCTTCCCGGCCGTTGGACGCCGACAGCACCCGGTAGCCGGCCCGCTCCAGCGCGGTCCTGAGCACGAGCCTCACCGACGGCTCGTCGTCCACGACGAGAATGGTCTGGCCGCTGCCGCGCGGCGGCGGCGCGTCCTCGCCGGCCGCGGCGAGGCCCAGGGTACGGGGCGCCACCGGCAGATAGATCGCGAAGCGCGTCCCGCGATTCGCCTCGCTCGTCACCTCGATGCGGCCGCCGTGACTGCGCACGATGGTCTGCGACGTCGACAGGCCCAGACCCGTGCCCTTGCCCGCGTCTTTGGTCGTGAAGAACGGATCGAAGATCTTGTCGATCACCGCCGCCGCGATGCCGCTGCCGGTGTCGTCCACGCCGATCACCACGTAATGACCCACGGCGTGTGCCGAGAGCGTGAGCGTGCCGCCGTCCGGCATGGCATCCCGCGCGTTTACGCACAGGTTCACGAGCACCTGGTGGAACTGCGTCGGGTCGCCGATAATCGGCGGCACCAGCGGATCGACCAGCGTCACCAGGTCGATGTTTTTTGGGAACGTGTCCCGCGCAATCCGCACCACGTCGGCAACCAGTTCGTCGACGCGGATCTCCACGCGCTTGCCTTCCTGGCCGCGCGCGAACGACAACACCTGGGCCACCATCTCGGCGCCGCGCTTGGCGCTGGTGGAAATCGTCGCCAGCACGTCGCGGCTGTCGTCGTCGGTGAGGCGGTCCTTCAGCACGCCCATGCCGAGCATGATCGGCGCCAGCACGTTGTTCAAATCGTGCGCGATGCCGCCGGCCAGCGTCCCGATGCTTTCGAGGCGCTGCGCGCGATAGAACTGCTGCTCCAGGTGCCGCCGATCGGTCACATCGGTGTTGATCGACAGAATGCTCCGGGCCTCGCCCGCGCCGTCGCGCACCAGCGTCCAGCGGCTCTCGATGGTCACGCGCCGGCCGGCCCTGGTGTGGGGCTGCAGCTCGCCGGTCCACTCGCCGTTCTTCATCACGTCCTGGAAGGCCTGCTGCACTTCACGGGCGTCGCCGTCCGGATAGAACAAATCGGTGACCGAACGGCCGATCGCCTCGTCGGCCGTCCATCCGTAGAGGCGCTCTGCGCTCTTGTTCCAGAAGGTCAATCGGCGCTGCAGATCGGTGACCAGGATGGCGTCCTGGGCCTTGTCCAGGAGTGAGGCCTGCTCGCGCAACCGCTGGCTCGATCGCTCGTTCCTCGCCAGCAGCAGGATGCCGACCGTGCAGCCGGTGGCGACGAGAATCGTGAGCAGGACCGACACCGCGAAGTAGGTTTGCCCGCGCGCCCGCACCGCCGCCAGCGCGTCGCGTTCGAGTGTGCCCACGGTGACAATCACCGGATAGTCGCGCATGGTGCGATAGCTGAAGATCCGGGTCTCACCGTCGAGGCCGCCGGGGCCGGCAAAATTGCCAGAGGGCGTGACCTTCTGCTGCCCGATCATCTGCGACTGCGAGATGTCCTCGCCGAACGAAATGGCCTCACCGCGCCGCCGCGCCAGCGTGATGCCGTTGGTGAGCACCAGCGACATCACGTCCAGGGGCCCGAGCGTGGTGGTCGCAAACAGCTCGGTCAAGTACTGCGGCTCGATCGAAATCGCGACGATGCCGGCAAACCCGCCATCAGGCTGGTTGACGCGCCTGGTCAGGGTGATCGCCCAGCGGCCGCTGACGCGGCCCAGCACCGGCTCGGAGATGAGCAGCCGGCCCAGGTCGGATTGCCGCTGCGTCCGGAAGAACTCGCGGTCGACGACGTTGGTCGGCGCAAATTCCGCGAGCGACTCCACCACGTCGCCGCGATCGTTGGTGACACCGACGAAGGTGATGGACGAATTGTTGGCGAAGGCGGGCGCCACCAGCCGTCGCAGCGGAATGCGCGGCTGGGTTTGTTCGTACTGATCCTTGATGAGGAGCAGGAAATTATCGATGCCCGTGAGCAGCTGGTTGGTCTGCACATCGAGCGCCAGGGCGAGGTTGTCGTTCTTGCTGTATTCGCTGGAATACGCTTCCGACAGCTCGGTCGCGCTGCGCTGGGACGTGCCGACCCAGAAGATAGTGATGATGACCAGCCCAAAGATCGCCGTCGACTTGCCGCCGTACGGAATCTTGACGGCTGGTCTCATTTCCGTGCCTCCCCGAATTTCGCTAACTTGGGGTCAGACCTCGAAAATTAGCGAAATTTGAATTTGGTCTGACCCCTTCTTAGCGATTCGCTAAAAATCGAAGTCTGACCCCAACTTAGCGAATTGCCGGGAGCGGGCCGACGGGCTTGAGAGCCGCCGGCTTCACTCCCGAGGCGCCCAGTGCGTCATAGATCGCGGGCACGGCCGCAATTAGGGCGTTGGTATCGGCGAGCACCTTCTCCGCGTCCTCACGCAGTTCGCCGGCCCGGCGGATCTGCTGCGCGGTTGGCATCGAGGTCGAGTTCATGACCTGGCCCTTCACCTGGCCCAGCTGACCGCGGACGTTGTCCTGCTGGCCACCGAAACCGCCGCCCCCACCACCGCCCTGCTGCTGGTTCAGTCCCAGCCGGCGGCGCAGATCCGCGAGCTTCGTGTTGGCGTCGGTCACGGCCGCCTTCGCGGGCGCCGGCGCGTTCGACGCCGACTTCAGCAACGCGTCTACGGCGCTCAGTTGCGTGGCCAGCTGATTGACCGCTTCCGCGGCGCTATTGGCCACCCGCTGCAGGGCGTGCAGGTTGAGCGCCGTGTCGTGCCAGGTCTTGCGCTCCGCATCGGTCATCGGCATGTCCTTGTCGCCGCTGACGCGCACCGTCCTGGTCGCCACGTCCCTGCCGTCGACGACGAGCGTGACGCGGTAGTCACCGGGCAACACGTTCGGCCCGTTGTTGCCACCGCCGCCGAACCCGCCGCCGCCACCGCCACCACCACCGGCCGGCTGGCCCGCAAGTGGCGTCAACGGCTGGTGACGCAGATCCCAGTAGACGCGGTTGATCCCGGCGCCGCGGGCCTCGCTCAGATCGTCGCCGGTGATCTCACGCACCTGCGTGCCCGAGGCGTCGCGGATGCGCAGCGCGACATTGGTCTGCGGCTTCGACAGGTAATAGCTGATCGCCGCGCCATACGCCGGGTTCTTCCCGAAGAACGGCTTGTTGGCCACGAACCCACGATCGTTGGCCTGGTTGAACTGCATCGCGCCGCGCATGTCGAACAGGAACGCGTCGGTCCTCATCGCCTCGGCCTGCTGCTGCAGCGGCGTGATGTCGTCGAGGATCCAGATGCTGCGCCCGTGGGTGGCGACGATCATGTCGTTGTCGCGGGGGTGAATGACGATCTCGTGGATCGGCACCGTCGGCAGGTTCGACTTCACCCGCATCCAGCGGCCGCCGCGATCCGGGCTGACGAACAACCCGAACTCGGATCCGGAATACAGCACGCTGGGATTCTTCGGATCCTCGGCCATCGCCGTCACGGTGTGGCCCTTCGGAATGCCCTCGCCGATCGAGCGGAAGTTGTTACCGCCATCGACGCTCGCATACACATACGTGCCGTAATCATCGGCGCGATGGTTGTCGAAGGTCGCATACACCACGTTCACGTCGTGCGCGGACGCCGACAGCCGCGACACATAGGCGTTGGCCGGCACGCCCTTGAACCGGTTGGTAATGTCGGTCCAGGTCTTGCCGTCCTTCGTCATGTGCACCTTGCCGTCGTCGGTCCCTGCGTAGAGCACGCCCGGGTTCTTCGGCGACTCGGCCAGCTGCACGATGTTGCCGTAGGACTGCACACCGTCGTTTCTGGCGATGGTGAATTCCTTGCCGGTCTGGCCCATCAGTCTCAGGCCATCGCGGTCGGTGGCGTGCGTGAGATCGGGGCTGATCGCCGTCCACGACTGGCCGCGATCGGTGGACTTGAACACCTTGTTGGCACCCACGTAAATCGTCGCCGGATCGTGCGGCGACATCAGGATGGGCGTGTTCCAGTTCCAGCGTAGCGGCGCTTCCCCGCGCGCCGGCAACGGGCGGATCGACTTGCGCTCGTTGCTGACCTTGTCGACGCGCGAAATGTTGCCGTCCTGCGACTCGGCGTAGATGATGCGCGAGTTCTTCGGATCGATCTGCGCCTCGAAGCCGTCGCCGCCGTGAATCTGGAACCACTGATCGTTGGCCATGCCGGTCCGGCTGCGAACCGCCGTGGGGCCGCACCAGGTGTAGTTGTCCTGCAGGCCGCCGCAGACGTTGTACGGCGTCTCCATGTCGTAGGTGACGTGGTAGAACTGCCCGAGGTCCATGTTGTAGACGGCCTCCCAGTTCGCGCCCTTGTCCCAGCTGATCCCGATGCCGCCGTCGGTGCCGTCGATGAGGTGGTTCGAGTTCTTCGGGTTGATCCACATCGCGTGATGGTCCGAGTGCAGCGCGCCGTTCTGGATGAACGTCTTGCCGCCGTCGTCCGAGATGTGGATCTGCACGCCAAGCACGTAGACGCGCAGGTCGTTGTTCGGATCGATCCGGACCTGGCTGAAGTACATCGGCCGCGGGTTGACGTTCGACATCTTGCGCCAGCTGAGACCCGCGTCGTCCGATCGATACGTGCCGCTCTCTTTTTCATGCTCGATGCGCGCGTAGAGAATGTTGGGATTGGCGCGGTAGACGTCCATGCCGATGCGGCCGAGCGGGCCCGACGGCACGCCCTGGGTCAGCTTCGTCCAGGTGCGGCCGGCGTCGCTCGACTTCCACATCGCGCTGCCCGGGCCGCCGCCGCTGAAGCCCCACGTCGCGCGGCGGCGCTGATAGGTCGCCGCATACAGCACCTTGTTGTTCGAGGGATCCATCACCAGCTCGGTGGCGCCGGTGTCGTCGTTGACCTCGAGCACGCGCGTCCAGTTCAGTCCGCCGTCGGTGGTCTTGTAGACGCCTCGCTCGCCGCCGGTGCCCCACAAGCTGCCGAGCGCGGCGACATACACCACGTCATGATCGACCGGATCGACGATGATGCGCGCGATGTGCCTGGACGAGGCAAGGCCCATGTGCTGCCACGTCTCGCCGCCGTCGGTGGACTTGTAGAGGCCGTTGCCCCACGAGCCGCTTTGGCGGTTGTTGTTCTCGCCGCTGCCGACCCACACGGTGTTGGCGTCGTTCGGATTGATCGCGATGTCGCCGATCGATACCACGTCATCCAGGTCGTCGAAGTGCACGGTCCACGTGGTGCCGTTGTTCACGGTCTTCCACAACCCGCCCGTGGCGGTGCCGACGTAGAAGACCGCCGGGTTCGACTCCAGCACGGCGAGATCGTCGACGCGGCCGCCCATGGTGGCCGGACCGATGTTGCGGAACTTCAGGCCGGGAAAGGGATCAGCCGGCGCCGGCGCGGCCGCCGCGGCCGTCGCAGGCCGCTGCTGCTCCGCTTTCGCGACCAGGGAATCCGAGGTCGCGACGGCGCACAAGGCCAACACGGCTGCCAGGGGGAGACGGGCGAAGCCCGGGAAACGTCCGCTCATGCAGAGTCCTCCTACAAAACGAGCGGGAAATGTACCACACCGCACCACGAGGGATCCGATTCAGGCTTTAGCTACAGGCCGGGGCATGGCCCCGTTTACAGGCCGAACAGCAGCAGCGCATCCCACGACGGCGCGAGCGCCGAAGAGCACGCGCGTCATCTATTTCGGCGGGGCGAGGTGCGTCCGGACGATGCGCTCGATTTGGTCCATGGCTGCGACGATCGCGGAGTTGACCTGCTCACGCTCGTCGGGCGTCAGCGCCGTGAGGAGGCTGTGGGCCTCGGTCGTGCGGCTGCGGACGCCAATGGTCAGGTGATACGTGCGCGAGTCGTCTAGAAACCGCTCCCGGGCAATTTCCATCGCGCCAGTTTACTGCGGTGAAAAAGCGAGCAGCACGTTGCCGGACGCACCGAAGCCCAGGTAGCTGTAGCCGGAATTCATGAACAGCATCCCGCCGGCGATGACGGGACCGGGCCCGTTGAACGAGCCGCCTTTCGCGGTGACGCCGTTCACGGTCGTGTACGGCTGGTTGGCGTCGTAGGTCCACAGCACACGGCCGTCGGCGGTGTCGTAGGCGCGCATAATCCCATTGGTCGTGCCGGAAAACACGGCGCCCGGAATCAGCGTGATCGCCGCCGACTGCGCCTGCACGCAATCTTTCGGGTTCTTGCAGTCGGCTCGCGCGGGCCGCGCTTCCCACACCGGCGCGCCGGTGTCGAGCCTGAGCGCGTGCAGGCCGCCGGCCGCCTCCTGGCCGAGCAGCAAATCCGACACCGGGAAGTAGCCGATGGTGTGATCGGCGGCCGATCCCCACTCGAGCCCGCCCAGCGCGCTGCCGCGCCCAACGCGGCGCTGCCACACAATCGCGCCCATGACGACACCGGTCGCGAGGAAAGACAGGAAGACTGGTAATTCCACGAGCGCGATTATGCCTCAACCTCACCCTTGACTTCGCCGCCCGCGGACAGATAATCGGCAGCGTGAGAGGGAGCCTATGAGACACCGCATCTTCGGAGCCTGTCTGGCAGTTCTGATGGCGACAACGGCGTGGGCGCAGGCCCCGGTCGGTACTATTTCGGGCACTGTTCGAGATCAATCCGACGCCGTCGTGCCGGGCGCGTCAATCTCGATTCGTCACGTCGCGACGGGCGCCGAGCGCCACATCACGTCCGACGACCACGGCGCCTTCTCGGCCCCCGCTCTGGCCGTCGGCACATACGAGGTCAGGGCCGAACTCTCCGGATTCCGCACGCAGCAGACGGAAGTCGTGGTCTCCACCGGCCGCGTCGCCACCGTCGAGATGCGCATGGACGTGGGTGCCGCCTCCGAGGTCGTCAACGTGGCCGCCAATGCCGTACACCTTGAAACCGAACAGCACGCCGTAACCGGCGTCATCACGCGGCAGGAAATCCAGGAGCTGCCGCTCAACGGCCGCAGCTTCCTGCAGCTGGCGTTCCTCGAGCCCGGCGTCACGGCGAGCCCCGGCTCAACCTCGCAGAGAAACTCGCTGTTTTCGGTCTCCATCCTCGGCGGCGATTCCAACAAGACCGCGATCACGGTTGACGGCGGCAACATCCGCAACAACATCGAAGGCGACACGGGCATGAACTTCTCGCAGGAAGTGGTAGAGGAGTTCCAGTTGTCGTCGGCGAATTTCGATCTCTCGACCGGCATCACCAGCGTCGGCGCGGTGAACATCGTCACCCGCACCGGCACCAATGACATGCGCGGGTCCGGGTACTTCTTCTTCCGCAACAACGACATGGCGGCCTATCCCGCGCTGCGGCGGGATCCGATTACCCCCGATCCGGAATTCGCGCGGCGCAATCCCGGCGTGTGGATCGGCGGGCCGATTCGCCATGACAAGCTGTTCTTCTTCGGCAACTACGAGCACACCGATCAGGAAGGCGTGGTGTCGTTCCAGCCGAACCTGGCGTCGGCCAGCTCGCTGGGCGGCGTGTTCCCGAATCCCTACAGCGGACACCTGATCAGCGGGCGCATCGACTGGAAGGGGTCGAACAACCACTCGGCGTTCGTGCGTTACTCGCACGACAAGAACAGCGGCTTCGGGCCGAGCGGCTCGACGCCAACGCTGCCCTCGAACTGGCTGCGCAACGTCAACCGGTCCCAGCAGGCCGTGGTCGGCCTGACGTCGATCTTCACGCCGCGTCTGCTGAATGACTTCCGCTTCAATTTCACCAACTGGCATAACCGGAACCTGTTCTCGAACGAGGCCACGTGCGGCGATTGCATCGGTCTTGGCTTCCCGCAGCTGAGCATCAACGGCACCAACGTCCAGGTCGGCAACACGTCGAACGCCACCCAGGGCCGCGATCTGAATCGCGTCACGCTGGTCAACACCCTGACGTGGGTCAAGGGCGAACATCGCCTCCGCTTCGGCGGTGAGTTCGAGTACGCGCCAGGCACCGGCTTCTGGGGCTTCTGCGATCCCGCCTGCACAGTGGGCTTCTCGCCCGAGTTCATTCGCGGCCTGGCGCCGGCGCCGATCATCGGCGCGCTATTCCCGAGGCTGCCGACGACGATCCGGACGGGCACCGATCTGATGAACCTGCCGTTAGCGGGCGCCGCAGTCGGCATTGGCGATCCGGGGCAGCCGCCGCCGTACAACGTCGACAAGGCGAAGGTGAACAGCCGCGTGCGGGTCTACGCGCAGGACACGTGGCGGGTTCGCGATCGCCTGACGATCAATTACGGCCTCGCGTGGAACTTCGAGAGCACGCTCGTGAATCGCGATCTCGACAAGCCGGCGTACCTGGCACCGTTGTACGGCAGCGACCTCAGCCCGACGCACAACAACTACAACAACTTCTCACCGGCCGTCGGCTTCGCGTGGACGCTCGACGACGACAGCAAGACCGTGGTGCGCGGCGGGGCGGGGTTGTACTGGGAAACGGAATTGCTGTGGCGCCGGCTGCGCGAGCGCGCGGCGATCGGGCCGATCGGCAACGGCCGCCTCCAGGTGCCGCACACCGCCTTCACCAATATTTTCCCCGGCATCATCAATCTCAACACCGGCCAGCCGGTGCCGGTCGGCGCGTCGCTGCCGGCGAGCGGACAGGTCACTAACATGACCGTCGGCCAGTTCATGCAGATCTACGACGCGCAGATCGGCGGGCTGCAAGCGGCGCTGGCGCCGCAGGGCGACGATCTGTCGGTCCGCAACATCCAGATCGGCAAGACGGCGACCGATCTGTATCCGCTCGAGTTCCCGGTGCAGCACGCGCTGCACATGAGCCTCGGCATCCAGCGCGAGTTGCCGGGCAACATGGTGCTGGGCGCCGAACTGGTCCGGCGCAACTTCGACGATACGCTGCTGGGGTCGCTCGACTGGAATCGTTTCAACCGGTTTATCAACGGCGTTCAGACGCCGGTCATTCGGCGGTGCGCGAGCGCCGCGGAAGCCGCCAACCCGAACGCGCAGTGCTCGACCGGTGCGATCACGTTCTGGACACCCGGCGGCAAGGAGCGCTACACGGCGCTGCTGACCAAGCTCGACAAGCGCTTCTCGAACCGCTACCTGTTCGGCGTGTCGTACGCGTTGACCAAACGCGACGGCATCAACGGCATTTCGAACCTCGATAACTATTTCGAGAGCTATGGTCCCAGCGGCGCCCGCCACCTGTTGAACGTGTCGGCGCTGGCCGATCTGCCGGGCAACATCCAGATCGGCATCATCTCGGCAATGGCCAGCCGCTCGCCGGTGATGCCGACCATCTCCAACCTCGATCTCGACGGCGACGGCACCACCACGACGCCGATCCCGGGCGTGGACTTCAACTGCTTCAACTTTGGCTGCAATGAGGACGACCTGGCCGCGGCCGTGGCAGCGTTCAACCAGCAATATGCCGGCACCAGGGACGCGCGCAACCAGCTGATCGCGCCGCTGACGCTGCCGGCCAGCTACCAACTGGGCGACAGCTTCAGCTCGCAGGACGTCCGCATCACCAAGACGTTCAATCTGCGGAACACGACGAAGCTCGCCGTGTTTGTCGAGGGGTTCAACGTCTTCAACGTGGCGAACCTCGGAAGCTTCAGCTACAACTTGAGCAACACGGCCACCTTCGGCCAGCCGACCAACCGCGCCTCGCAGGTCTTCGGTTCGGGCGGGCCGCGCGCGTTCCAGGTTGGCGGGCGCTTGACGTTTTAGGGACTTGGGGACTTGGGACTTGGGACTTGGGACTGGGGACTTGGGACTTGGGACTTGGGACTTGGGACTTGGGACTTGGGACTTGGGGACTTGGGTAAGAAAGACCCAGGCCCCAAGCCCCAGGACCCAAGCCCCCAGCCCCTAAGCCTGTTTGACCTGGAGGCCGTCGTCATGCACGTCGACGATGACGCGGCCTTCGTCCTTGATTTCGCCGAAGAGCAATAACTCCGAGAGCGGTTTTTTGATCGTCTTCTCGACCAGGCGGGCCATGGGCCGCGCGCCGAAAGCGCGGTCGAAGCCTTTCTCGGCCAGCCAGGCGCGCGCCGCGGGCGTGAGCTCGATGGTGATCTTGCGGCCGGCCACCAGCTGGCGCAGCTCGCCGACGTGCTTGTCCACCACGAGCTCGACCTCGCGCGTACCGAGCGCCGTGAAATTGACGATGGCATCGAGACGGTTGCGGAACTCGGGCGAGAACATCCGCTCGATCACGCCGGTGGCCTTGCTGCTGTGCGACACCTCGAAGAAGCCCATGTGCCGGCCCGACAGATCGCGCGCGCCGGCATTGGTCGTCATGATCAGGATGACGTGACGGAAGTCGGCGTGGCGACCGTGCGTATCCGTGAGCGTGGCGTGATCCATCACCTGCAGCAGGATGGCAAACAGGTCCGGATGCGCCTTCTCGATCTCGTCAAGCAGGAGCACGGCATGCGGTGACTTGCGGACCGCATCGATCAGCAGGCCGCCCTCCTCGTAGCCGACGTAGCCCGGCGGCGCGCCGATCAGCCGCGACACCGCGTGCTTTTCCATGTACTCGGACATGTCGAAGCGCAGGAACTCGACTTTCAACACCCGCGCCAGCTGCCGCGCCAGCTCGGTCTTGCCGACGCCGGTGGGCCCCGCGAACAGGAAACTGCCCATCGGCTTGTCGGGCGCGCGCAATCCCGAGCGCGACAGCTTGATCGCCGAGGCGACCTCGTCGATCGCCGCGTCCTGTCCGAAGATCACCGCCTTCAACTCGGTATCGAGATGCTTGAGCGCCACCTTGTCGTCGCTCGAGACGGCCTGCACTGGCACGCGCGCGATCTTCGCGACGATCTTCTCGACATCCGCGACGGTGACTTCAAGCGTTGCGGCTCCCGGCTCGCCGCTCCCCGCCCCCGGCTCGAGCTTCTTCGCCGCCCCCGCCTCATCGATCACGTCGATCGCCTTGTCTGGAAGATGCAAATCCTTCAGATGCCGCGTCGACAACGTCACGGCGGCTTCCAGGGTGTCGTCCGGATAGCTGACGCCGTGATGGGACTCGTAGGCGCCCTTCAAGCCCTTGAGAATCTCCACCGTTTCGGCTTCCGTCGGCTCGAGCACCTCGATCTTCTGGAACCGGCGCGACAACGCGCGGTCCTTGTCGAACGACTGCTTCACGTCCGAGAACGTCGTCGAGCCGATGCAGCGCAAGGTGCCGGACGCGAGCGCCGGCTTGAGGAGGTTGCCGGCGTCCATCGTGCCGCCCGAGGCGGATCCCGCGCCGACCAGCGTGTGAATTTCGTCGATAAAGAGAATGGCGTGCGTCTGCTTGTCGAGGGCGTCGAGCACCTGCTTGACGCGCTCTTCGAAGTCGCCGCGGTAGCGCGTGCCGGCCACGAGCGCGCCCATGTCGAGCGCGAACACCTGCGCGGATTTCAGCGGCGCCGGGACGTCGCCCTGGTGAATGCGCAGCGCCAGCCCTTCGGCCAGCGCGGTCTTGCCCACGCCCGGTTCGCCGACCAGCAGCGGGTTGTTCTTGCGCCGCCGGCACAGCACCTGCACCATGCGCTCGAGCTCGAGCTGGCGGCCGATCAGCGGATCGATGCCACCTTTGGCCGCCTTCGCGATCAAATCGGTGGCGTAGGCCTCGAGCGGATTCGCGACGCGCGATTCGCCGCCGTCGGGCGACAGGCGCGGGGACGAAGCGTCGCCGGCGCCGTGCGAGATGGCGCGCAGCAGGCTGAGGCGGTCGAGCCCTTGTTTGCGGAGGAAGTAGGCGGCGTGGCTTTCGTCCTCCTGCAGCAGGAAGACGAGCAGCGCGCCGCTCTCCACCTGCTGCGCGCTGGACGAGGCGGCATGCACGACGGCGCGCTCCACCACGCGATCGAAGCCGAGCGTCGACTCGGGCTTCACCGCCTTGCGGCCGGGCACCGGCGTGAAGGCCTTGTCGAGCACCTCTTCCAGGTCGGTCTTGAGGGCCGTGAGATCGACGCGGCAACGCGTCAGGATGTCGCGCGCCTGGGGATCTTCGATCAAGGCATGGAGCATGTGCTCGAGCGAGACGAGGTCGTGACGGCGATCCGAGGCCACGCGAAAGGCGCGGCGGATGCTTTCCAGCGTGTCGGGCGCAAACGGCACGGGCGTGCGGCTCATTCGCGCACCTCGCGGGTTTCGGGTTCGATGGTGACCAGCAAAGGATACTCGTGTTGCTCGGCCAGCCGCTGGGTCGCCTTCACCTTGGTTTCGGCCACGTCGCGCGTAAACAGGCCCGCCACGCCCACGCCCGATTGATGGACGTGCATCATCACGGCGTATGCGTCAGCGGGCTGCATATTGAATACCGTCTCCAGCACCCAGACCACGAATTCCTGTGTCGTGAAGTCGTCATTGTGCAGGAGCACCTTCCATAACCTTGGATGCTCGACGCGCTCCTCGATTTCGGAGGCGGGGGCACTGTGGTCATGGACCTTTGGCTCGGCCACTCACTGATCATAACGGGTCTTGGGGCTTGGGGCTTGGGGCTTGGGGCTTGGGGCTTGGGGCTTGGGCAAGAGCTTTACCCAAGTCCCAAGTCCCAGGTCGCAGGTCCCTTTTTGAGGGTGCGCGGCGCGTGTTGGGCATCCCCCTGCAAGTCCGCATCCAGCCGCCAGGCCGGGTCGGGTTCCCTGACCAATCGCTCCACTTCGCGCACGAACTGGCGGCGCGGCATGCGCTCGGCACCGAGCGAGAGGAGGTGTTCTGTCTCCAGCTGGCAGTCGATCAGCGGCACCTGCCAACGGTCCAGTTGAACGGCCAGCCGCGCCATGGCGATCTTCGAGGCGTCGGTGCGCCGCGAGAACATCGACTCGCCGAAGAACATGCGGCCGATGGCGACGCCGTACATGCCGCCGGCCAACTCGCCGTCCATCCACACTTCGATCGAGTGGGCAAACCCGGCCAGGTGCAACGAGGTGTAGGCGCGGCGCATGTGACCGGTCAGCCAGGTGCCCGAGTCGGCGGCGCGCGGCGCGGCGCAGCCGTCGAGCACGCGGCCAAACACCGCGTCGATGGTGACGAAGAACGCGCCCTTCTTCAATTTCTTGCGCAGCGAATGCGAGACATGGAGCCGCGGCGGCGCCAGTACGGTGCGCGGATCAGGCGACCACCACAGCACCGGGTCGCCGTCGTTGAACCACGGAAAGATGCCGTGCCGGTAGGCCTCGACGAGGCGCTTCAGCGTCAGCGTGCCGCCGGCGGCCAGCAGACCATCCGGGTGATCGAGCGCCTGCTCGACGGGAGGAAACGGATCGGCCGGTCCGAGGAAAGGGATCATGCTAAGCTTCCGCCTTCGCGCTCCGATCCTGCCGCTTTCGCGCTGTGCGCTTCGGCGGACGGGTCGACGAGACATCTACGCTTTCCCACGATGGCTGGACCGGCCCCTTTGGTCGAACTATATAGTTGGTATAATTCGAGTTTCGACCCTATGGTGAGTGTAGCTCAGGGGTAGAGCTCCGGACTGTGGCTCCGGCTGTCGCGGGTTCGAATCCCGTCACTCACCCCAACTTATCGACAATCGACCGATTGACGAACGACCGATTGGCTCAGTCGTGGCTCCAGGCCTTAGAGCAACGACACCTGGCCGACCTGCGGTTCAGCGACGTGACGCGGGCGCTCAGGGCGCTGTCGTCGGCGTATGTCGAACGCCGCGAGACCGCGCTGGCCGGTCACAAGGCGCTCGACGGCGCCGGCAAGCGCGCGGCGTTTGCCATGTATTACGGGCCCATTCATTTCCTGCTCGTCCAGCACATCGTGCGCGAGCTGGGTGCCGCGCCCGATCGCGGCACGGTGGTTGACCTCGGCTGCGGCACGGGCGTTGCGGGCGCGGCGGTGGCGACATCCGTAACGCCGCCGCTCAAGGTGATGGGCATCGACACCCACCCATGGGCGCTCGACGAAGCGCGCTTCACTTACAAGTCGTTCGGGCTTACCTCGGATGTTCGCCGCGGTCACGCGTCGCGAACGCGTGTTCCGGCCGACACGTCGTTCGTGGTGGCGGCATTTGTCGTGAACGAGTTGACCAACAGCGAGCGCGCGACGCTGCTCGCGAAAATCATGAGCTATGTCGGGTTCCCGGTTCCGGGAACCGGGAACCGGGAGAAGGCAGATCCCGGATCCCGGATCCCGGATCCCGATTCCCGTCATGTCCTCGTCGTCGAGCCGATCTCGAATCGCATTTCGCCGTGGTGGCCGGAGTGGGTGGCGGCTCTCGGTGGGCGCGCCGATGAATGGAAGGTGCGGGTCGACGCGCCACCGCTCGTGAAGCGCCTGGCGAAAGCCGCGGGGCTGCGGCCGGAGATGCTGACGGCGCGAAGCCTGTTGGTTTGAGGATAAGAGCTACGTAGCGACGACCCTGGTGACGTCGGGATTGGGCATCGCCGGCAGCGCCAGCTCGCCGCGCTCGTGCAGCTCGACGGCGGCTTTCACCACCACCGGATCGAAGGCTTTCCCTTCCAGGTCCTTCACCATGTTGAGCGCCTCTTCGAGCGCCAGTCCCTTGCGATAGGAACGGTCCGAGGTCAGCGCATCCAGGAAATCCGCCACGCCGAGTACGCGGCCAAGCAGCGGGATCTCCTCGCCCTTCAAGCCGTCGGGATAGCCTTTGCCGTCCCAGCGTTCGTGGTGATACTTCACGCCCGGCAGGATGCTCACGACCTTCGCGCTCTGGATGTTGGCGAGGATGCGGGCGCCGTGCACCGGGTGCAGCCGCATCTGCGTGAACTCCTCGTCGGTCAGCTTGCCGGGCTTATTGAGAATCGCGTCCGGCACGCCGATCTTGCCGACATCATGGAGCAGGCCGGAGAGCTCGACCACGGCGCGGCCGTCGGCGTCGAAGCCCAGATGTCGCGCGAGGCGGACCCCGAACGCCGCCACGCGTTCGGAATGCTTGTGCGTGTAGCCGTCTTTCGCGTCGATGAGTGACGCAATCGCCCTCATGACGTCGAAAAACAGCTTCTCAACTTCCTCCATCAGGCGCGCGCGATGCAGCGCGATGCCGGCCTGATTGCCAACCGCCGCCAGCAGCTCGAGCTCGGCCTCGCTGAATTCACGCGCCATCTGGCTGTCCACGTACAGCACGCCGAGGATCTGGTCGGTGGTCCGCATCGGCGCGCACATCACCGAACGGATGCGCTGCCGCACGATGCTTTCGCCGCCCACGTAGCGGTCGTCGGCCAGCGCATCATCGGTGAACACCGAGATGCCCTTCTCGAACACGTCGTTGACCACCGAGCGCGACAGCATCACCGCGCCGGAGCCCTTGCCGTCCTTGGTCCGGACGGCCACCATGTTCACGTCTTTCGGGTCGCCCTCTCTCGGCCGCATGATGATGGCGGCGCGATCGCCGCCGCTCACCTCGAGAATGGCCGAGACGATCGAATCAAACAGCGCTTCCACGCCGCTGGCGCGGGCGAGAATCTCCGACACCTTGTGCAGGGTGGTCAGGTATTTCTGCGCCGACTCCAGGAGATTCGATTCGTCCTTGCGCTTGTAGACCTGGGAGAGGAACTCCAGCCTGGTCGGGTCGACCGCGCGCTGCACGATGGTCTGGCTGCGCGCTTCCACGAGGCTCAGCGACGTGGTGGTGCCGTTGCTCACCGCCGCGCGCGCGGCGGACGCCATCGCGCTCACGTCGATCAGCTCGATGATCGTCGAGCCAATCCGGATCTTGTCGCCGCGCTGCAGTTCGACGCTGGCAATGCGTTTCTCGTTGACGAAGGTGCCGTTGGCCGATTGCAGGTCCGACACCACGCAGCTGTCTTCGCGGGCGCTGATCGTGCAGTGCCGGCGCGACGCCGCCTCGTCGTCGACCACCACATCGCAGCCCTTCAAGCGGCCCAGCGAGATGGTCTGTCCCGTGTTGACCGCCACCGTCCGGCCCAGTTCCTTGCCGGACCGGACGACGAACTCGAATCGCATCGGGAGAATCATACAATGTCGATGGGCGATTGGGTGATTGGGAGACTGTTTGGCGATGGCCGATTGCCAATTTCACGAATCGAATCGGCGATTGGCGGATTGGCAATCGCCAAACAGTCGCGAAATCGGCAGTCAGTCGATCGTCAATGCGAGGGCAGGAATGAATCAGGACAGTCTCGTCGCCAAGCGTTTGCGCTATATCGAACGCCAGCGCGAACTGCATGCGGACCGCGTGAACGTGATGTTCGACGGACGAGAACCACTGGGTTCTGGTCCGGAGAATCGCCATGGCATGCCGAAGTTGCCGGTGGGCCAGCGCCAGGTGCCGAACTGGCCGGTCCTGGACCTCGGCGACAGCCCGCGGGTAGCTCCTGATACCTGGCGGCTCGACATCGCAGGACGTTGTGAGAGTCCCTGTTCCTTGTCGTGGCAGGAGTTCCTCGAGTTGCCGCAAGTCGAGGACGTCAGTGATTTCCACTGCGTGACCACCTGGAGCCGGATGGACAACCGGTGGAAGGGCGTGCGGTTTCGCACCATCGCGGAGATGGCAGTACCGGCGCCCGAGGTGACGCACGTGCTCTGTACCGGCTACGACCACATGCCCGGCACGCGCATTCCCTACACCACCAACCTGCCGCTCGCGCGCGCCGTAGAAGACGACGTGTTGCTGGTGCACACATGGGAGGGCGCGCCGCTGCCGCAGGAGCACGGCGGCCCGTGCCGGATGATCACGCCGAAGCTCTACGCGTGGAAAGGCACGAAGTGGATTCGCAAGATCGAATTCCTTGCCGGCGACACACCTGGATTCTGGGAGGCGCGCGGCTACTCCAACAGCGCCGAGCCATGGTTCGACGACCGGTATTCGTACTGACATGTTTTCCGCGAAGGATCTGCGGCCGATGCTGGCCAGCCTGCCGTCGCAGCCGCCGAGCCTGACCAACAAGGCCTACGTCTACGAGCCCAAAGTCGATGGCATTCGCGCCATCGTCGAGGTGTTGCCCGGGCCACAGAAAGGACCGACAACGAAGGCGGCGGTCCGCTTGTGGTCGCGCAACGGCAATGAGAAGACCGCGCAGTTCCCCGACATCGTCGACGCCATCGGCACGTGGTTGAAGAGGATCACGTCGCCGATCGTCCTCGACGGTGAAGTGGTGGCGCTCGATGAGGACATGCGGCCGGCCAGTTTTCAGCGGCTCCAGCACCGCATCCACGTCACGGTGCCCGGATTCAATTCAAAGAAACAGATCCTCTCGCCTGAAGAGCAGCCGGTCGCGTTCGTCGCCTTCGACCTGCTGCGCGACGGCGATCGCGATCTCCGCAACCTGTGTCTCTCCGAGCGGCGCGAATTGCTCGAAGCCCTGTTCAAGACGCACAAGCCGCCCGCGTCGGATCTGGTCCGCCTCACCGCGCAGACCATCGGCAACGGCACGGCGCTAAAGAAACAGGCGGAAGCCGAGAACTGGGAGGGCTTGATGGTCAAGCTCTCACGGTCGCCGTATCGGGCCGGCCGGCGCAGCCCCGAGTGGATGAAGCTCAAGCTCACCAGGCAGGACGAGTTCGTGGTGTGCGGCTGGACCGATCCCGGCGGCACACGGCAGCATTTCGGATCGCTGATTCTCGGCGCGCACGACCAGGGCAGTCTCAGGTACGCCGGCGAAGTCGGTACCGGGTTCAAAGGCGCGGAGCTGGATCGAATCATGAAGCTGCTGAAGCGAATCGAATCGCCGACAAGTCCGTTCAATCCGATGCCGAAGCTCCTCTCGGCCAAGGGGAAGCCGCATTGGGTGAAGCCGCTCCTCGTCGCGCAAGTGCGTTACACCGAAATCACTGACGATGGGCGCCTTCGGCATCCCGCATATCTTGGGTTGCGCGACGATAAACTCCCGAAGGAAGTCACCGTTCCATCCGCCTCCGCGTCCGCCTTCGCGCCCTCCGGGCGCTCCGGCGCGACCGCGGCGCCTGCAAAGAAACTCAGCGCCGCGGACCTTGAATCGCTAATCGATCAACTCAACTCCCTCGAGAAGGCGCGAAAGAACGGGCGGCTGAAACTACCTGACGGCGACGAGCTCGAGGTCACCAACCTTCATAAGGTCTTCTGGCCGGCGATCAAGAAGACCAAGGGCGACCTGATTCGCCATTACGCGCGCATGGCGCCGTACATCCTGCCAGTCGTCGACAACCGCCCGCTCGTCATGAAGCGATTGCCCAACGGCGTGGACGGCATGGCGTTCTACCAGCATCGCGCGCCGGAGCCGGTGCCGCCGGGCGTGCGCATCGAGACGCTGCCCCATGACGATGTGCCGGCGCGGTTGATCGGCGGATCGCTGAAGACGCTGCTCTATATGGCGCAGCTCGCCTCGATTTCGATGGACCCGTGGTTTTCGACGCTGGACGATCTCGACTCGGCGGATCAAGTCGCGATCGATCTCGATCCGCAGCCGGGCGCGACGTTTTCGCAGATTCTGGATGTCGCGCATTGGGTCGAAGACGAGCTCGCTGGCGTGAAGGTGCAGGGCTTTCCCAAGACGTCGGGATCCGAGGGCCTTCACGTCTATATCCCGCTGCCCCCAGGCACGCCGTATGAAGCGGGCATGCTGTTCTGCCAGATCATCGCGACCATGGTGGCGGCGAAACATCCCAAGGTCGCCACCGTCGAGCGCATGGTGAAGCGGCGCAAAGACGGCACGGTCTACGTCGATTACCTGCAGAACATCCAGGGCAAGACGCTGGCGTGCGCCTACTCCGCGCGTGGCAGCTCGTTCGCGGGCGTCTCAACGCCGTTGACGTGGAAGGACGTGCACGACCGGCCGAAGCCGCAGGACTTCACCATCGACACCATCGAGAAGCGGGTGAAGAAGGTGGGCGACCTGTGGGCGAAGATGCGCAACCACAAGGGGACTGATCTGCTGGCCGCAATAGAAAGGCACAAGGGAAAAGGCAAAAGGCAAAAGTAAATTCCATTCTTTTTGCCTTCTGCCTTCTGCCTTTTGCCTGGTCAGAATTGGAAACGTAACTCCCCAATCACCTGGCGCTTGAGGAAGTCGCCAAACACATGTGACTGGATGTCCTCGTCCGTCAGGTTGATCGCCTTCACCGTGGCGGTCACGCGATCGCCGCCGAAGCGGACGCCGAATGCGCCGTTGACTTGCGTGTAGGCGTCGGTCGGGCCCGCGAAGCGCGCATCGAGCACGTCCTGCCAGAACGCTTCGTCCACGTAGCTCACCGACATGTTGCCAAGGAAGCGGCCCTGGGTGAAATTGAACCCGGCGTTGAACCGGTGCGTGGGCGGCAGGTTGACCTCCGACAGCGCGAAGTCGGGGTCGGGCTCGTCCTGCCATGAGTAGTTGGCAAAGACGTTCAACGCGCGGTTCACGGCTCCGTCGACACCGAGCTCGAAGCCCTTGTTCTTCACCGTGCCGAGGTTGCGGTAGCTGAACTCCGACGGCAGGCCGCCGGTGGTGCACACGGCCGACGCGCACGGCGGCGGCAGCACTTCGAGCACGACCGCGGGCAGCGGCCATCCGGGCGGCGGCGCTGTGGCGCGATAGCGGCCGGTCTGCGTGAAGAAGATCTCGTCCTGGTTCTCCGTGAAGTAGACCGCCGCGCTCACCGTGGCACGGTCGTTGATGATGCCGGTGTAGGCCACCTCGAAGGATTGCGTGGACTCCTCGGTGAGCGATTCGTTGCCGATGGCGCGGACCGGGAAGTTATAGGTGACGCCGGCCAGCGCCGGGTTGATCAGGCCCAGGTTCAGCTGGTTGATGATCGTCGTTTCCAGGTAGTTGTTGATCAGCGACGGAGCGCGGAACGCCTTGTTGAACGACACCCGGAACGCGTGATCGGCGGCCGGCTTGAGGATCAATGCCGCTCGCGGCGAGAACACCGGGTCCTCGATGCTGCCGAACTTGTCGATGCGCGCGCCGAGATTCAGGCGGATGTAGTCGTTCAGGAACAGTTCGTCCTGGACGTAGACGCCAATTTCCTCGCGGTTGTCACCACGCGGCGCAATCGACAGATCGAAGGTGTTGAAGCGGACGTTGCCGCCGTAGCTCAACACGTTGCGCGAGCCGAGCGTGTTGATGTTGCCGATCTCGAAATCGTAGGACCGGGTGTTGAAGGCGAACGGGATCGGCCGGCCGTTGGTGCCGATGGCCAGCAGGCCGCTGGCGTCGCCGTTCAGGATGTTGGTGAAGAAATTGAACTTCAGCCCGCCGCGCGAGTAGCGCAGGGTGCCGTAGCCGACGCCGACGCCGGTGGCGTCGAAGGGACCGATGCCGGTGTGAAAAATACCGTCGGTGCCGGCATAGCCCGCCGCGAGCACGAGCTTGTAGTTGGCCGCGTCGTAATCCACGCGCGTGTCGAACTTGGGCTGCGTGGTGCCTTGGTTCGAGAAGTTCGGGTACTGCGTGCCGGTGTTGTTCGGAATCGGGCCCACGGGGCGCGCGAACGCGTCGGACGTATAACCGCCCGCCGAGATCTTGTAGGCCCAGCGATCGTTGATCGCGCGAGCGTGCGTGGCGTTGATGCCGAAGAGCGTGCCCGACTCGAGCTGCTCGCCGCCGTCGGGGTCGCGGCCGAACTGACCGAACGTCAGCGTGGCGCTGTTGCCGTCGAGCTCGCGCGGCGTCTTCGAGATGAAGTTGACCACGCCATTCAGGGCGTTGGCGCCCCACACCGCCGATGCGGGTCCGCGAATGACTTCGATCTGCTTGAGCTCGTTGGGATTCACGGGCAGCAGGTCCCACGCCACGAAGCCAAAGAAGTCGAGATAGAGGCTGCGGCCGTCGAGCAGCGCCAGCGTGGAGGTGGCGAGCGTCGACGCGGCGCCGCGCATCGTGATGTTGAAGTCGCGGGCGGAGGTCTGCGACAGGTTCACGCCCGGGACCGAGCGGAGCAACTCGGCGTAGTTGGTCGACGGCGTCGACGCAATCACGTCGGCGGTCACCACCGACACGGTAGCCGGCGCGTTGACCAGCTGTTGCTCGACCCGCGACGCCGTCACCACGACCTGCTCTACATAGACTGGTGGTTCTTCAGGCGGCGTGGGCGGTTGCGGCGGCGGCGGTTGCTGCGGCGGCGGCGGCTGGGCGCCGGTTTGTGCGAATGCCAGGCTTGATGCCGCCAGCGCGAGCATCATCGCCAGTGCCAGTGAACGAAGTTTCATGGGGCCTCCAACGACAGGATCATTCGATCCTCTTTCGACACGATGTGGGGGACTACTTAGCGTGCCTCTATTGTAGCGAGCTTCAAGACGTCTGCTGCACCGATCGCACCAGCCGGAGATAATCCGGCCGGTCGGCGGGTGAACGGTGGCGATACTCGGCCAGGATCCGATCACCCTGCACGACAAAGATGCCGGGCAGCTGCCGCCTCATCTCGGGCGTCTGCGCGCCGAAGCCATGCGAGAGCGCGCACACCGCGCCGCGCGTCCACACCTTGGGATCGACCAGCGCCTGCACGCCGGTGCGGCCGAGTCCAAACGCGTGGTAGTGCGCCAGAGTTGGATCGCTGATGCGAATCACGTCGCCGAGGCCGTACTTCGCAAACCAGCGATCGGCTTCCGCCGCGGAGCCGCCGTGAACGAACGCAACTTCCGCACCGGTCGCGCGGATCTCGTCCCGCGCGGCAGCGACATCAGCCATGGCCTCGCGGCAAAAGGTGCAGCCGAACGAGCGCAGGAAGACCACCAGCGCGGGTGATTGCGCGGCCAGCGCGCGCAGCGGTGAGTCGTCAGGGAGTTCGAGGGCTTGCCCTGAGCGAACGGTTCCGGACCGCAGGTCCGGAACCGTGAGTCGAAGGGTCACGCCGTGGCAACAGCGCTCGCCGCCCACTGTTCGAGCTTGCGCGCGTCGGCGTCGAAGCGGCGAATGCCTTCCGAGAGTTTGTCGACCGCCATCGGGTCCTGGTTGTGCAGCCAGCGAAACGCCTTCTCATCGAGGCTCACCCGCTCTTCGGAGGAGGCCCGCGCCACTTCGGGCGTCAGGCGCGGCGTGATCTCGCCGTCCATCTTCTGCAGGGATTCGAGGAGGTCGGGGCTGATCGTCAACAAGTCGCAGCCCGCCAGGTCGATGATCTGCTCCACCTTGCGGAAGCTCGCACCCATCACCTGCGTCTTGTAGCCGTATTTCTTGTAGTAGTTGTAGATCCGCGTTACCGACTTCACGCCTGGATCGTCCGCGGCAGGAATGTCCGCGCCGTGCTCCTTCTTGTAGTAGTCGTAGATGCGGCCCACGAAGGGAGAAATCAACGTCACGCCCGCGTCGGCGCACGCCACGGCCTGCGCGAAGCCGAACAGCAGCGTCAGGTTGCAGTGAATCCCCTCGCGCTCCAGCTCTCCGGCCGCACGAATGCCTTCCCACGTGCAGCCCACCTTGATCAGGATGCGCTCGCGGCCGATGCCCGCGCGCTCATACAACCCAATCAATTCGCGCGCCTTCGCGACGCTGCCGGCGGTGTCGAAGCTGAGCCTCGCATCGACCTCCGTCGACACCCGGCCTGGAATGATCTTCAGAATTTCGCGGCCGAAATTCACCGCCAGCCGATCCATGAACGCTTCGGTCCGCTTCGACTCGTCATCGCCTTGCCCCTGGCGAAGGTGGGCCCGATCGGCATCGGCGAGCGCCGCTTCGACCAGCTCCCGGTATTCCGGCTGTTGCGCCGCCTTCATCAGCAGCGACGGATTAGTGGTGGCGTCCTGCGGGCGAAACCGCTGCATCGCCTCGATGT
>CAZEMI010000300.1:0-2870 GCA_964513235.1 uncultured Acidobacterium sp.
GATCTCAAGGGCGACCGCGGCGCTCCGCACGTGCACGTGGCGTGGCGGCGGACCGAGAAGCAGCAGCCCGCGAACACGAAGTTCCGCGTGCCGGCGATCGACGCGCCAAACGTCACCGGGGCGAAGGATGTTGGCCTGGCGGTCACCGCCACGGCAGACGGTGACGCCGACCTCTCGGCGCTCGTCTCGGCGATCGATCAGGGCCGCGTGTCGGTGCTGTACGTGCACGACCCGGGGCCCGACGGCTCGATGGGCGACGTCTCGTGGATCGTCGAGGCGCGCAAGGCCGGCCGTTTGCCCGTGGTCATCTACCAGGGCGTCCTGCAGACCGCGCTCTCGAGGATTGCCGACGTCGTGCTGCCGGGAGCAGCGTGGGTCGAGAAGGACGCGACCTACACCAACGATCAGGGGATCGTGCAGGCGGCCTCGAAGGCCATCAACGCGCCTGGTGAGTCCGTGGAAGACTGGCAGATCCTGACCAGCGTGGCCGCGGCGCTTGGCCTGCCTTACACCTACACGAGCTCCGCGCAGGTGCGCGCCGACGTGGCCGCCAGCCTGCCCGGGCGTCCTGAGTACGCCGGCCTGGCCGAGCTGGTGTTCCACCGCGTGGTCAGCGCCGAGCACTGGCTCGAGACCAGCAACCCGATGGAGCGCTGGAAGTGGGACACCATGTTCCAGGACCTGCCGCCCGTGAAGGGGCACAACGTCCAGATGGAGCAGATGTCGCAGCCCACGGTGATTCCCCTGCGCCTTGTAACGGAAGAGATTTCAAGAGCATCGGAATAGCGTGGAGAACGTTTCGCTCTTCGGAGCATTTATCGCGGGGGTGCTGAGCTTCATTTCTCCCTGCGTGTTGCCATTGATTCCCGGGTATCTGTCGTTTATCTCTGGGGTCTCCCTCGAAGAGATGCGCGGCATGCCGGTCACGGCCGGTGGCGCGGTGGCGGTCTCGACCGGCGTCAGTGCAGCCGCGAAGCGGCAGGTCATCATCACCTCCCTCTTCTTCATCCTCGGCTTTTCGCTGGTGTTCGTATCGCTCGGCGCGTCGGCCACCTACCTCGGCCAGTTCCTGATGGAACGGCTCACCATCTTCGGCAAGATCGCCGGCGTGCTGCTGATCATTTTCGGCCTGCACACTATCGGGGTCTTCAAGATCCCGTTCCTGCTGAACGAGGCGCGCGTCCAGGCCAACACCAAACCCGCCGGCATGATCGGCGCGGTGGTGGTCGGCATCTCGTTCGCGTTCGGCTGGACGCCGTGCATCGGCCCGATTCTCTCGGCGATCCTCCTCGTGGCCGCGCAGCAGGAGTCGGTGAACCAGGGCATCGTCCTGCTCTCGATCTATTCGCTCGGCCTCGCGATTCCGTTCCTCCTCACCGCGATGGCGATCAACCAGTTCTTCGCCGCCTTCTCCAAGATTCGCCGTCACTACCACGCGATCGAAATCGTCTCCGGCCTGCTGATGATCGTCATCGGCGTGCTGATCTTCACCAACCGCTTCACGATCATCGCGCAGTGGCTCACGCCGTATCTGCCGACGTTCTAGAACTGGCAACTGCCGGACTCACCACTCAACTGGCCACCGTCAACTTTCAACTGCCAACTTCGTTTTAACCTGTTATCCTGTTCTCCGATGTCACGCAAGCCGGTGAGATTCGGATTGCTGATAGTCGGTCTCCTGATTACGGCCGCCGCGGCGTATCGCGCGGTCGATAATGAGGCTTCCCTCGGACGCGCCTATCGCGAGTCGGTCGCGCACAACCTAGCCGCGGGGCAGGCGCTCGAAGCCCTGCCGGATCTCCGTGCTTCGCTGTACGCCTACGTGGCGCCTGGTCAGGGCGTGCCCTTCTGGTCGCGCCGCTCCGAACAGCTCCTCGACAGCCTGCGCCAGCACCTCGTGGCCCTTGACGCCGCCGTGGCGCCAGGGGGCGGATCGCTCGCCGAGACGCTCGATGCCGTGGATCAGCTGGCGGCCGCCGAACGCCGCTCGCGCGAGTACGCCCGCCGCGGTGAAACGCTGCTCGCCGGCGACGTCGTCTTTACTGAGGTCCGCGATTTGCTGGCCGCTGCCGCCGAACAGATTTACACGGCGCGCACCACGCTCGCCACCGCCCACGACCGGCGCGTTTCGGCCCTGCGCCGCGAACAGGCCATGCTGGGTGGCGCCGCCGCCGTCACGTGGATCGCGATCGCGCTGTTGCTGGTGACTCCCGCCAAGGCAGATCCCGTAAAGGATCCCAACGCGTGGCGCGAGGAGCTCGCGCAAACGATCAAGAAGCCAGTGCCAAAGGAACCCGACAGAACCAAACCCGCGGAACCCGTGGAACGTGTGGAACGGATCGTCGAGCTCGTGGAACCGGGCGTGACGTTGAAAGCCCTGCTCGAAGTGAGCGAGATCTGTTCCGACATGTCGTCGCTCGCGGATACCGGCGCCCTCTCAGGCGCGCTCGATCGAGCCGCCGCCGCGCTCGACGCCAGCGGCGTCATCGTGTGGGTCGCGTCCAACGATGGCAATTCGTTGTCGCCGGTGGCGAGCCACGGATTCGATCAGAAACTGGTCACGCGCATCGGCCGCATCCCGCGTGATAGCGCCAACCTCACCGCGGCCGCCTTCCGAGAGAACGTGCCGCGTGTCAGCGCCGCCACCCCGACGGCACCCGCCGCGCTGGCCGTGTCGCTGTGTGGGCCGAGCGGCTCGGTTGGGGTGTTCTCCGCGGAATTGAAGCCGGATGTCCCGGCAGACGATGCCCGCGTGGCGCTGGCCACTATCTTCGCCGCCCAACTCGCCACCCTGGCCAATCCGATCCCGTCCGCATCCGCCGCCGCGCGCGAACAATCAGGCGAGCTACGGCGAGACCGCGCCGAAGCGG
>CAZEMI010000301.1:0-3714 GCA_964513235.1 uncultured Acidobacterium sp.
CCCATCGTCGGCGGGTGCGCCGGCGCCTCGAGAATCGGCGTGCCATCCTTTTCGCCCGCGTCGACCCTCAGGTTCGCGAATTGCGGGATGTGCTTCGCGATCGGATCGGTGGGCTTCCACTTGCCTTCCTCGTACAGCATCATCATCGCGACGCCGGTGATCGGCTTGGTCATCGAATAAATGCGCGCGATGGTGTCGGTGCGCATCGGCGTCTGCCTGTCGGCGTCCTGCATGCCGTAGGCCTTGTGCTGCACCACCTTGCCCTTCCGCGCGACCAGCGTGACGATGCCGGCGAGATGTTTCTTGTCGATGAGGCCCTGCATCGCCTCATCCATCTTGTCGAGCGCTCCAGGAGCAAAGCCGACCGATTCAGGTGTCGCCTGCGGGAGCGGCGCGAGCGTGGCGGTCTGCGTCCGCCGCTGCGCGTGCAACGCGGGCGGCGCAATCGTTGCGGCGACCAGCGCCACGCCGACGAGCCGGGAAATAAGACGGGTCCGCATCATGCGTTATCTCCTGAAAGGTCCGGGCTATTTGCCAGCCGCCGACCACGTGGACGTGAAACCGTTCGTACCCTTATGGCTCCATGTGTGCGCCGTGGTTGAGTGTGTATGTGAGACCGACCGGAACTGCGTGTAATCCTGGAAGACGGCCGACGGCAGGTTGTGCACCTTGATCGCCTGGCCGTTGAAGCCCTTGATCACTTCCATGTCGACGGAGGATTCCGGTCCGGAGAAGCGGACGCGCGATTCGCTCGCCTCCATCGTAATCGGCGCCTTCGTGAACGACAGCATGCCCTTGTGAAAGCCGGCGAACGCCAGCGGCAGCATGGCTTCCACCGCCTTCATTTGCCGCTCGCTCACCCTGTCGCTCACGTAGATCTTCGACCAGTTGCGCATGTTGAACGTGACCAGGAGCTGCACGCCCGCGAGGTCGACGTCCTGATAATGGCCCTTGTCGATGGCGATGAACCGGTTGCCCTCGCACGGCATGCGCGAGGGCTCGCCGCCGAAATTACAGGGACAGGAGACCGTGCAGCTGCAGCTTTCCGCCACCGTGGCCGTGAGTTGCCAATTCGTCACCTGCGCGCGTGATGGAACGACTACCGCCAGCGACACCATGGCGACGGCGAGCGTAAACCGCATACGGACCTCCTCGACGGGGCCCCATCGCGCGGACTTTGCGCGATGGGGCGTCGATGGAGGCCTAGCTTACGCTACTTGACCGGCGGATGGTGAGCCCGGCTGGACGGGAAGCACGCGGCCAGATCACAATGGCTCGCCCGATGGCAGACGGCAGCGCGCGCGAACTGAATCCGGGAGACCATGTCGGCCGCTACGTGGTGGTGCGGCCACTGGGCCGCGGCGGCATGGGCGTGGTCTACGTGGCCCGCGACGAGCGGCTCGGGCGCGACGTGGCGCTGAAGATGATCGCCGGCCTGGCCGACGACGCCGCGCGATCGCGCTTCTGGCGCGAGGCGCGCGCGGCGGCGAGCGTCAGCCATCCGCACATCTGCCAGGTCTTCGAAGTGGACGAGTCGCCGGAAGGAATCTTCCTGACGATGGAGCTGCTCGAAGGCGAGGCGTTGGATCGCCGCCTCGGTCGAGGGGCGTTGGCGCCGCAGGAAGCGGTGCCCATCGCGCTCGGCATGCTTGGCGCGCTGGCCGCGCTCCACGCGCGGGGCCTGGTGCATCGCGACGTCAAGCCGTCGAACGTGTTCCTGTCGCCACACGGACCCAAGCTGCTCGACTTCGGCCTCGCCCGGCCGGCGCTGTCGGGCTCCTGGCAGACACCCGCCACCGTCGCGGAGCCGGTCACCGATGCCGGCATGATTGTCGGCACGCCGCAATACATGGCGCCCGAGCAGGTCACCGGAGCGGCGCTCGATGGCCGCACCGACGTGTACGCAGCCGGGGCGGTGCTCTTTCACATGCTCGCGGGCCGGCCGCCGTTTACGGGCACGGGCGCCGACGTGCTGTTTGCCGCATTGAAGGAGAATGCGCCGGCCCTGCAAGGGCCGCCGGCGGTGATCGCGATCGATCGGGTGATCCGCCGCGCCATGCGCAAGGACGCCGGCGAGCGCTACGCCACCGCCGAACAGATGGCGGCGGATCTCGAGGCCGTCTCGTTATCGGGAACGCACGGCATGGCAACGGTTCCGGTGCGGGCGCTCACGCGCATCATCGTGCCGCCGCTGCGCATTGCGAAGACCGATCCGGATGTGGCGTTCCTCTCGTTCGGCCTCGCCGAAGCCGTGTCGGGAACACTGGCCACCATCGGTGATGTCGTGGTCCGATCGCCCGCGCTCGCGGCGCGATGGAGCGATGAGCTCACCGATCCGCGGCAGCTCGCGGCCCAGGCCGACGTCGACCTGGTGGCCTCGAGCACCCTGCTGCGATCCGGACCGCACCTTCGGATCACCACGCAGCTCATCGACGCCTCGAGCAGCACGCTGATCGGATCGACCACCATCAAGGGATCGATGGACGACATCTTCGCGCTCGAGGACGGGTTGACCAGCGCCGTCGTGACGATGTTGTCGGCGCATCTGAGCCAGCAGTCCGCCCACACGCCGGCGGCGGCGCCAGTGCGACGCGACGTGCCGGCAAGTCCCAGGGCGTTCGAACTGTTCCTGCGCGGCATGGAGCACGCGCGGAACCTCACCGAAACCGCGCTGGCGCGCGACTTGTTCCAGCAGGCGGTCGCGGAGGATCCACGATTTGCGCCCGCGTGGGCGGCGCTCGGACGCTGCCATCGCGTCTTCGGCAAGTACTACCGGGACCGAGACGCGAACGATCGGCTCGCCGAAACCGCGTTCGAGCGGGCGCTGGAGCTCTCGCCCGATCTGCCGCTCGCGCATCGCTATCTGACGCACTTCGAGTCGGAGGGTGGCCGCGCCGGTGACGCGATCGTGCGGCTGTTGCGGCACGCCGCCACCAATCGCCATGACGCGCAACTGTTCGCCGGGCTGGTGCACGCGTGCCGCTATGCCGGTCTGCTTGACGCGTCGCTCGCGGCCCACGACGAAGCCGTGCGGCTCGATCCCAATGTCGCGACCGGCGTGGAATACAGCCTCGCGCACCTGCCCGAACGCATCCAGAAGGCGGCGCTGATGACGTCGCCGCGAGCGGGGTTTCTCGACGGCATTTTCCCGGCGATTGCGCTCGGCGACCCCGACAACGCGCTCGAGGTGTTGAACAGTGTCAACATGGCGCTGGTGCCGCCGACGTTCCTGCGCAGCTTCGAGGCTATCTCGGCGTTCATCGCTCGCCCGCCTGCCGACGCCGCTCCGGTGATCGAGGAAGCAATCGCGGCGCACGTCGATCCGGAAGCATTGTTCCTCTTCGGCGTCATGCTCACGCGTGTCGGCGTCGTCGAGCGCGGCCTGACTGTGGTGGGTGATGCGGTGCGGGCCGGTTACACGCCGGCATCGACGCTGACCGGCAACCACGCTTTCGACGCGATCCGCGAACAGGCGGCGTTCAAGGCGATTGCCGACGAGGCCTGGCGCCGCCTGCGGATGAACCAGGAGAAGTTCGAGGCGGCAGGCGGGCCCGAGATGCTGGGCCTGCCCGCCCCCACCCGACTCGCGTAATTCGCTAAGCCGGGACCAGGCCGCGAAAATTAGCGTTTCGCTAAATTTGGGCCAGGCCGGGGGTGATTGCGGGCTGGCCCCCACGTAGCGGCACGCGCAGTTTCGCGGCCGGGTCCCGGCGT
>CAZEMI010000302.1:0-5213 GCA_964513235.1 uncultured Acidobacterium sp.
GCCCTCATCCGGGTTTGGGGCCGCCCATTGGGGGTTTGGGGTTGGGGGCTGGGGGGTGGGGGGTGGGGGCTTGACGGGCATCTTCGACTCCAAGTCCCAAGTCCCTGGTCCCAAGCCCCAAGTCCCTAAAGCATCCCCAGCTGTAACTTGGCAGCATCCGACATGCGGTCCTTGGTCCACGGCGGATCCCAGACCACCTCGACCTTCGCATCGGTGACGCCTTCGACGCTGCGCGCTTTATCGCGCACCTCGACGGGCAGCGACTGCGCGGCGGGGCACGCCGGAGCGGTCAACGTCATCTTGACACCGACCTGACCGGCGGCATCGACGAGCACGTCGTAGATGAGCCCCATCTCGAAGATGTTGACCGGGATCTCGGGGTCGTAGACGGTCTTCAGGGCCTCGATCACTTTCGGCGCAATCGCGTCCATCTTCGCGGAGTCGGGCGTGATGTCCGCGGTGGACTGGCTCTGGGCGTTGGCGGGGCTGTCTTCCGGCAGCCCGCCGCCCGACATGGTCGGCAGGGTATGCATCATTCGGTCGAGACCGGCGCGTCGCTCTCGTCGGCGACCGCCGCCTTCATGGTGTGCCACGCGAGGCTGGCGCACTTGATGCGCGTGGGAAATTCGCGAACGCCGGAGAACACCGACAGCTTGCCGAGCTCTGCCGGCGGAGTGTCGAGGTCCGATGTCAGCATGGCGTGGAATTGATCGAACAACGCCCGCGCCTGTTCGACGGTCTTCCCTTTCAGCGCGTCGGTCATGAGCGACGCCGACGCCTTCGAGATCGCGCAGCCCGATCCCTGGAACGCCGCCTCCCTGATCACATCGCCATCGAGCGTCAGATACAACGTCAGGCGATCGCCGCAGAGCGGGTTGTAGCCTTCCTTCTTCGCGGACGGCGACTCGATCACGCGGAAGTTATGCGGCCGCCGGTTGTGATCGAGGATGACTTCTTGGTACAGGTCGTTGAGTTCTGACATTAGTGGTCCTGGGGTCCTGGGGTCCTAGGGTCCTGGGGCCTGAAAGTTTTTCAAGACCTTAAGACCCTAAGACCTCACGCAACAAAGATCTCCCGCACCTTGTGCAGCCCGCGCACCAGCGCGTCGATATCGTCGCGCGTGTTGTAGATCGCCAGCGAGGCGCGGATGGTGGCCGGAATGCAGAACCGATCCATCACCGGCTGCGCGCAGTGCTGCCCGGTGCGCACCGCAATCCCCTGCTGATCCAGGATCGTCCCGGCGTCGTGCGGATGGGCGCCGTCGAGCACGAACGACAGCACGCCGGTCTTCTCGCGCGCCTGGCCGATGATGCGCACGCCCGGGACCTCGCCGACTCGGGCGGTCGCGTAGGCGAGCACGTCGTCTTCGTGCGCCAGCGCGCCGTCGCGATCGAGCGCCGACAGGTAGTCGATCGCCGCGCCGAACCCGGCCACACCGGCAATGTTCGGCGTCCCGGCTTCGAATTTGTAGGGCACCTGGTTGTACTTGGTCTTTTCGAACGTGACCGACGCGATCATGTCGCCGCCGCCCTGGTACGGCGGCATCGACTCGAGCAGCCGCGGCCGCCCGTAGAGCACGCCCACGCCGGTCGGGCCGAACATCTTGTGGCTCGACAGCACGTAGAAGTCGCAGTCGAGGTCCTGCACGTCGATCGCCAGGTGCGGCGCCGCCTGCGCGCCGTCGACCAGCACCACCGCCCCGCGCTCGTGCGCCTTCGCGATCATCGCCTTGACCGGGTTAATCGTCCCGAGCGCGTTCGACACGTGCCCGACCGCGACGATCCTGGTGCGGTCCGAGAGCAGCCGTTGGTATTCGCCCTGGTCGACCTCCCCGCGATCGTTGATCGGCACCACCTTCAGCGTGGCGCCGGTCTGCTCGGCCACCATCTGCCACGGCACGATGTTCGAGTGGTGCTCGAGCCACGACAGCACGATCTCGTCGCCGCGTTCGAGCATCGTCCGCCCGTAACTCTGCGCCACGAGGTTGATGCCGTCGGTGGTGCCCTTGGTCAGGACGATCGCGTGCGGATCGCCCGCATTCAGGAACGCCGCCGCTTTCGCGCGCGCCCCTTCATACAACGCGGTGGCTCGCTCGCTCAGCAAGTGGGTGGCGCGATGGATGTTGCCGTTGGCGTGGCGGTAATAATCGTCGGTCGCCTTGATCACCGATAGCGGCTTCTGGCTCGTGTTGGCGCTGTCGAGATACACGAGCGGTTTGCCGTGCACGATTTCCGACAGGATCGGAAAGTCGGCGCGGGCCTTCGCGACGTCGAAGCCCCCTGCCTTTTGCCTGGCGCCTTCTGACTTGACGGCCGTCGTGCTCATGAGCGTCCTTCCTGCCCTGAGCGGAGTCGAAGGGCGATATCGCGCGCGAGCGTCGCGAAGAAGTTCGCCTCAATCTGCTCGCGCAACGCCGGAATCTTCACCCCTTGCAACACTTCGCCCGCAAAGGCGTGCAGCAGCATGTCGCGGGCTTCGGGGCGGCTGAGTCCCCGCGCCTGCAGGTAAAACATCGCCTCTTCGTCCAGTTGCCCGACCGCCGCGCCGTGCGTGCACTTCACGTCGTCGGCGAAGATCTCGAGCTGCGGGTTCGAGTTGATCGTCGCATCGTCGGAGAGCAGCAGCGCGCGGTTGGTCTGCTTCGCGTCGGTCTTCTGCGCGTCGAGGCGGACGATGATCCGGCCGTTGAAGACCGCTTTCGACTTGCCGGCCAGGATGCCCTTGTAGAGCTCGTGGCTGGTGCAATGCGGCATGGCGTGGTCGAGCGAGGTGTGCGTGTCCAGCAGGCGCTCGCCGTCGGCGAGATACACGCCGTTCATCGTGCAATCGGCGCCCTCGCCCTTCAGGGCGATGCCAATGTCGTGGCGCATGATCTTCGCGCCGGTCAGGAACGCGTGCGACGCAAACACACCCTTCGCCGACACGTGCGCCTGGAGGTTCGCGATATGGAACGCCGCGTCCGATTCGCGCTGATCGGTGTAGTACTCCACGTTCGCGCCTTCGCCGACCAGGACCTCCGCCACCGCGTTGTTGAAGTAGACGCTGTCGGGCGTGCCGATGAACGTGTGCCCGATGCGCGCCTGGCTGTTCTCGCCGGCCACGATCAACACACGTGGATGCGCGGTCACCGGGGCGCCGTCGCTGCCCGTCACCGTGACGATGTGAATCGGCGTCTCGATCGCCGCGCCCCTGGCGATGAACACGGCCACCCCGTCATCCAGGAACGACGTGTTCAACGCCGCGAATGGATGGGTGTCGATGTTGAAGACCGTGCCGAGATGCTGCTCGAGCCCGTCGGTGGCGTCGCGCGCCCCGTCGCGCAGACCGGCAATCCGCAAACCCTTGGGCATGGTGCTCAGATCCGACAACGCCGGCACGAACTCGCCATTGACGATCGCCAGCCGCACTGCGCCGGGCACGTTCACCGATGCCACGAGCGACGCCGCCTGCGTGAAGCCGCCCCTGGCCGGCGCGAACCTGGACTCCGCGATCGGCGCCACGTTGGTGAAGCGCCAGTCCTCCTGCCGCGTCGTCGGAAATCCGACCTGCGCAAACCGCTTCGCCGCCTGCTCGCGGCGTTCTTTCAGCCACGCCGGCGCCTGCACGAGCGTCTCCATCACTTCCTCGCTCCTGCCTGCCCTGAGCCCTGTCGAAGGGCGGGCTCGTAGCTGGTGTAGCCTTTTTCTTCGAGCTCGAGCGCCAGCTCGCGGCCGCCCGACCGCACGATGCGCCCTTCGCTCAGCACGTGCACGAAATCCGGCACGATGTAATTGAGCAGGCGCTGGTAGTGGGTGACGACGATGAACGAGCGCGACGGGCTGCGCATGGCATTCACGCCGTCCGAGACCACCCGCAACGCGTCGATGTCGAGGCCCGAGTCGGTTTCATCGAGCACCGCGAGCGTCGGTTCGAGCACCGCCAGATGAAAGATTTCGTTGCGCTTCTTCTCGCCGCCGGAGAAGCCCTCGTTGACCGACCGCTGCAGCATCGAATCATCGATGTGCAGCACTTTCAGCTTCTCCTTGACCAGCGCCATGAAGTCCATCGCGTCGAGCTCGTCGAGCCCCTGGTGCTTCCGCTTGGCGTTGAGCGCGGCCTTCAGGAAATAGGCGTTGTTGACGCCGGGAATTTCCACGGGGTACTGGAACGCCATGAACAATCCTTCGCGGGCCCGCTCGTCGGGATCCATCTCGAGCAGGTCCTGGCCTTTGTAGAGGATCTGGCCGTCGGTGATCTCGTAGCCGGGGTGCCCGGCCAGCGCGCGCGCCAGCGTGCTCTTGCCGGAGCCGTTGGGCCCCATGATGGCGTGCACCTCGCCGGTGTTCACCGTGAGATCGATGCCGCGGAGGATTTCCTTGTCGTCGACGCGAACTTTCAGATTTTTGACTTCTAGCATGTCCCTCAACGGCGACGGCTGAAGCCATCGCCCTCCAAACCTCACAGCGACGGCTAAAGCCGTGGCTCTCCGAACGTCTTATCCGACCGACCCTTCGAGTGAAATGCCGAGCAGCTTCTGCGCTTCGACGGCAAACTCCATCGGCAATTCGCGGAACACTTCCTTGCAGAAACCGTTGACGATCATGTTGATGGCGTCTTCCTTGGCGATGCCGCGCGACTCGCAGTAGAAGATCTGGTCTTCGCCGATCTTCGACGTCGAGGCTTCGTGCTCCACCTTGGCGGTGGTGTTCTTGATCTCGAGATACGGGAACGTGTGCGCGCCGCAGCGATCGCCGAGCAACAGCGAGTCGCACTGCGAATAGTTGCGGGCGTTGCTGGCGTTCTTGCCGATCTTCACCGCGCCGCGGTAGGTGTTCTGGCCGCGGCCCGCCGAGATGCCCTTCGACACAATCGTGCTGCGCGTGTTCTTGCCCAGGTGGATCATCTTGGTGCCGGTGTCGGCCTGCTGGAAGTTGTTGGTGACGGCCACCGAGTAGAACTCGCCGACCGAATCATGGCCTTGCAGGATGCAGCTGGGGTACTTCCACGTGATCGCGGAGCCGGTCTCGACCTGGGTCCAGGTGATCTTCGAGCGATCGCCCTTGCAGATGCCGCGCTTGGTGACGAAGTTGTAGATGCCGCCCTTGCCGGTCTTGTCGCCCGGGTACCAGTTCTGGACGGTCGAGTACTTGATGGTGGCGTCGGTGTGCGCAATGAGCTCGACCACGGCGGCGTGCAACTGGTTCTCGTCGCGCTTCGGCGCCGTGCAGCCCTCG
>CAZEMI010000303.1:0-21891 GCA_964513235.1 uncultured Acidobacterium sp.
GACCAGCTTCGACGGCGGCTTCAATTTCTGCCGGTTGATGTACACCAGCGATCGCCGTGAAGAGGGCGGCTCCGGATGGTCCACCGACTACTGGGATGCCGACATCAATTTCTCGACGCGGCTCGGCGAGCTCACCAAGACCACGATTAGCCGGCGGCCGGAGGGCGAGCCGAATCACCTGACGGTGCGGATTTCGGATCCGCTGATGTTCAACTGCCCGTTCTTGAGCGCCACGGACGTCGGCACGGCGTTTTTCACCGACCAGGACGCGGCGACGCTGCGCGACTATCTGGTCAAGGGCGGCTTCTTGTGGGTGGATGATTTCTGGGGTCCCTACGCGTGGGACAACTGGGTCAGCAACATCAGCAAGGTGCTGCCGCCGGGCCAGTATCCGATTAAGGATCTCGAGCCGTCACATCCGATCTACCGCACGCTGTTCGAGTTCGCCGCGCTGCCGCAGATCCCGTCGATCAGTTTCTGGCGGCGCTACAACGGCGAGACCTCGGAGCGGTTCGAGCTCTCCGCCGAGCCGCATTTCCGCGGCATTGCCGACGCGAACGGCCGGCTGATGGTGGTGATGACACATAACACCGATATTTCCGACGCGTGGGAAAGGGAAGCGGAAGATCCGCAGTTCTTCTTCAATTTCTCGCCGCAGGGTTACGCCGTGGGCTTAGACGTCGTGTTGTATGGAATGACGCATTAAATCCGGGATCGGGGATCGGGGATCGGGGATCGGGGATCGGGGATCGGGGATCGGGGATCGGGGATCGAGGATCGGGGATCGGTTAGTGCACCACCGAGCCCTGATCCCCGATCCCCGATCCCATCTGTTTCATCTCCAGCAAATCCACCATGGTGCGGCAGCGGGCGAGGGCGCCGCGCTGTTCGAGCAGCGCCAGCTTCTCGAGCGGTTCGAACTCGAGGTATTGCGCCAGGGCGTTGACCAGGTCTTCGTCCGGCATCGCCGGCGGCAGGCTGCGCTCGAGGCCGCCGCCCATCAGCGGCGCGAGCAGCGTCTCGAGCCGCTGGCGCTGGCTTGTCAGCTCATCCCGCTCGCCGGCGTCCACCGACTCCTGCACCGGCGTGATCACGGCACTGCGATACAGGCGGCCGGCGGCCGGCGCATCCTCCGCGTGGATCGTGAATTTTTCGAGCCCCTGCAGCACCAGGTTGTAGCGTCCATCGTCGAGCCGCTCGGAGTGGGTGATCAGGCCCGAGCAGCCGGTGGTGTAGATCGGTGGCCGCCCTTCGTAGTCGTTTTCGTACCCCGGCCGCAGCAGAACCATGCCGATGATCCGATCGCCGGCGAGCGACTCGGTGATCATCTGACGATACCGCGGCTCGAAGATATGCAGCGGGAGGAACACGTTCGGGAAGAGGACGACGGTAGGGAGCGGAAACAAGGGTATGGAAAAGATCATGTCGATGTGAGATCTCAGATCTCTGATTGCTGATTAATTGTAGATCTGCGATCGGACGATCTGAAATTGATCAGCAATCTGAGATCTGACATCTGAGATCAGTGGATTGTCTTCGTCTTCTTGTCCATGTAGTCCATAAGGACATATTGACCAAGGGTATAGGGTGTCGTGAAATACGCCTTGCCCCGGCACATCGCGGCGACGCGGCGGACGAAGGCGACCAGGTCGTAGTCGCGCGCCAGCATGAACGTGTTGATCATGATGCCGGCTTTCGCGCACGCCGACACCTCGGCGAGCGTTTCGCCGATGACGATCGGGTCGAGGCCGAACGGGTTCTTGTAGATGCGGCCGTCGGGCTGGGTCAGCGCCGACGGCTTGCCGTCGGTGATCATGACGATCTGCCGCATGTCCTTGCGTTGTTTCTCGAGGATGCGCCGCGCCACCCGCAGCCCTTCGCGCGTGTTGGTGTAATACGGACCGACGCGGACGCGGCCCAGCTCGCGTAGCGGAATTTCCTCGGCGCTGTCGTGGAACAGCACCGCGTGCAGGGTGTCGCCGGGATACTGCGTGCGGATCAGGTGCGACAGCGCCATCGCCACCCGCTTGGCGGGCGTGAAGCGGTCCTCGCCGTAGAGGATCATGCTGTGGCTGCAATCGAGCATCAGCACCGTGGCGCACGAGCTCTGATATTCGCCCTGCGCCACCATCAGGTCGGGATAATCGATGTCAATTCCTGAACCCGGATCCCGGATCCCGGATCCCGGATCCCGGCCCCCTGATCCCTCGATTCTTTTGACGGCGTTCAGGATCGTAGCGGTGACATCGAGATTCATCACGTCGCCGAATTCGTACGGCTTGGGCGCGCCGCTGGCCTCGATGCCCGTCGACAGATCGCGCGTATCGTGACGGCCGGCGCTGCTGTGTCCGGCCGATCCCAGCAGATCGCGTAGCGCGCGGTAGCCGAGAAAATCGAGCGCCTTGTCGGTGACCTCGAACTTCACTGCCGCCGGCTCGCCGTCGCCGCCGCCGCCCATGGCGCGGCGGGCCTTCTCCGGCTCGAGGTCGGGCGGCGTGGAAATATAGCCCGACTCCTTCATCTGTTCGATGATCTGCTGGATCAGCTGTTCCAACTGATCGCGCATCTCCTGCTCGCTGCCTTCGGCCTTGTCGCCGAACATTCTTTCAAGCAGATCGTCGGGCAGCACGCCGCCGTTGAACAGCGCTTCGAGGATCGCGTCGTGCAGCGCCTGCATGCTGCGGTCACTGTCGTCGGCGGTGTCGCGCGGGTTCCCGAACCCGCTCGACATCAGCAGGTCCGAGAGCTTCGACATCAGCTCGTCCATGTCGAGCTCGTCGAGCAAATTAGGAACGTACTTTGTGTATTTGTATTTCACGTCTCAGGCCCAAGCCCCAAGCCCCAAGCCCCAAGTCCCAAGCCCCTAGTTGTAATACTTCTTCTTCCGGCGCCCGCTCTCGTTCTCCTCGTCTTCGTCCTCCGGCGTCAGGACCGCCGTGCGCGTCTGCTGCGGTTGGGGGCGTCGCATCGGTTCGCTGCCGTGGTAGCCGCGCCCGTCGCTGCGGCTGATCTTCTTTTGTGAATACAACCCTTCGAGCGCGAAGTCGATGCCCGACGCGATCAGCGGCGCGGCGGCGCCCCGCTCGATGCCGGCGTGACGCGCGAGGTCGACCAGGCCCTGCACCTTCGCCGCTTCCGCGAGCAGCGTGGCCGCGGCGGTGTCGTCCGACAGGCTGAGCGAGCCGCCCATGTCAAACCAGTCGGTGATCGGCTTGAGGTCGGCATTGGCGAAGTAGCCGTCGAACACGCCGGCCACGGCGCTGCGCACGAGATCGCGCGCAATCTGATCGGCGCCCTTCAGCTCGCCTTCGTATTCCAGTTCGAACTTGCCGGTCATCGACGGCAGCGCGGCATAGATGTCGGTGACCCGCGCCACCACGGGGGATTCGCCGTTGGCGAGGGCGCGCCGCTCGGCATTGGAGACCACGGTTTCCAGCACGCTGATCGGCAGGCGCTGGCTGACGCCCGAGCGCTTGTCGATCTTGCGCTCGGTCCGCGCCTGGAACGCGATCTCCTCGACCACCTCGCGCACGAAGCGCGGCACCTCGATCGCACCGCCGCGCGCCACCCATGATTCCTGTTCGGTGATGGTCATGGCGTCGGCCCGGCTCTGCATGTAGTGGGTGCGGATTTCCGCGCCGATGCGGTCCTTGAGCGGCGTGATGATCTTGCCGCGCGCGGTATAGTCCTCGGGGTTGGCGGTGAACGCGATCAGGACGTCGAGCGGCAGCCGCACCGGGTAGCCCTTAATCTGCACGTCGCCTTCCTGCAGGATGTTGAACAGGCCGACCTGGATCTTGCCGGCGAGGTCGGGCAGCTCGTTGATGGCGAAGATGCCGCGGTTGGCGCGCGGCAGCAGGCCGAAGTGCATCGACAGCTCGCTGCCGAGCTGGAGGCCGCCCTTCGCCGCCTTGATCGGATCGATGTCGCCGATCATGTCGGCGATGGTGACGTCGGGCGTCGCCAGCTTTTCCACGTAGCGCGCTTCGCGCGGCAGCCAGCGGATCGGCATCTGGTCGCCTTCGGCCCTGACGCGCTGCTGGCCGAACGCCGACAGCGGCGCAATCGGATCGTCGTTGATCTCGCTTTCCGGAATCACCGGCAGCCACTCGTCGAGCAGCGTCGTCAGGGCGCGCAGGAGGCGCGTCTTGGCCTGGCCGCGCAGGCCGAGCAGGATGAAATGATGTCGCGCCAGGATCGCGTTGACCAGCTGGGGCACGACCGTGTCGTCGTAGCCGACGATTCCGGGAAAGAGCGTGTCTTTCCGGCGCAATCGGTCCGACAGGTTGTCGCGCACCTCGTCTCGGACCGGGCGGCGGCGCACCTCGCCGCGCGCGATGGCCGCTTTCAATTGTCCGAGGGTGTCAATGCGTGGCGAGGACGACATGGTACCTATTATGACTCTTGCGGGTGGGTCGCGGCTTTAGCCGGATGGGTAGGTGTCTTCCGCAATCGTGGCAATTCGTAAGAAACACCCTTGCGCAGCACCTCGAGGCTGTTGGATTGCAGCGTCAGCGGATACACGGTCCGCAGGCCGTTGGGCATCGGCCGATCGAACGGCTCGCCGAGCGTGAACCAGCCGTCGCTGGTGATGACCCACGTGCCCTTCGTCCAGCCCGGCTTTCGTCGTGCGCTCACGATCACGTAATCCACGCCGCTCAGCCCCGCCCATTCGCCGTCGTAACGGCGATCTGGTTCCTCGGCGCCTTCTTGCGCGTGGCGCGCGTCTCGCTGAGATCGTTGCTGCCGCGATTGCCGCTTGCGGCGCACCAACGCGTCCAACCCGGTTAACAGCGGATCGCCGGCGGGCTCGGCGACCCACCACGACATCACGCGGAAGTAACCGCTCAACAACAAATAAAGGGACACCAGACCGCGTGGAGTGGCGAACACGTAGCCTAAAAATACCGCCAGCATCACCGGCGGTGCCGTGAATTCGCGGGCCTTCAGCGCCTCTTCCATGGCGGGAAAGTAGCCGGTGATGCCCAGCGCGGCCCCGGCCCAGAACGTCAGCAGCGCCGACGCGAAGGCGAGGTTGCGGACGGGCAGATCGACGTCCTCCCAATGGCGTTTGGGCAAGAGGCCGGCGAGGATGGCCAGCGGATAGGCGATGAGCGCCCGCACGCGCCGCAGATTACACCAGCCTGCCCTGAGCGAACAGTCGCGCGAGCAGGTGCCTCGTGGAGCTTGCATTCGAACGACCGACCCGCGAGCGGCCGCCAGGACGAGACGATGTCTCCCGGAGTAAACGTTCGAGCGAGCCGACGCGGAGCATTTGCCCGGCGAGACGAGAGTTTACGGAGGGAGATATCGTCTCGGCCCAAGGCCGCGCTCCGGGGTTGATGCTAATCTGCGGCCCGTGCAATCTCGCCGCCCACCAGTCTTCGCCACCGATCGGCGGCTGGTGTTTGCGCATCGTGGCGGCGCCTTGCGCGCGCCGGAGAACACCATGCCGGCGATCGACAACGGGCTCGCCCTGGGCGCCGATGGTCTCGAGATTGACGTGCAGTTGTCGGCCGACGGCATTCCCGTGGTGATCCACGATCGCACCCTTGATCGCACGACCGATCGCACCGGGCCGGTGAATGGCATGACCGCCGCGGAGCTGGCGCGCGTCGACGCCGGCTTTCATTTTCACATCGACGGCGCCTATCCTTTCCGCGGGCAGGGCATCGGCATCTCCACGCTCGACGCCGTCCTGTCGCGGCACCGCGACACCCGCATCATCATCGAGATGAAAGACGGCGAGCCCGCCCTGGCGCGCGCGGTGGGGGCGACGATTCGCCGCGCCGATGCAGTCGAGCGGATTTGCGTCGGCTCGTTCTACCAGACATCCATCGACACGCTGCGCGCCGAGCATCCTGAGATTGTGACCAGCGCCTCCCAGGAAGAAGCGCGCTGGACGTTGCACCGCTCGTGGGTGCGGTGGCCATGGATGGGCGCGCGGCCGTATGCGGCCTTTCAAGTGCCCGAGCGCGCCGGCCGGTTGCGCGTGGTGACCCCGCCGTTCATCCGCCAGGTGCATCGCGAAGGGCAGGTGCTCCAGGTGTGGGTGGTCAACGAGCGCGCCGACATCCACCGCTTGTTCGACTGGGGCGTAGACGGGATAATCTCCGACGTTCCCGACATTGCCGTGGCCGCCCGCGATGAATGGGCCGTGGCCGCCCGAGATCACTAGGCGAAAGCAGTTTCGATGAATGCACCGACGTTGAACGATGTGTATGTCGCGCGCGAGCGGATGGCGCCGTACCTGCCGCGCACGCCATTGCTGCGCCATCCGCTCCTGGACGAAGCGACTGGCCTCTCGATTTGGGTGAAGCACGAGAACCACAACCCCACATGCGCCTTTAAAGTGCGCGGCGGCCTCAACCTCGTCGGCGCGATGTCGCTCGAAGAGCGCGCGAAGGGCATCGTCACCGCGAGCACCGGCAATCACGGGCAGTCGATCGCCATGGCGTCGCGCATTCACGGCGTGCCCTGCACGGTGTTTGTGCCGGCCGGCAACAATCCCGAAAAGAACGCGGCGATGCGCGCCTACGGCGCGACGCTCGAAGAGGGCGGCCGCGATTTCGACGAGGCGCGCGAGCGTTGCGAGCGGCGGGCGGCGGAGACCGGCGCGCGTTACGTCCATTCCGCCAACGAACCGCTGCTCATCGCCGGCGTCGGCACCTACGCCCTGGAAATCTTCGAGGACATTCCCAATGTCGACGTGGTGTTCGTGCCGATCGGCGGCGGCTCGGGAGCGTGCGGCCTGATCACCGTCAGAAACGCGCTCGGCTCGCGCGCGAAGATTATCGGCGTCGGCGCCACCAACGCCGACGCCATCTATCGCTCGTGGAAGGGCCCCCAACGGGTGGTGGGCGAATCGGCCGATACCTTTGCCGAGGGGATTGCTACGCGGGTCACGTTCGACCTGACGTTCGGAATCTTCAAGGACCACCTGGACGATTTCATGTTGCTGACCGAAGACGAGCTGGCTGGTGGCGTCCGCCTCGCGTTGCGCGCCACCCACAACCTCGCCGAGGGCGCGGGCGGGGCGGCCATTGCCGCGGCCTACAAGCGCCGCGACGAGCTGGCCGGGCTGCGCGTGGTCGGCGTGATGAGCGGCGGTAACATCGATCAGGCGAAGCTGAAAATGATTCTCGGATCTTCCTCCGCCGAGCCGCGATAAATGACGACCCTCGATCACCTCGATCGCTGGAAGGCGAGCGGCGTGATCAGCGCGGATCAGCACGTCCTGCTGCGGTCCCTGGTGCGGCAGGATCGGCTCTCGCTGTTCGTCGAGATCAGCGCGCTGCTCTACATCGGCGTGCTGTCGGTGGTCGGCGGCCTGGTCTGGACCTTCCGCGATTACGTCGCCAACCTTGGCGACGCCGTCATCCTCTCGATTCTCGGCCTGCTGATGGCCGTGTCGTTTTATTACTGCTTCTCGCGAGGCGTTCCCTACGACCACGACGAAGTCGAGTCGCCGTCGATGATTTTCGACTACGTCCTGTATTTCGGCTGTCTGGTGCTGTCGGCGACGCTGGGCTTCATCGAGACGCGGTTCGCGATCTTCCAAACCTGGACGACGCACTTGTTCATCGCGTCGGTGGCGTTCGGGTTGCTGGCCTACCGGTTCGACAACCGGTTCGTGTTGTCGCTGGCGATCTCGACTCTGGCCGGGTACCTCGGCCTCGAGCTCGACGCGTTCGACCTCGCCGACTCCGACATCCTGCGGTTCACCGCGCTCGCGTTCGGCACCGTGCTCGGCGGGCTCGGCGTGTGGCTGCACCGGCAGGGAATCAAACCGCACTTTCTCGAGACTTACATCCACATCGGCGCCAACGTGATCATGATGGCCACCGCCTCGGGTGTGCTCGAGCCGGGCACCGGCTGGCTGTATCTCGGCGCCTTGCTGTCGCTCTCGGCGGGCGCCATCTATCTTGGCGTGCGCTTCGATCGGTTCGCGTTTGTCGCTTACGGAACGCTCTATGGATATGCCGGCGTCAGCGCACGGCTGCTCGAATCGATTGGCGGTCCAACGATTGCGCTGTGGTACTTCGTCATCACTGGCACACTCGTCGTCATTGGCCTGACGATCGTCGCGCGCCGGTTCGCGAGGGACGAATGAGCGCCTATACCGACGACCAGGAGCGCGCCATTCGCGTCATGCGTCTGGTCAACGACTGGACCAAGTCGGACCTCCTCAGCCAGCAACAGCGCGATCGAATCGCGCCAGAGCTGCGGGTCGACCTCCGGCGGACCAACAAGTTCCTGCGCGCTACGTTGTTTGTGTTCGGCCTCATCATCCTGTTGTCGCTCTTGGGGCTGTTGGCCATCGCTACCGGCCTGCGAGAAGAAGCGACCTTCGCTCTCCTGGCAGCCTTCAACGCGGTCGTCTGTGTTGTCATCGCCAACCAGTTGGTCGATCGATTCAGGTTGTATCGCTTCGGCATCGAAGAAGCGGCCGCCGTGGCCTGTGTCGGCTTTGCGATCGCGTCTGCCGCGGTCCTCGCTCTGGCCGGTGATGTCCGCGACGATGGTGCCGCGATCGCGGGTGTGGTGGCTGGTTGTTTCGCGTCGTTCGCGATCTTCATGCGCTTCGGATACGACTACGCCGCCATCGCCTCGATGATGTTCGCGGCAGCGTTGCCTTTTGTGCCCGGCGACTCGGACATGATTCACCGGCTGGTCTCGATCACCATCCTTGTCGTCATTTTTGCGGTTGTTCGGTCGCTCAGGAATCAGCACGGCCGCGAATATCCCGGCGACAGCTACGCGATCATCGAAGCTGCGGCGTGGGTCGGGATCTATCTCGTCACCAACCTGCAGCTGTCGTCGTGGATCGCTCATTCGGAGGACCGCACGCCGTTCTATTGGGCCACCTACGTGGCCACGTGGGTGCTGCCCGCGATCGGCTTGTGGATCGCGGTGCTCGATCGGCATCGCGCGCTGCTCGACGTCAGCGCGCTGATGGCCATCGCCACGTTGATGACCAATAAGGCATACCTCGGCACCGCGCGGCATGCCTACGATCCCATCGCCTTTGGGGTCCTGCTGATCGCCATTGCCGTCGGCCTGCGCCGCTGGCTGGCGAGTGGCGCAGGCGGCTCGCGCAACGGCTTCATCGCCGAACGGATTCTCGAGTCTGAAAAGGAGCGCCTCGGCGTGGTCGGTACGCTCTCCGTGGTCCATCAGGGCCCAGTTGCGTCGCACCCGCAGCCTGACCAGCCGCCCCCGCCCGCGATTGGTGGCGGCGGCACGTCCGGCGGCGCCGGGGCTACAGGGTCGTTCTGATATTCGCATCTGTTGATCTCATGATCTCTTGACCGTGTGATTCCAGAACCCCGATCAACCGCTCAACCGATCAATCGATCAACAGATTCGCGTGTTCGCGTCCGCGTGTTGGGCTTTGCCTTCTCGTTGGCGGCCATCACCTATCTCGATCGCATCTGCATTTCGGCGGCCGCGCCGTACATGATGGCGGACCTGCAGCTCACCACGCTCGAGATGAGCCTGGTCTTCAGCGCATTCACTTTGGCGTATTCATTGTTCGAGGTCCCTTCGGGATGGCTCGGCGACGTCAAGGGGCCGCGGCGCGTGCTGACGCGAATCGTGCTGTGGTGGTCGGCCTTCACCATGCTGACCGGGGCCGCACAGGGGTTTCGCTCGCTGGTGGTGATCCGGTTTCTGTTCGGCGCCGGCGAAGCCGGCGCGTTTCCGAACATGGCGCGCAGCCTGTCGCGCTGGTTCCCGCGGAGCGAACGCGGCCGCGCCAACGGCGTCATGCTGCTGGGCTCGCGCGTCGGCGGCATGATCTCGGTGCCGCTGGCGTTGCTCGTCATCGCCTGGTGGGGCTGGCGCGTGTCGTTCGTGATCTTCGGCCTCACCGGCGTGGTGTGGGCCGCGGCCTGGCGCGCGTGGTATCGCGATCGGCCGGAGGATCACCCCGCCATTGCTCCGGAAGAAGTCGCGTGGATCCAGCAGGACGTGCCGGCGTCGCGCGTCCACTCGCCGACGCCGTGGCGCGCCATGTTCGGGTCGAGAAATCTCTACGCCATTTGCGCGATGTATTTCGCGTTCGGCTACGGGTTGTATTTCTACTTCACCTGGCTGCCCACCTACTTGATCACGGTGCTGGGCTTCTCGCCGCTGGCCGGCGGCGTGTTTGCCGCGTTGCCGTTCCTGCTCGCCGGCCTCGCCGATCTGGGCGGCGGCTGGCTCAGCGATCGCCTGTCGCGGCGGTATGGATTGCGCGTCGGGCGGTGCTACCTCGGCGCCGTCGCCTTCCTGACCTGCGCCGCCCTGCTGCTCGGATCGACGTTCGCGGCGAGCGCGGTCGCCAAGGCGGTGCTGCTCGCGCTGGCGCTGGCGTCGGCCGATTTCGCGCTGAGCGCGGCGTGGGCGGTGCCGCTCGACATTGCCCCCGACCACGCCGGCGTGATGACCGGGTGGATGAATACGTCAGGAAACCTCGGCGGCCTGCTCGGCCCGCTGGTGGTGGGCTATGCGGTGGATCGCTGGCAGTCGTGGACCATTCCGTTCTACATTGCGGCCGGCATTTACGCGGCCGGGGCCATGGCATGGTTGGCCATTGATCCGACACGCGCGCTGGTCAACGAGACCGGGGAATCTATTGATCTGTTGAGCTGCTGATCTTTTGATCTGAGATCCCAATTCAACGGATCAACAGATCATCAGATCAACAGATCATCAGATCAACAGATTTCAGCGGTGCCGCAGACGGACTGCAACCAGGTCTTTAAGCATTTGCAATCCGTCTCCTAACCGATTGACAGAACTACCGCCGTGATAGCGGCAGTGCACGGGAAATTCGGCAATCCGCATCTTGAACCTGCGCGCCAGGTAGAGCGCCTCGACATCGAACCCAAAGCGATCCGACTCGGCGACGGCGAAGATCTTCCGGGCCGCGGCCGCGGTGAATCCTTTGAAGCCGCATTGTGTGTCGGTGATGCCTGGCAAGACCGTGGCGCGAACGGCCAGGTTGAACACCCGGCTCATCATGCTTCGGCCCGCCTTCGACTGTCCTTCCTCGACCGCGCCAGGTACCGTTCGCGACGCGATCGCCACATCGGCGCCGGCCTCGAACGCGGCCATCATCCGCGGCAGGTCTTCGATCGGTAACGAGAGATCGGCGTCGATAAACACCAACCGCTCGCCGCGCGCCTCGCTGAAGCCGCGCCGCACCGAAAATCCTTTGCCGCGATTGACGTCGTTGACCAGGACCCGAACACTGTCGCGGCCGGCCGCCGCGGTCCGCGCGTCATCCGCCGCGGCCTCCGGTCCGCCGTCAATGACCACGATCACTTCCCATGAGAAGGGTTGCGCCCCGAGATACTGGCAGACATGGGTAACGGTGCCGCCGATGCGGCCGGCTTCGTTGTAGGCGGGAATCACGAGGCTGAGCAACACTATTGGAGCGTATCAACCGAGATCAAGGTATTCGGAACCATGCGCATCGAGGCTTTCTGGGCCGTTCCGTAGGAACGGCCCAGTTTCGATCTCGAGCGTACACTCAATTAGTCGATTCTCACGCTGCCGTCGCCGTTGACATACGCCTGTTGTGGCGCCGAGGGATCGATCCGGCCGCCGAGAATCCTGTAAATGAAATATTTGTCCATCGTCGGGTGCGCGCCCTCGAAGTTGACGCGGATGTCGCGCAGCACCGGCGCGCGCGCCGCCAGCTCGTACGAGGCGATGCGCATCGTGCGGTAGGGCGGGTACTTGAAGAACACCTTCGATTGATCGATTCGGCTCGGCTGCATGAACACGATCGCGGCCAGCAGGACGCCGCCGACGGCCTGGACGGCCATCCGTGACGGGATCGCCGCGATCGCGAAACCGTAGGTGAGGACCATTGCCGTCGTCAGCGTGAGGAACCAGTAGCTGTCGTAGCCGCGGGTCCACGTCGCGAAGAGGATGGTCGCCGCCGCGATGCCGCCGATCGAGGCGGCCAGCAGCACGACGTCGCGGCGCCATCTGACGCCGACGATGATCGCTGCGACGAGCGTCGGAATCTGGAAGCGCCACGCATCAAACTGCCGCACCAGCAACTCGCCGGTACCATTGACGACCGAGCCGTAGCTGCGATCGAGACGAAACGCCTCGACGTTCGTCAGGTTGCTGATCGCGGTGGTGGGTCCGATCGGCGCGGCTGGATCTCTGGCGATGGCGATGAAGTAGGGAATCTGCAGGACGAGCACGACGGCGGCGACGACGGCAGCGAGCTGTGCCGATTCGCGCCACTGCGTCTTCATCGATGGTTGTACGACCAACGCCACGAGGATTGGCGCCGCCACAAAGACTGCTGACAGATGCGCCTGCACCGCGCACCACGCCAGCATCGCCGTCACGGCGATCTTCCATCGCGGTGGGGTATCACCGAGGCTCAACGCCATGGCGGTGGCCATCTTGATCAGCGCCGCGGCCACGGGTGGATTCCAGATCACGGAGGAAATGGCGATGTCGAATGGCGCGGAGGCGATCACCAGGCACATCGCCAACGCCAGAAACGGGCCAACGCGCCGCCACAGCACGAGGAGCAGCCACGTATCCGCGATCGATTGCAGCAGCGCGACGGTGATCCCGCCGGCATGCGGCAGGAAATCGGCGAACGGACCGACCAGGTGTCGTCCGAGCCACAGCAGCCAGTAATAGACGGGACCAAATCCGCGTCCGCCCGCGGTACTCGGCGCGCCGGTCAGCGGCAGCTCGGTGACGCCGCCCAGCGCGATCGCCCAGTCGCGCGTCTGCTCGCCCAGCATCAGGAAGGTGTCGGCGATGTCGTGAGTGCGGATCAGCAGGACGTAGCAGAAGAAGGTAACCGCAACGGCTCCCCGAGCGCGCGGCCCGGTCATCCCCGTGATTCTATGCCAGCGACGGCGGCCGGCTGGTGCTCGCCCCACCACGCGCGCGCCCGTGTTTCACTCCACCGCGCCGTCCCGGCGGCGTCGGCGAAGCGGGCCGAAAGCTCGCCGGCCGTTTGCGGCCGCGCCGCCGGATCCTTCGCCAGGCAGGCGAGGACCACGTGGTCCATGGCCGCGGGCACCGGCTGCGGCGCGCGCGCCGACGGCGGCACCGGCGCCGTGCGCGCGTGCTCGAGGATCACCGCGATCGCCGTGACGGCCGTGAACACCTGTTGGCCGGTGAGCAGCCAATAGGCGACGCACCCCAGGGCGTAGATGTCGGCGCGCCCGTCCACGTCGGGCTTGCCCATGCCCTGCTCGGGCGCCATGTAGGCCGGCGTGCCATGAATGCCCGTGGCGAGCGTCACCACCTCCGCGGCGGCGGGCGTGCCTGAGGCCGCCGTGACGAGGCCGAAGTCGAGCACCTTCACGAAGTCGTGGTCTTCGCCGTACCGGCACACGAAGATGTTCGCCGGAGTGACGTCGCGGTGCACCAGCCCGCGGCCGTGGGCTTCCGACAGCGAATGACACACCTGCCGCAGCAGGTGCACCACGCGTTCGGGCGGCAGCGGCCCGAAGCGCCGCACCAGCGTGCCGGCATCAAGTCCGTCGAGCAGTTCCATCGCGTAATAGAACGCGCCGTCCGTGGTGACGCCGAAGTCGAACAGGGTCACCGTATGCGGCGAGCGCAGGCCGGCCATGGCCTGCGCCTCGCGCTCGAACCTGCGCCGCGCCTCGTCTGTGGGCGCCGGACGATCGGCCGGCTGGCGAATCACCTTGATCGCGGCCGGCCGGGCGAGGAACCGGTGCCCGGCCCGCCACACTTCGCCCATGCCGCCCTGGCCCAATTTCTCCTGGAGCACGTAGCTGCCCATCTCGCGCGCGGCCGCCACCTCCTTGCCGAGGCCGTACACGATTCGCGCGCCCATGAAGGCAAACCCCACGGCGAACGCGCCGCTCACCGTGGCCTGGACGTACGAGTCCTCGGTGGTGGCGATGCGGCCCGACCGTTCGAGGATGAGGAGGGAGAGCGGCGAGGTGGCCGCAGCGGCAATGGCGGCGGCGAGCATGCGACGCGGCGGCCCCGGCATGATCAGCGGAAACAGGATCACTACCACCGGCACCCACGTGAGGTTGGGCAGCACGCCGTTGCCCTCGAAGTGCTGCCAATTCGAGAGGATCGAGATGGTGAAGCAGATGGTCACTTCGTACGCCAGACCCAGCGTGTGGAGCCGGCCCGCCGGAACCCACCTGCGGCCTGCCACCCACCACAGGCCGGCCGACGCCGCCGCGGCGCCGACGTTGATGATCTGAAACGGCTGCGTCGCGCGGTAATCGGGCGGCTCGGGATAGCCGAGCACCACGGCGGCCCACTTCACTGCGAACACCACGAGGTCGAAGCTGAAACCGCAGAACAGCAGCGCGGCCAACAGGCACACGCGTCCACGGATCTGTTCCTGCAGGTCCGTGGGCAGACCAGACGAGGCCCGGGCGTCCGGCGGAGCCGCTGCCTGCGGACGCAGTAATGTCACGATGAGCGGAGCCTAACACCGAACGCGGCATTCTTCTGCCTTCGGCTCTCGTCGGCGCGCGCCGTCGGATGCGTATGTTCAACCGCTGGCCATCACCACCGACCTGTCCCTGCTCGATGAACTCGGCGGCGTGCCCTTCGCGCATGCGCAAGTTGCCGCCACTTTCCCGGCAAGTGCCTTCCAGCCGGGTCTGACAGTGTTTGCCGCGTGGAGACGCGACCGCAGGCGCTCGTCTACAGCGGCGGTCGAATCACGGCGGACGATCTTCGCGACTGGCGGTAGACGTTCCCACGAGTGGCCGAAGGCCACCCGCCCACGCGGCCGAAGGCTGCACTCCCACGTGCGAGCGCCGCGAGCGCGCCTTCGCCGCCGAAGGCGGCGCCCTTACGCGGCCGCAGGCCGCGCCTACGCGCGTAGCGCGCCCTTCACCTTCTTGAGCACCGCGTCGTACATCCTTGGCGTGAGCACGCCCGTGTTCGTGTTCTGTCGCGACGGATGATAGGCGCCGATCAAGGTGCGGGGGTGCGTGGGTGCGGGAGTCACGGAATGGTCGACGATCCAGATCGCGCCGTGCGCGAAGGCCGGGCGCGGGCGGGGCAGGGCCACGCCGTCCGACATCAGCAGCTTCAACCACGCGTCCCACGCGATCTTGCCGAGCGCAACCACCACGCGCAGGCGCGGGAGTGCCGCCACTTCATCCGCAAGGTGTGCCAGGCAGCGGTCCACTTCCTCGGGCAGCGGCTTGTTCGCCGGCGGCGCGCACCGCACGGCCGCCGCGATGTACGCATCCGTCAACACCAACCCATCGTCGGTGCGTTGTGAGGTGGCGATGTTGGCAAAGCCGGCGCGCTCGAGCGCGGCCATCAGGAAGTCGCCGGACGCCCCCACGCCATCGCCCGTGAAGACGCGGCCGGTGCGATTGGCGCCATGCGCCGCCGGTGCGAGGCCAAGGATCAAGAGCCTGGCGCTCGGATCGCCAAATCCGGGCACCGGCCTCGCCCAATAGACGTCGTTCTTGAAGGACGCCTTCCTCGTGCGCCCGACCTGCTGGCAGTACGAGCGCAGCCGGTCGCACCGATTGCAGCTGATGATGGCCGTCCGAACGGCCGACAGAGAAGAGGGGCGGGGACCCCGCACAACGCTCATGTGTTGTCGTTGCAACATGTTACAAGCGGGGTGGGCCTGGGCTAAAATGGTTTGATTGCCTACCCAAAGAAAAGCCCTCATCTATAAGGAAGGTCGCAGAAGGCCATGAGAAATACTGCTCCAACCGATGCCGCCCAGCTCGAAGCCCTCGAAACCCGAGAGTGGCTCGATTCGCTGGACGATGTGCTCAAGCATGGCGGGCCGGCGCGCGTCGGCGCCCTGCTAAGGGAGCTCGGCAACCACGCCCAGAAACAGGGCGTGCGAGTGGCGTTCACCGCGAACACGCCCTACATCAACACCATCAACGCCGACGAAGAGGTGCCGTATCCCGGTAGCCGCGAGATCGAGCGGCGCATCAAGAGCATCGTGCGCTGGAACGCGATGGCCATGGTCGTCCGCGCCAACCGCGTCGAAGACGGTATTGGCGGCCACATCTCGACCTTCGCGTCGTCCGCGACGTTGTATGAAGTGGGCTTCAATCACTTCTTCCGCGGCCGCGACAACGGCAACGAAGGCGACATGATCTATTTCCAGGGCCACGGCTCGCCCGGAATCTACTCGCGGGCGTTTGTCGAAGGCCGGTTGTCGGACCAGCAGCTCGTCAACTTCCGCCGCGAGTTCAACGAAGGCGGCGGCCTGTCCTCGTACCCCCACCCCTGGCTGATGCCCGACTTCTGGGAATTCCCGACGGTGTCGATGGGCCTCGGGCCGATCATGTCGATCTACCAGGCGCGCTTCAACCGCTACCTCGAAGATCGCGGCCTGAAGCCGAAGACCGATGCCAAGGTGTGGGCGTTCCTCGGCGACGGCGAGACCGACGAGCCCGAAGCGCTCGGCGCCATCACGCTGGCATCGCGCGAAAGGCTCGACAACTTGATCTTCGTCGTCAACTGCAACCTGCAGCGCCTCGACGGCCCGGTGCGCGGCAACGGCCAGATCATCCAGGAGCTCGAAGCGATTTTCCGCGGCGCCGGCTGGAACGTGATCAAGTGCATCTGGGGATCGGAATGGGACTCGCTCCTCGAGCACGATGACGATGGCCTGCTCGTGAAACGGATGGGCGAGGTCGTCGACGGCGAGTATCAGAAGTACGCGGTCGAATCCGGCTCGTACGTCCGCAAGCATTTCTGGGGCGCGCATCCGAAGCTGCTCGAGATGGTCAAGCACCTCTCGGACGAGCAACTCAAGAAGCTGACGCTGGGCGGCCACGATCCGGTGAAGGTCTACAACGCGTTCAAGCGCGCCACCGAGACCAAGGGGATGCCGACGCTGGTGCTCGCGCGCACGATCAAGGGCTATGGCGTGGGTGAAGCCGGCGAAGGCAAGAACATCACGCACCAGCAGAAGAAGCTCAGTGAAGACGAAGTGAAGGCGTTCCGCACCCGCTTCGGCATCCCGATCTCGGATGACCAGGTGGCCGAGGCGCCGTTCTATCGACCGGCGCCGGACAGCATCGAGATGAAATATGTGCAGGAGCGCCGCGTCGCGCTGCACGGGCCGGTGCCGCGACGCCAGGTGCGCGTCGAGCCGATCAAGGCCGACTTCGGCGACACCTTCGACGAGTTCCACAAGGGCACCGAGGGCCGCACGGCGTCGACGACGATGGTGTTCGTCAAGTTGCTGTCGAAGCTGCTCAAGCACGAGCAGATCGGCAAGCTGGTGGTGCCGATCGTGCCCGACGAAGCCCGCACCTTCGGCATGGAAGCGCTCTTCCGGCAGGTGGGTATCTACGCGCACGCCGGCCAGCTCTATGAGCCGGTCGATCGCGACACGTTGTTGTATTACAAGGAAGCCGAAGACGGGCAGATCCTCGAAGAGGGCATCAACGAAGCGGGGTCGATGTCGTCGTTCATCGCCGCGGGCACCGCGTATGCGGCACACGGCATCAACACGATCCCGTTCTACATCTTCTATTCGATGTTCGGGTTCCAGCGGGTCGGCGACCTGATCTGGGCCGGCGCGGATCAGCGCATGAAGGGCTTCGTGATGGGCGGCACGGCCGGCCGCACGACTCTCAACGGCGAAGGCCTGCAGCACGAAGACGGCAACAGCCACGTGCTGGCGCTGCCGGTGCCGACCTGCCAGTCCTACGATCCCGCGTTTGCCTACGAGCTGGCGGTGATCGTCGAAGACGGCATCAAGCGGATGTATCAGGATCAGGAAGACATCTTCTATTACCTGACCGTGATGAACGAGCAGTACCGGCATCCGCCGATGCCGCAGGGCGCGAAGGACGGCATCCTCAAGGGGATGTACGTGTGCCAGCCGACGGGCCTGCCCAAGGCGACGCTGCGCGCGCAGTTGTTTGGCAGCGGCACCATCCTCACGCAGGCCCTCCAGGCGCAGAAGATTCTCGAGGAGAAGTACCACGTCGGCGCCGACGTGTGGAGCGTGACCAGCTACGTCAACCTCCATCGCGACGGCCACGCGTGCGAGCGGTGGAACCGCCTGCATCCGGCGCAGCCGCCGCGCGTCCCCTACGTAACGCAGGCCACCAAGGACGCGCCGGGAGTGTTCGTGGCGGCGTCGGATTATCTCAAGGTGCTGCCGGACTCGATCGACCGGTGGCTGCCCAAGCCGTTGCAGGCGCTGGGCACCGACGGCTTTGGCCGCAGCGACTCGCGCGCCGCGCTCCGCGATTTCTTCGAAGTGGACGCGCGCTTCATCGTGCTCTCCACGCTGTATGCGTTGATGCAGGACCAGCAGATCGAGGCCAAAGTGGTCGAGCAGGCCATCAAGGACTTGAAGATCAATACTGAGAAGCCGAACCCGGCTATCAGCTAGTGCCGGGATCGGGGATCCGGGACCCGGCAATCGGATCCCGGATCCCGGATCCCGGATCCCGAATTCCGACGAGGATACAAGTTGGCAGAGTTCATTCTTCCCAATCTGGGAGACGGCGTCGCGCAAGGGGACGTCCTGAAGGTGCTCGTGAAGGCGGGCGACGCCGTGGCGGTCGATCAGCCGGTGCTCGAGCTCGAAACCGACAAGGCGACGATCGAGGTGCCCTCGGATGTTGCCGGCACGGTCAAAGAGATCAAGGTGAAGGCTGGCGATAAGGTAAAGCCAGGCCAAGCTGTGTTGGTCCTGGACAACGGCTCGCAGGGTGCACAGGATGCACAAGGTGCGCAGGGTGCACAAAGTGCGCAGGGTGCACAAAGTGCGCAGGGTGCACAAGGTGCGCAGGGTGCACAAGGTGCGCAGGGTGCGGAGCCGCCGAAGGCGGAAGCCCCGAAGGAAGCCTCGCCGGCTCCAAAACAAGACGCGCCGAAACCAGCCGAGCCCGCGCCAACAGAAGAACCGGCGGCGGCGCCGGAACGACCAAAGGCGTCGGTCCACAACATTTCGGCCGCGCGCCAGGCTGCGCCGGCTGCACCGCCCGCTCCGGCGGTGGCGTCTCAGGTGACGGCCGCGCCCGCGGCGCCTTCGGTTCGCCGTCTGGCGCGCGAGATTGGTGTGGATGTGATGCAGGTGCCGGGCACCGGGCCCGGTGGCCGCATCACGCAGGATGACGTCAAGGAATTTGCCAAGCGCGTGATGTACAGCATCGGCGGCAACGGCCAGGCCGCGGCCGCGAGCGGCGCCGCCGTGGCGCGGTCCGTGACCGCGACGCCGCTGCCCGACTTCAGCAAGTGGGGCGAGGTCGAGCGGAAGCCGATGAGCGGCATCCGCCGCAAGACGGCGGAACACCTGAGCCACGCGTGGAACGCGATTGCGCACGTCACGCAGTTCGACAAGGCCGACATTACCGCGCTCGAACAGGTGCGCAAGAAGTACCGGCCGGAGGTGGAGAAGGCGGGCGGCAACCTCACCGTGACCGCGGTGGTCGTGAAGGTGATCGCCAGCGCCCTCAAGGCGTTCCCGCAATTCAACGCCTCGGTGGACGCGGCCGGCGAAGCCATCGTCTACAAGAAATACATCCACGTCGGCATCGCGGTGGACACCGAGAACGGCCTGCTGGTGCCGGTGATCCGTAACGCCGACCAGAAGAACCTGATCCAACTCTCAGTAGAGATTCAGCAACTGGCGGAGAAGGCGAAGGCGCGCAAGCTGACGCTCGACGAGATGTCCGGCGGCTCGATGTCGATCTCGAACCTGGGCGGCATCGGCGGCACGGCGTTCACGCCGATCGTCAACTGGCCGGAGGTCGCGATTCTCGGCATCTCGCGCGGCGCGTTCGAGCCGGTGTGGAACGGCACCACCTTCGAGCCCAAGCAGATGCTGCCGCTGTCGCTCAGCTACGATCACCGCGTGATCGACGGGGCCGACGCGATTCGGTTCCTGCGGTGGGTGGCGGAGGCGCTCGAGAATCCATTCACGCTCGCGCTGCGCGGATAACGCGCGGTCCTGAGTCCTGAGTCTTGGGTCTTGACGTGCCCAAGTCCCAGGACCCAAGTCCCAAGACCCCATATGTCCCACCACATCGCAGTCATCGGCGCGGGCCCTGGGGGGTACGCAGCTGCCTTTTATGCCGCCGACCTCGGCCTGAAGGTCACCCTGATCGACAACGAGAAGAATCCCGGCGGCGTGTGCCTCTACCGCGGCTGCATTCCGTCGAAGGCGTTGCTGCACGTCGCGAAAGTCCTCGACGAATCGAAGCATGCCAAAGAGTGGGGCATCGAGTTCGGCGAGCCCACGGTCGACGTCGCCAAGCTCCGCGACTTCAAGAACCGCGTCGTCGAGAAACTCACCAGCGGCACCGGCCAGGTCTCGAAGTTCCGCAAGGTCAATTACATCCAGGGCTGGGCGTCGATCGTCGATCCGAAGACACTCATGGTGAAGAAGAACGGCGGCGGTGAGGAAACGGTCAGCGTGGACTACCTGATCCTCGCGCTTGGATCGCTGCCGACGAAGATCCCGGCGCTGACCAGTGATTCACCGCGCGTGCTTGATTCCACGGGCGCGCTCGATCTGCCGGAAGTGCCGAAGTCGATGCTGGTCGTCGGCGGCGGCTACATCGGCCTCGAGCTCGGCTCGGTCTACGCGGCGCTGGGCACGAAGGTGTCGGTGGTGGAAATGACGCCGGGCCTGCTGCCGGGGGCGGATCGCGACCTGGTCAAGTTCCTCGCGCAACGCGTGGAGAAAACGTTCGAGAAGGTGATGGTCTCGACCAAGGTGACGTCGATGAAGGCGTCGGCCACCAGCGTCACCGTGACGTTCGAGGGCGAGGGCGCGCCGAAGGAAGCGACCTACGACTACGTGCTCGTGTCGATCGGCCGGCGGCCGAACGCGACGATCGAGGGCCTCGACAGGACGAAGGTCAAGGTCGACGCGAAGGGTTTCATCGAGACCGACGGCCAGCGCCGCACCGCGGAGCCGACCATTTTTGCGATCGGCGATGTGGCGGGCGAGCCGATGCTGGCGCACAAGGCGTCGCACGAAGCGCGCGTGGCCGTGGACGCCATTGATGGGCAGAAGGTGGAGTTCGATCCGGCGGCGATTCCGGCGGTGGTGTTCACCGATCCGGAAATCGCGTGGGCCGGGCTGACGGAAGCGGAAGCCGAGAAGCAGGGCCGCACGGTGGACGTGGCGAAGTTCCCGTGGGCGGCGTCAGGCCGCGCCATCGCGATCGATCGGGTGGACGGGCTCACGAAACTGATCATCGATCCGGAGACCGAGCGGATTCTCGGTGTCGGCATCGCCGGCGCCGGTGCCGGTGAATTGATCGCCGAGGGTGTGCTGGCGATCGAGATGGGCGCCACCGCGTCGGATCTCAAGCTGACGATCCATCCGCATCCGACGCTGACCGAAACCTTGATGGAATCCGCCGAAGTGTTCTTCGGTCAAGCCACGCACGTCTACAAACCCAAGCGAAAGTCGTAACTGAAGCGCTTCCGCGCGGGCCGGCATCTCCCCGCGTGAACTCCCTCGCCTGTTGGCGCTACGGAAGCATCTCGTGGTCGGCCTCCGTTGCGGCGCCTCGAGAAAACGCGTCGCGGCTCAACGACGCTGGTCGAAGCGTTTGGGGACCCCCATCCCCAAACTTCAGTGATGGCCGCTCCGCGTTTTCTAGTGATGCTTGCGAGGACGCCGCAAAGTCGGCCGTCCACGAGATGCTTCCTCGCGCAACGTCGGCTCGCCTTGTCCGCCGAAGCGCGCCGCGCGTAGGCGGCTCGAACGTTCACGCCGGGAGACGCCGTCCCGCGCTCCGCTTAGGCCCGCCTGGGCGCTGGTGGCTTTCTCCAACTAGCGACTATGAGTGCCACAGTCACCGCGGCGACGATCGGTACGGTCATCCAGTGTGGCAACCGGTTCACCGCGATGCGCATGAAGAGACCTGGTGTGGCACTGAGCGTCAGCATCGC
>CAZEMI010000304.1:0-5734 GCA_964513235.1 uncultured Acidobacterium sp.
TCGGGCATCAACCAATCAACGGCAGGTTCATGCGCTGGACGAGCTCGCGAAAGTGCGAGGTGGCGCGCAGCCCGCTCGTCGCCGGAGAGATATTGAAATAGATCATATCGTGGTCGCGCGCCTGGTAGGCGCGCTCGAACCACCCGAGCGCCCGTTCAATGTCGCCGCTGTGGTCATAGAGCATCGCGATCGCGAACGGCTTCACATACATGGTCTCTGCCCGGGCGGCAAGCGTGTCGGCGGCGGCGGTGAGCGCCCTCGAAAAACCACCCTCGGCGCGGCCCCGGGCTAACGCCTGCACCACCTCATGGTCGCCGTACGACTGGAACTCGGCGGTGAGCTGGGCGAGGGACTCCTCGTATCGGCCTTGCAGGCTAAACGTCACAAACAGGCCTCGCCGAGGCAGGGCGAACTGCGGTGCGGTCTGCAGCGCAACTTCGAACTGCGCGATCGCGTCGTCGAGACGTTGCACCCACAGCAGGTGGAAGCCGTAGAGGCCACGAAAGAAGGAGTTCAGCGGGTCAAGCTCCAGCGCCAGCTCCAGGTGAGTCCGCGCCTCATCGAAGCGCCCGAGGGACGACAGCAGGTGACCGAAGTACAGGTGCGCATCAGCGCAGCTGGCGTTCAGCTCGATGGCGCGACGATACTCCGCTTCGGCCGCCGGCCAGTCCCAGTCGACGGCGAATTTGATGTTGGCGAGCGTCGCGTGCGCCTCGGCGAGATTGTCATCGAGCTCGATGGCTTTCGCGGCGGCCGCTCGTGCGCGGGGCCCCGCTTCGATCGGCGGGACGATCCCGACGACGAGCCGGTTGAGCCACACGCTCGCGATTCCGGCGTACGGGAGAGCATAGTCAGGGTCCTTGTCAAGGGCCATTTGATAGTACTGTTGCGCGGTGTCGAGCTCGGCCGACCCGAACTTGCCGGCGTGAAAGCTTCCTTTGAGATACGCCTCGTATGCGGCGGGATGCACGGCACGGGCGGTGTGCAGCCGCGCTTGCTCGTCGGGAAGCAGATGCAGGTGAATCTCGCGCGCGATCGCGGCAACGATCTCGTTCTGAATTGCTACGACGTCACGCACGTTGCGGTCGTACCGCTCAGCCCAGAGATGTTCTTCGTCGGCCGCGCTCAGCAGCTGCGCCGTGATGCGCACGCGGTCGCCCACCCGCATCACCGACCCGGTCAGCACCACATCGACCTTCAGTTGCTCGGCGATGAGCGGGAGCGCCTGGTTGGCGCCCGCGTAACCAAGCACTGACGAACGCGCAATCACCCGCAGGCCGCGCAGCCTGGCCACGTCGGTGATCAGCGCCTCATGCATGCCCTCGACGAAGTAATCCTGTCCCGGATCGCCAGAGAGATTCTGCAGCGGAAGCACGGCGAGTCTGACGCGCCCCTGCTTCCGCGGCAGTGGCATCGCGGCATCTCCGGCCTGGATCCGTTCGAGCGCGACACGGAGGTCGACGGCGCGCGGCATCCGCACAGCCGGATCCTTCTCGAGACACGAAGAGAGAATCGCCCCCAGGCGCGTGTCGATGTCGTCGGGTAAGGCCGCTGGCGGCGTGCTCAGAATCGCGGAGCTCAGTTCGAAGTCAGTACGGCCCTGGAACGGTCTCCGGCCGGCGCACATTTCGTAGATCACAACGCCGAGAGCCCAAATGTCACTGCGGGCATCGGCCGGAAATCCGCGAAACAACTCCGGCGCCATGTATGCGATGGTGCCGGCCACGGTTCCCGGCGCGGTCAATGAGACATCGGTGCCCGCCGTCGCCCGCTGAGTCGCCGTCGCGAGCCGCTTCGCCAGACCGAAGTCGAGGACCTTCGCACGCTGCTCGCGCGTCACGACGACATTGGCGCTCTTCAGGTCGCGGTGAACGATGCCGCGCTCGTGCGCGTGGGCCAGCGCATCGGCGAGCTGCACCGCATACCTGAGCACGTCGCTCACCGGCAGCGGCCCGCCGGCAATCCGTGCGCTCAGCGATTGCCCGTCGATCAGTTCCATGGCAATGAACGGACGCTCGTCGGCTTCACCCACCTCGTGGATGGTGCAGATGTGCGGATGATTGAGCTGTGACGCCAGGCGCGCCTCGCGGAGAAGCCGTCGCTGGCCCTCGTGGTCCCTGACAACGCCGGCGGGCACCACCTTGATGGCCACGTCGCGTTCGAGCCGCGCGTCGTGCGCCCGGTACACCTCGCCCATGCCGCCGGCGCCGATCAGTCCGACAATGCGATAGGACGCAATCGTCGCACCGATCTCAAGGGATGGTGCCGTATCGGCCGGACCCGGCGCAGAACCAGCCGCCGTCGGCACGTCCTCAGGCCATGCCAGTGCCAGGAGGCACTGCGGGCACAGCCCCTCCGTATCGGTGGGCTCCAGCACCGCGCGGCACGTTCCGCAGTGTCGCATCTGGGCGTCCACCATCTTCACGCGCGGAGGACCGACATCAGGAACCGCAGTTCGTCGTCCACTTCGCGTTCGTCGTCCACAGTCTCGGCAACAATTGTGCGCAGCACCTCGCGATATCGCTGTCGCATGCGGTGAACAGCCACCTTCATCGCGGCCTCCGTCTTGCCGAAGCGCTCGCCGATCTCCTGATACGAGGACGCCTCATGGTCGCCGGTCAGATGTCCGCGCACGGCGTCGAAGAACGGCTCCCGGCCGGCGGCGCGGAACTCTGCTCGCAGTGCAGCCAGCGCCCCCTCGAGGACGGTCAGCGCCCATCGCCGGTCATACACATGCTCCGCCGTCACGCCGTGCGTGGGCTCTCGGGTGTAGCGGCGCTCTGCTGCCACCGCGTCGAGCGACAGCACCGCTTGACCGCCGCCGCGCTTGGCTGCGGCGGCTCGAATGTGCACGTTGGCCGCGAAGTGCTTGAGGGATGTGAGCAGGAATGCCCGAAACTTCCCACGGGCCGGATCGGCGTGCCGCAGCACGTCCTTCTCGAGCAGGTGCGCGATGAACCCCTGCGCCAGGTCCTGCGCGTCTTCCGGCGTGTGACCACGACGCCGCAGGTAGCCGTAGAGCGGCGGGTAGTAGCGCTCACACAGTCGCGCGAACGCCTCGGCGCCGCTCGGGTCCTGGCGGCTCACCGCCGCCAGCACAAGCGTCCAGCGGGTCGTCGAGAATTGCCCGTGATCGGCCTTCGACATCTGAGTGCCCGGTGCGACGCACTGTAACCTCACCCGGGGCGATCTGTATAGGAGTACAGGAGAGAGCATCATGACCAACCCACATCGTGCCACTGGTTCCCTCAAAATCGCGCGCGTTGCACTGGTACCCCTGATTTGCGTGATCGGCCTGCTCGTCGGTGAGCAGCGCGCCGGCGCGATCGTCGGCGGCGCACCGACCGGTGCGCAGCGTGCGCGCAACGTCGGCACGCTGGTCGTCAGCGGCGAGGGCCAGCCGTGGTTCTGGGCCGGCTGCGGCGTCACCTTGATCTCGCCCAGAGTTGGCGTCACGGCGGGCCACTGCATCGCGTTCGGTTATCGTCGTTCGCCCTTTACCCGCATCGGCGTGTCGTTTGCCAGTGAACACGTGGTTGGGGGGCCGCTGCCCGCAGATCTCGAGGTGCATGAGGGCACCGACGCACTGCACCCGGGCTTTAAGGCGTTCTTCGGAGGCGGCCTGCCGCTCCAGGATCACAACGACCCCGCGCTCGCTGACGTCGCCGCGATCGTCTTCAATGAGCCCATTACAGGCGTGCTGCCGGCGCACCTTCCGAAAGACCGCCTGCTCGACACGATGTTCAATCGTCCGTTTGATGTCGGCCTGGTCGGTTATGGCACGACCAGCCTGGCAGCGGCGACCGGCGCGGCGCCATTCGACGGCGGCACGCGGCGCTTCACGACCATGGCGGTCGATACGGTGTATCCCGCAGTGGCAACCCTGTCGCCGGCGCCCGGCGACACCTGCTTCTCCGACTCGGGTGGCCCGGCGTTCAACTCGGTGGCGGGGCACGTGCCTCCGGTAGTCGTGACGGTGTACGGCCTCATCGTCGGCCCTGCCCGCGCCGATCAGTTATGTGCCGGCGGAACGACGATCATGCGCCTCGATGTGCCGCATATCAGCAGATGGCTGCGTGACATGATCGCCGCTTTCTGACAATCGCTGGCGGCGCACAGCGCGCACGAGCCAGCGTAACTGCTACGTGGGGCGGGCCACGCCTTCGTACATGAAGGTCATGGGCTTGGGCCCGTCCATGTAGCCCGTCTCCAACGTATCGATTTCAAACCCGGCCTCGCGAATCAGCTGGTCGATCGGTCGATTGAGATGACAACCGCCACCAATCCGCTTCCAGAGTGGAGTCAGCCGGTTCTGCCAACGCACGACGTGCGGCTCGGGCGACCGGCCGTGTTCGGCGAACAGCAGCCGACCCTCTGGCTTGAGCACACGGCGCATTTCGGTCAGGGCTCGCGCGAGGTTCGGAATAGAGCACAGCGTCCAGGTCGTGACAACGCTGTCCACTGACCGATCGCGTAAAGGAATGACTTCCGCAGTGCCTTTGATGAACTCGATCGAATGCGGGAGCTTGACGGTCACGGCGCGGGCCATCGACAGCAACTTGGCGGACGGCTCTAAACCGATGACATGCGTGCCCGCTGCATACAAGGGCAGGTTGAGGCCGGACCCGACGCCAACCTCGAGGACGCGTCCGGTCGCGCCGCCGACGACTCGCCGGCGATAGGGCTCGAAGGTCGCCTGTGTCATCGACATCTGGATCAGGTGTGGGAGCACCCGCTCGCGATAGAAACTCATTCGCAACGCTCCGAATAATCCTATCGCTTGAGTCGCGCGGAGTTGCCATGCGGGCGATATACTCCAAGCCCGCGCGTAATTGGCGCGGGCTTGTCCTGAGTGAGCGGTTCACGCGCATCGCGCGTGGAGCGCGAGTCGAAGGACCACGCACGTGCATAGGGAGACGACATGATGAGAACCGTTGTGGTCGCCGTCGCCAGCCTTGCCTTCCTGACCGCGCTCGTCTCGGCGCAAGCGCCGCGGCGTGCGCCCGATCCACGGTCGATGGGCGGCGGCGACTGCCGCGACAATGCCTACAACTGCGCCGACGCGCCGAATCCGCTGCCGGCGCCCAACACCGTCTGGCTCGAAGAGATGACGTGGATGGATGTCCGCGACGCCCTCAAGGCCGGCAACACGACCGCGATCATCCCGACCGGCGGCATGGAGCCGAATGGCCCGTGGCTGGTCACCGGCAAGCACAACTACGTGCTGCGCACCAACTGCGATGCGATTGCCCGCAAACTCGGGAACGCGCTGTGCGCGCCGATCGTCGAGTTCGTGCCGGAAGGCCGCATCGAGCCACCGACCGGGCACATGCGCAGCCCAGGCACCATCAGCCTGCGCCAGGAGACCTTCGAAGCCCTGCTCACCGACGTGGCGCACAGCCTGAAGATGCACGGCTTCACGAACATCATCATGATTGGCGATAGCGGCGGCAACCAGGCGGGCCAGAAGGCCGTGGCCGACAAGCTCACCGCGCAATTCGCCGGCAGCGCGTTTGTGGCCACCATTCCCGGCTACTACACGGCCCCGCCCGGAACGCCGAACGTGCTCCGAACGCTCGGTGTCACCAAGGAAGGGATGCCCAACGACGGGTTGCACGATAGTCCCGGGATCACGCTGAACATGCTGCTGACCGATCCGAACTCGGTCCGCTGGGAGGCGCGCGTGAAGGCCAAGAAGGCGACCATCAACGGCGTGGATATCTCGAACCTGAAT
>CAZEMI010000305.1:0-3855 GCA_964513235.1 uncultured Acidobacterium sp.
GTAGCAAGCTGCCATGTGACACGTTGTTTCTGCGCCTGCTCGGCCAGCTGCAGGACGCCGCGACGTCGGTGGCCTCGAACGATCACGCCGCGTGCCGCGCGCAAAGTCGCGCGCAGTTTGTTGCCAAGTTATCAATCTCCGTGGCAGAAGCCGACGAGTGCGTAGGGTGGTTGCACAAGATCGGGGCGGCGCGGTTGGCGCCGGCCGATGAACTGGCGCCGCTTCAACAGGAAGCACTGGAACTGCTCGCGATCCTGTCTGCGTCCCGAAAAACCGCCAGCGGCCGGCGCAGGCCGCCTCGTGCCTAGAAAAATCACCAATTCACCAATCACTCAATCAGATTCACTAAATTTCAAATCGTCAATCACCAAACAGTCAGTCGATTGGCAATCAGTCATTTGGCAATTTATTTCGCGTGGCTCCCTGCCCTGAGCGATCACGCCAGACGCATGTAGATTTCCGTCAGCAGCTCCGCTTTCGGCGTGCTCGCCGGGTCGTTGAGGTACAGCTCGTAGCTTGGACTCCCCATGCGATGGCCGCTCGCCGGCAGCCATTCCTTCTTCAGCGCCGCCCACACGCCCGGCAGTCCTTCATATCCGCCCTGGTGGAGGACGAACGCATAGCGCGCCGCGGGAAGCCGCTGTTCGATGAGGCCATCCGGGCTGGGCGTGTTCCCCGGCAGGGTGATCGCGGCATCGGATCGCAGTCGATCGGTCGGCGTCGATTCGGGATCGTCGTGAAAGATGCCGATCATCCGGGAACCGCTGCCGATGTGACCGGCCGCGATGCTGCCGACGCGTGCGAACGCGCGGCCGATCTCGTGATACGGGCCGATATGCCGCACGCCGGCCACACGCAATGCCGGCTGGTCCTTGATGGTGACGTCCATCGGGTGATTATGTGACAGATAATCACCGCCATGCATGACATCGCGTTCGAGATGGCGGTTTCTTCCATCCGGTTCGGCCATGGCGTGACCCGCGAAGTGGGGATGGACCTGGCGGAGCTCGGTGTCAGACGCGCGCTGGTTCTGACCGATCCAGTCTTGCGAGCGTTGGCGCCCGTCCACACGGTGCTCGAATCATTCGACGCCAGCAAGATTCGCTACGACGTCTACGATCGGGTGCGCGTTGAGCCAACGGACGAGTCGTTCCTCGACGCGATCGCCTTTGCCACCTCCGGCGGTTACGACGCGTTCGTGGCGGTGGGCGGCGGCTCGACGATCGATACCGCCAAGGCCGTCAACCTCTACACCACGTATCCGCCCGCCGACTTCCTCGATTACGTGAATCCGCCGATCGGTAAAGGGCTTCCCGTGCCGGGTCCGCTCAAGCCGCTGATTGCCATTCCCACCACCGCGGGCACGGGCAGCGAGACCACCGGCGTCAGCATCTTCGATCTCACGCGGATGCATGCGAAGACCGGCATCGCCAACCGCCGTCTCAAGCCGACGCTCGGCGTGCTCGATCCGGAGAACACGCGAACGATGCCGGTGGAAGTGGCGGCGTCGAGCGGCCTCGACATTCTGAGCCACGCGATCGAATCGTTCACGGCCCTGCCGTACACCGGCCGTCCACTGCCCGAACGCCCCGCGCTTCGGCCGGCGTACCAGGGCTCGAATCCGATCAGCGATGTGTGGTCGCTGCAGGCACTGCGGATGGTGGCGAAGTATCTCGTGCGCGCGGTCACCGACACGTCGGATGACGAGGCGCGAGCGCAGATGTTGTTGGCGGCGGCGTATGCCGGCGTGGGCTTCGGTAATGCCGGCGTGCATTTGCCGCATGGCATGTCGTACCCGGTGTCGGGACACGTCAAGTCGTACCGCGCGCCCGGCTATGCCACCGATCATCCGCTCGTGCCGCACGGCATTTCGGTGATCCTCAACGCGCCCGCGGTGTTTCGCTACACCGCGTCTGCGAATCCACAGAGACACTTGCAAGCAGCCGAAGCGCTCGGTGCGGATGTTTCGAATGTTCGTGATGCCGATGCCGGCAAGGTGCTTGCGGATCGCATCACGTGGTTCATGCGCGAGCTGAAAGTGCCCAACGGACTGAAGGCGGTCGGTTACTCGTCTTCCGATATCGACACGTTGATCGAAGGCACGTTGCCGCAGCATCGCGTGACGAAGCTGTCGCCGCGGCCGGCGGGACCCGAGGAGCTCGGGCGGCTGTTCGAAGATGCCATGACGGCGTGGTGACAATTGTCGATCGTCAATTGACTGGGTGGGGAAATTGGCGATTGTTAATGGACTGATTTAGTGACTGTTGCCAATTGTCAAATTGGCGATCGCCAATTCGAATCGGTCAATTGACAATTGTCAATTTCTCAACAGTCACTAAATCCTCAATCAGTCATTTGGCAATTTCCCCTCCCCTGACAGCTACTCTGCCCACAACCCGTATCCACCTCACTGATCCGCTCGCATCGCGAACGAACTCGATCGACTGGCCGCGATCGTTGCCATCGGTCACGACGGCGCGATCGGGACCGAAGAACGCGATCGGGATCACCGGACGCGCATCGCGGTTGTTGGGAATCTCCTGGACCACGAGCTTGCCGCCTTCGATTCGCACGTCAACAGCGTTCATTGGCCGCAGGTAGCGGCCGACATACGGTTTGAGGTCGGGTTGCGTGGCCAGTGGTTCGACGTTGGGCAGCGTCTCGACGAGACCGCGATGCGCGATCGCCTGATTCTTCGCAAACGTCGCGCCGTGATACGCGCGCAAGGCTTCGCGCTCGACCTCCTGGATGAGGCGCCAGCCGTTGTTGGCGTTGGTCAGGATGCCAATCGCGAAATTGCGCTCGGGCACAATCTCGAGCAACAGGACATGGCCGGCGAGCGTGCCGCCGTGGGCGGCCACCCGCAGCGGGCCGACGCGGCGCAAGTGCCAGCCGATCCCGATCTCGTCATCCGTGGAGTGCTTTTGCACTTGCGGCGTCCGCATCAACTCGAGCGATGCGCGCGACAGCACGCGGTCGCCATCGGCCATGCCATCACCCATGTGGAACTTCGCATACCGCAGCAGATCGGTGATGCACACGCCAATGCCGCCGGCCGTGACACTCACCGACGGTGAGAACGGACGGTTCAACAGCGGCGGCGCCCCGGCGCGGCTGGCGTGGCCGGCGGCGAAGCGATTGACGATGAAGTCGCCGGCGGTGGTGCCGGCGTGGTCAAGGCCGAGCGGCGTGAAGACCAGATCGCGCACCGCGCGATTGATCGACGTGCCGGTCACCGCTTCGATGACGCGGCCCGCCACGCTGAAGCCGGCATTGTTGTAGCTCCACGCGGCGGCCGGCGGCCCGCCCCGAGCGGAGCCGAGGGGCTCGCCCCGAGCGGAGCCGAGGGGAGACACCTGCATCACGTCCGGCATCACGGTGGCGACGAAATTGCGGAGCGTGTCCTCACCGCGGTCCGGGCCGGTGACCTGGCCCTCCCAGCCCGGCGTATGCGTGAGCAGGTTCCAGACCGTGACGTCGCGGCTCGCCGCCTCGTCTTTGACGCGAAAGTCGGGTAGGTACCTGCGAACCGGCGCCTCGAGATCGAGCTTGCCTTGCTCCACCAGGCGCATGGCCGCCGTGGCCGCAAACGTTTTCGAGATCGACGCGATCGGGAAGACCGTGTGGCCGTGGACCGGAAGGGGATCCTCGACGTTGGTCACGCCGAGGCCGCGCGTGGTGACCACCCCGTTGTCGACGATGCCGAGCGCCACCCCGGGCACGCGGTATTCGCGCATCTTCGCTTCGGCGAAGGCGGCGAGCGCGCCGAAGCGGCTGGCGGGCGCCGGCGCCTGCGGCGCGTCCCTCGACTCCGCTCGGGACAGGCTGCCGGCGAGCGTGACGGCCGTAACGCAG
>CAZEMI010000306.1:0-8077 GCA_964513235.1 uncultured Acidobacterium sp.
GAAATGCTGACGCGACCACGAGATTGTAGAAGGTGGCTTTGCCGGACTTTAGTTCCGCTAAGAACCGATCCTTGAAACCATCGGTTCCAGATGTTCCAAGGGTTCCAGAAGTTCCAGAGGTTGGGTTCTGAACGGGGTTTCCGGTTCTCGGAGGAGGTGCCACGGCGGAAGGCTTCGTCGAACTTGGAACCGCTTTTGAGAACGATGCCTTTGGAACACCTGGAACATTTGGAACACTTGGAACCCGCGGGGCGCCGGAGAGCAGTTCGCTGAGCGGCACCAACTTTCGAAGATGCATAAGGCGCAACAACGCCATCTCCATGTTGTATCTCGGCTGATCTGAAATCCGAATCTCCTGCTCTGCCTTGGTCAGGAGATCGAAGGCGCGCAGCAGGTCTTCGCGCGACCAGAGTCCCGACATCGCCGCCAGGCGTTCGCGTTCGGCGTCGCCGGCCACATCCGGGTCCGACGCGCGTTTGGGATCGACCGAGAGAATCAGCAGGTCACGGGTCGCACGGGCCAGCTCGCGGCAGAGCAGGCGGAGATCGTAGCCGCGCTCGATGGCGCGCTCGACCAGCGCAAACGCCGACGGCGCATCCTCGCCGGCCACCGCGTCGAGCATGTCGAACACCAGGTCGCGGCCGACCAGGCCCAGCACCGTGACCACGTCGTCCACGGCGATGGTGTCCCCGGCAAAAGCCCGCACCTGGTCGAAGGAACTGAGCGAATCGCGCATGCTGCCTTCACCGGCGCGCGCCAGCAGCATCAACCCCTGCTCGGGAATCTCGATCTTCTCCTCGGTCGCAATCAACCGCAGCTGCTCGGCGACGATCTTCGCGGAAATGGTGCGGAACTCGTAGACCTGCGATCGCGACAGCACCGTGTCCGGAATCTTGTGCTGCTCGGTGGTGGCCATCATGAAGATGACGTGCGGCGGCGGCTCTTCGATCGACTTGAGCAGGGCGTTGAACGAGTTCTGCGACAGCATGTGGACTTCATCGATGATGAAGACCTTGTATCTATTGCGGACCGGAGCGATGGACAGCCCCTCGACAATGACTTCGCGTATGTTCTCGACGCCGGTGTGCGTGGCGGCGTCGATCTCGAGGACGTCCATGTCGCGGCCTTCGGCGATTTCAATGCAGGCGTGGCAGACGCCGCAGGGATCGGGCGTGGGGCCGTTCAGGCAGTTGAGCGCGCGGGCGAGAATGCGCGCGGTGGTGGTCTTGCCGCAGCCGCGCGGGCCGGAGAAGACGAACGCGTGGGCGATGCGCCGGCTCTTCAGCGCGTTCTTGAGCGTGCGCGTGACCGCCTGCTGACCGAGCACGTCTTCAAATCGTTGGGGGCGCCACTTGCGGGCGAGCACTTGGTAGGCCATTGGAAACTCGGCCCGGAGGTCCTCAGCACATCACGGAAACGACTTAGCGCTGCTGCCTTCCGGCCCTGACGCGATTCGCCGCCCTGAGATTGCCGAGGTTCCGGGCCGAATCTGTAGTGTGACACAGTTTGGCACCCTGAGCGAGCAACCGGTTCGCTGCACGCTAAGTGATTGAAGAACGCGCTTTCACGACGCGAGCAGCGTGGCCGCCAGCCGCTCGTAGACCCCGACGGCGCGATCGAGCTCGGCGATCGCGATGTGCTCGCGATCGGTATGGGCGAGGTGAATCGAGCCGGGGCCAATCAGCAACGGCGTGCCCCAATTCGACAGGAACGGAATGTCGCTGAAATACGAGAAGGTGGCGGTCTCGAAACCTGGCACGGTGTGCATCCGCGCCGCCGGGAGCTCGAGAATCTCCTCCACCGTCACGCGTCCGGCGAGCACCTGGTGCAGCGTCGCGCGCACGGGCGCGTGATCGCCAACCGTCCGAAAGAACACTTCCGCTTCCGCATGGGGTGAGATCACATTCGGCGCGACGCCGCCTTTGATCAGGCCCACGGTGTGGTGGGTCCGCCCAAGGAGAGGGTCCGACGGCCAGTCGGCGTGACGCAGCGCGACCAGGCAGTCGATCAGCTTGTCGATCGCCGATTCGCCGAGCTCGGGATAGCCGGAGTGCGCGGCCTTGCCCAGGGCCGTCAAGCGCACGCGATACGCGCCGCGCGTGGCCGCACCGAGCCGCAGTTCCGTCGGCTCGCCGTTGATGAGAAACTTCGCCTTCGAGGCAATCCGGTTCGCGGCCTTCGCGCCATCGCTGCCGCGCTCCTCGCCGCCCACGAAGACCAGGCCGACGCGCGTCTCGCCGTTCGCCCGCAGCCGCTCGGCGGCGGCGATTTGCGCCGCGAGAATGCCCTTCGCGTCGCACGACCCGCGGCCATAGAGCACGCCGTTCTCGATGCGGCTCGGAAAAAAGGGCGGCACGCAATCGAAGTGCGTCGAGAAGACAACCTCAGGTTCCCCAACCGCCGCGATTACATTGACCCGAGGACTTGCCGGGATCCGGGATCCGGGATCCGGGATCGGCAGAGGTTCCAAGGGCTGCTCCAGTACCGAATAGCCACGGCCGCGAAGGAATGCCGCGAGCCATGCTGCGACCTCACCTTCGTTGCCGGTGGTGGACTCGATGTCGATGAGATCGCGCGCGAGTTGAACGTAGTCAAGCGCGTTTCCGGATCCCGGATCTCCGCCTTCGCGGCCGGAAGACCGCTTCGGCGAGACCTCGCCGGAGCTCGCTTCGCGAGCGGAGACGGGCCGGATCCCGGATCCCGGTCCTACCGGATCCACTGTTCGAGCTCCGTTCGCGCATCCGTTTTGTCGTCGCGATACTTCACAATCACCGGCGTCGCCAGCGACACTCCCCACTCCTTGCCGGCGCCGACGGTCACCGCGCGGGCGCCCGGCACCACCACCGCTCCCGCGGGCACGACCAGCGGCTGCCCCGGGGCCGGCTTGATGATCGATCCGTTCACCAGGTCGTAGACCGGCGTCGATCCCGTCAGCACGGTGCCCGCCGCGATCACCGCGCGCTGCTTGATCACCGCGCCTTCGTAAATACCGGTATTGCCGCCCACCAGCACATCGTCTTCGACAATCACCGGCATCGCGCCGACCGGCTCGAGCACGCCGCCGATCTGCGCCGCAGCGCTGACGTGCACGCGCGCGCCGATTTGCGCGCACGATCCGACGAGGGCGTGCGAATCGACGAGCGTCCCTTCGTCGAGGTAGGCGCCGATGTTGATGTACATCGGCGGGATGCAGATCACGCCACGGGCGACGTACGCGCCGCCGCGAATCGCCGAGCCTCCGGGCACGACGCGAACCCCACGCTCGACGTGCAGGCGCTGCACCGATTGCGTGTCCTTGTCGGAGAACGGCAGGCCCGCGGACATATCGACGAGATCGCCGAAGCGGAAGCCGAGCAGAATCCCGTGCTTCACCCAGGTGTTGACGCGCCATCCGGTGGGCGACGCGGCGTCCGGTTCGGCCGCTCGCACGGCGCCGGATTCGAGCGCCGCCTTCAGCTCGTCGAAGGCCGCGCGGGCCCGCGCCTTGTCGGCGCCGGCACCCGCGGCGGCCAGCGACTCAATGGTGGACTGCAAGCTCAATCCCGAGCTCCTTCAACAACGCGATAATCTTTTCCTGCGAAGCCGGCCGCGGCAACACCATCGGCAGCCGGTAGACCTCTTCGCACAGGCCCATGACCGCCATCGCGAACTTGACGGGTCCAGGATTCGACTCCACGAAATTGCCGAGCATCAACGGCACCAGCCGCTGGTGCATCTGGCGCGCCGCCACATAATCACCGCGCTCGGCGGCTTCGACCATCTTCGCCATCTCGGCGGGAATGGTGTTGGATGCCACCGAGATCAGGCCGCGTCCGCCAATCGCCATCAGCGGCAGCGTCAGCGCATCGTCTCCGGACAACACCAGGAAGTCCGCAGGCACGGCGCGGCAGATCTCGACCATCTGCTGGATGTTGCCGGATGCTTCCTTCACGCCGATCACGCGCGGGATGGTGGCCAGCCGCGCGAGCGTGGCGGCGTCGATGTTGCAGCCGGTGCGGCCCGGCACGTTGTACAGCACGATCGGCAGCGACGTGGCGTCCGCGACGGCGGAGAAATGCCGATAGAGGCCCTCCGGCGTGGGCTTGTTGTAATACGGGGTCACCGACAGCAGCCCCTGCACACCGATACTCTGCATGTCCTTCGCGAGGTGCACCACTTCCTGCGTGTCGTAGCCACCGGCCCCGGCCATGACCGGCACTTGTCCATGTGCCGCTTCGAGCACCAGCTCGACGACGCGGCGCCGTTCGGCGGCGCTCAAGGTCGGCGTCTCTCCCGTGGTGCCGCACGGCACGAGGAAATGCACCCCATTGTCGATCTGACGTTTGGCCAGCCGCTTGATCGCAGGCTCGTCGAGCGCACCCGACTTGGTGAACGGAGTGATTAACGCAGTGCCAACACCCGTGAATTCTTTTCTCATGACTCAACTCTTGACTGCCGACTGTTGACTAAACTCTTAACTGCCGACTGTTGACTGTTGACTGCGCAACATATCCCTCATTGAAAACCACCCCTGCTTGCCGATCAACCATTGCGCCGCGGTGAGCGCACCGCGCGCGAACACCGCGCGATCGCGAACAGTATGCGTGAGCTCGATCGTCTCCGACGGCCCGTCGAAGCCCACGCTATGCGTGCCCGGCACCGATCCGGCACGCGTCGACGACACGTCGATCGGCCGATCGTAACCGGCGCGCACCATGCCCGCCTGGATCGTCAGCGCCGTCCCCGACGGCGCGTCCTTCTTCATCGCGTGATGCGATTCGTGGATCCAGGCGCCGAATTCGGAATGCTTCGCGAACTGACGGCTCGCCTCTTCGACGGCCGCCTGGAAAATTGTCATGCCGAGAGAGAAATTCGACGCCGCGAGCACGCCGATGCCGGCGTGCTTCGCAATCGCCTGCATCTCCACCTCGTGGGCATGCCACCCCGTGGTGCCGATCACGACGTTGATCTTCCGTTGCGCCAGCTGCGGCAGGTTCTTCGGCACCGCGTCGGCGAGCGTGAAATCGATCGCCACGTCGACGTCACCGAAAGTGCCCGCGGCGATGGCGCGCTCTCCCGAATGCTCGTCGATCACGCCGGCCACGGTGGCGCCGTATGCCGGCGCGAGCGATTCCACCAGTTGCCCCATGCGGCCGTGCCCGAGCAGCAGGATGCGCATCAGGCCGCGGTCACCGCCGCGAAGAACTTGTCATGAAGCCGGCCGAGGGCGGCCGGCAGGTCGGCTTCGCGGATCACAAAGGTGATGTTGCGCCGCGAGGCGGCCTGCGACACCATGCGCAGCGGCACGTCGCCAACCGACGCCAGCACGCGCGCGGCCAATGCCGGATCGTCGTGCAGCCCATCGCCCACCACGCACACGATGGCCATCTGGTCTTCACGCTCGACCTGCGCGAATCCCGACAGGTCCTCGACAATTGCCGGCAGCCGCCGCGCATCATCGATCGTCACCGACACGGTAACCTCGGAGGTCGTCACCACGTCGACCGGCGTCTTGAACCGCTCGAACACTTCGAACAGCCGGCGCAGGAAGCCGTGCGCCATCAACATCCGCGTCGAGGTGATGTTCACCACCGTGACGCCTTGCTTCGACGCCACCGCCGTCAACGGCCGATCCGCTTTCGACCGCTCTCCGGTAATCAATGTCCCGCGCGCCTGGGCGCGATGCGAGTTCAGGATGCGCACCGGGATGTTGCGCGACACCGCGGGCTGGATCGTCGCCGGGTGCAAGACCTTGGCGCCAAAGTACGCCAGCTCAGAAGCCTCCGCAAATGATAGATGCGGAACGACTTGCGGGTTCTTGACGATGCGTGGGTCGGCGGTGAGCATGCCGTCGACGTCGGTCCAGATCTGGATTTCACTGGCGCCGAGACAGGCGCCGACGATGGCCGCGGAATAATCCGAGCCGCCGCGGCCGAGCGTGGTGGTGACGCCGCCAAGGGTGGCGCCGACGAAACCGCCCAGCACCGGGATGCGCCCTGCGGCGAGCGGTGGATCCGCGTGCGCCATCAGCGCCGCGGTGGTTTCCTGGAACAGCGGCGCCGCCGCCATGTGTTCACCGTCGGTGACCACGGCTTGCCGCGCATCGACGTACGTGGCGAGTAGCTGATGCGACGTCAAGGCCGCCGCGACGATCTGGCTGCTGAGAATCTCTCCTGTCGCGGCCAGGCTGTCCATCCACCGTGCCGACACTTCCTGCAACACGGCGAGTGCCGAGACCACGCGTTCGAGATCGTCGAACTCGCGGTTGAGGGCATCCACCGCCGGCTGGCGCAGCAACGGATCGCGGATCACCTCGGAGACCTTGATATGGCGCGCGCGCAGATCCTGCAGGCTGGTGCGCGCACCTTCCACGTCTCCCGAGCCGGCCAGCGCCGCGACGCCCAGCAGTCGATCGGTCACGCCCGACAGCGCCGACACCACCACCACCGGCCCGCGGGCATCGCCGCCTTCGGTCTGCGCTTCGGCCTGCCGCTCCGCGCGCACGAGCGCAATCAGCCGCTCTATCGCGGCCTGATCCGCAACGGAGGTGCCGCCGAACTTCATGACTTTCATTCAGGTCTCAACTTTGAACTTCAACTGCGTCACTGCAAACTTCGCCACTCAACCGTCAACTGTCAGCTCTTGAACTGTCAACTAACCAAGCAGTCCTTCCGAGTGCATCAGTTCCGCGTTCAGGATCGCCGCGCCCGCGGCGCCCCTGACCGTATTGTGTCCCAGCGCCACGAACTTCGCGTCCATCACGGGGCAGTCGCGGAGGCGGCCGATGGTCACGGCCATGCCGCCGCCGAGATCGGTGTCGAGGCGCGGCTGCGGCCGGTTGGGTTCCTCGGTGACCACCAGCGGCGGTTGCGGCGCGCTTGGCAGCCACAGCTCCTGCGGCCGGCCGGAGAAATTACGCAGCGCGTCGGCGATCGCCGCGAGCGTGGGCTTCTGCTCGAACGCCACCGAGATGGTCATGGTATGACCGTCGAGCACGGGCACGCGATTGCAATGCGCGCTCACCGCGGCCGCATACGGCGTGCGGCCGCCGTCGGTGCCGAGAATCTTCAGCGTCTCGGCCTGCATCTTCTCTTCTTCGCCGCTGATGAACGGCACCACGTTGCCGAGAATGTCGAGCGACGGTACGCCCGGATACCCCGCGCCCGATACCGCCTGCATCGTCGTGACGATCGCGGCACGCACATCGAACTGCCGGAGCGGCGCCAGGGCCATGGCAAGGACGACGGTGGAGCAATTCGGATTGGTCACGATCGCGCCCGGCCAGCCCTTGGCCTGGCGCTGTTCGCCGAGGAGCTTCAAGTGATCCGCGTTGACCTCGGGAATGAGGAGCGGGACGAGCGGATCCATCCGGAAGTTACGCGCGTTGCTGACCACGATGTGTCCCGCGGCCGCGAACGCCTGCTCGATGTCGCCGGCCACCGACGCGTCGAGGCCGGAGAACACCACTTTCGGTCCCTTGCCGGGCACGCACGGCTGCACGACCCGGTCGGCGGCGCTGCCGGGAATCGACGTCGACAGCTTCCACGGCGCAACGGATTTGTAGGCCTTGCCTTCCGACCGCTCGCTCGCCGCCAGCCACGTGCACCGAAACCACGGATGCCGCGCCAGGCGCGACACGAACTGCTGCCCGACCACCCCGGTTGCGCCAAGTACTCCGACCTCAATCGCGTCCAATTTGCACTCCTTGCCGGGGGCGGCACTGCTTGCCGGGGGCGGCACTGCTTGCCGGGGACGGCACTGCTTGCCGGGGACGGCACTCCTTGCCGGGCTCAGTTTTTACCACCTTCGACCCGCCGGGAGATCGCAACAACTGCGACCATCGCCGGCCTTCCGATCAAATCTACTCGGAAAATCGCGCCTAGAAAACTTGACTCCCTGGAATTCCAACCAGATGAGTCAAGTTTTCTCGCCCCGCCGGAGGCGGGGCCAAGAGACGCTGCCACTAGACAATATGGAATGACCGGCTCTCCATCGTATCGTTGTGTGTGCTTAGCAGCACTCAACACGGTGGTCAGAGCCACCAGATCGCGGATTAGCGCCCGAGGGCGCCAGAGCCGCATCGAAGGGAGCCGGTCAT
>CAZEMI010000307.1:0-7671 GCA_964513235.1 uncultured Acidobacterium sp.
ATTCAGGTTCGAGATATCCACGCCGTTGATGGTCGCCTTCTTGGCCTTCACGCGCGCCTCCCAGCGGACCGAGTTCGGATCGGTCAGCAGCATGTTCAGCGTGATCCCGGGACTATCGTGCAACCCGTCGTTGGGCATCCCCTCCTTGGTGACGCCGAGCGTTCGGAGCACGTTCGGCGTTCCGGGCGGGCGGTGTAGTAGCCGGGAATGGTGGCCACAAACGCGCTGCCGGCGAATTGCGCCGTGAGCTTGTCGGCCACGGCCTTCTGGCCTGCCTGGTTGCCGCCGCTATCGCCAATCATGATGATGTTCGTGAAGCCGTGCATCTGCAGGCTGTGCGCCACGTCGGTGAGCAGCGCTTCGAAGGTCTCCTGGCGCAGGCTGATGGTGCCTGGGCTGCGCATGTGCCCGCTCGGCTGATTGTTTCGACGATTCCAGTGAGCACTGGCTGAACACTGGCAGCCGTACATCGACGACAAAATCACGCTGCAGGAAGCGACCACGCGGCTCGTCGCGGCTCTCAAGGCGCCGGGCAAACAGTCCATGGTCGGCCGGCCGCAGGGCGGCGTTACCAGGTCGTGGGGTGCGTCAGATCCGCGGATTTCAGCAACGCGCGCACCCACGGCGGGACCGTCGTTGCCTTGACCCAGGAGCCTCCCGGCCGGTACGCGATGGTGCCCGCGCGCTTCTTGAATTCCGGCCCGCGAATGTAGGTCGCGGTCCAGTGCCGGATGGTGTCGACCGCCTTGCCGTGCTTGCACGATTCGCGCGTGATGATGAACAGTTCATCCAGGCCGGCACGCCACGCCATGCGCCTCACGCCGGCCTTGTTCTGGCAAAAGGCCCCGCACAGTTCCTTGTCGACGATCAGAACCGCACGACCGCGCGTCAGGCGCGCCATCGGGTGCGGCCGCCGTCCGCGCACTCCGCGCATGAGAGCCTGGATTGCACCCCCTTCGGCATGCCGCCGGCTTGCGGCGCTGGCGCCTCTGAAGAAGTCGGTGAATTTCGCGAACTGACGGGAGATCCATGCGCCGTGCGCGCGCGCGGCCAACCAGCCGTTCCGCGACCAGAAGGCACGGCCTCGCTCGTGGACCAGGACCGCGAACGCATGGTCAGCCGATCCCGCGACGCCGCGGGCTTGACGCCACGATGTCAATCCCTGGAACCAACGCTCGGCCTCCTGAGGGCAGGCGTTGTGGACGAGCACTGCCGTCGCGCCAGGCTCCTGCGCGACATAGAAACAATGGTGCTCGTCAATCTCGAGGTTCCACAAGGCCGTGTGATTCGCCCGGCGCTCGACGGCGGTGACCTCAATCTGGTCTCCCGTCGTGGCCGTGAGCGAATCGCCGGCACGCAGCGCGTTGGCCCCCACCCAGCCTTTCCCCGCGACGAACCAGTGATGGGTCGGCGTGCAGCACACCGTCTGCGTCGGAGTTCCGAACGTGACGGCGATGATCTCCGCCGCTTCGGATCGCGTCGTTCCGATCACGCGCCCGGCGGTGCGGACGCCGGCGGAATCGCGGGTCAGCACCACCTGACCTGCCGTGATGCGTTCGATCGGCACGAATCCGTTGTCGGTCGCCACCAGCGTCCCGGAGGCAAAGCAGTAGGCGCGCGTGAAGAACGTGCCGGCGAATGCGCCAAGCGTGTTGACCGCGAGCGAGGACGCGAGATTGAACTCCTCGCCCTTCAGCCGTGCCTGCACGTAATCGCCGCCGACACCCAGCGTGGTTCCCGCCGCGGTGACTGCCGCGCGCGACGCGGCGCGGGCGGCGAAGCCGCCTTGCTGCATGGCATAGACGGCCTGGCCGAGCTTGGCGCACTTGGCTGCCGACGACAGGCCGCTCGTGGCGAAGCCCACGCCGAAGTCGATCAGGGCGTCGCTGGCCGTGTAGGCCTTTCCCGTCAGCTTGGACACGCCCCACCCGATCGCGACGCTCGCGAGTCCGCCGAAGAGGTGCGTCACGATGCGGCCGTCACGGTCGACCAGGTTCACCGGGTCGCCGAGGGCGTACGAGTACCGGTTGGGCAGCTCCGGGATGCCGGCCGGATCCGGCGACAGGAACCGCGCGGACCGCGCATCGTACGCGCGTGCGCCAAAATCGTAGAAGCTCAACCCGTCGAAGGGCGTATGACCGGCGTAGCGTTCCTCCGCGCTCTCAAAGGGCCGCAACGGATCGACGATCGATTCTCCCCACGCCGACGTCACATGGTGCGCGACGGCTCCGGTGTCGCTGATGACTTGATGCACGGTGCCGGCGGCGTCGTTCAGGAAGAAGCGTGAGGCGCCGTGCGCTGCGGCTCCGGCGCCACGAACCACCAGGCCGACCTGCGGATCGTTCTCGTCTCCGATGATCGAGGTCACACGCGTCCCTGCCTGGCGCTTGACGGTGGCATGGCGCACGCCGTCCTTCCACGTGTGCTCGACGGTTTCGCCGGTGAGGCGGTTGATCTCCCGCAGCAGGCAGCCATCGGGCCCGTAGACGAACTCGGCGTTCATGACGCCCGGATCGCGAGCGGTGACGAGCCGGTGCTCCGCATCATACGAATACTCGCGGTTGCCGGATTGCAGCAGGTTGCCCGACCGATCGTACATCTGCGGGATAGACAGCGGCCGCACCGTGAACAGCCGGATTTCGGAGACCGCGAGGGCAAGGCGGTGCGCCGCTATTGCCGGTTGCGGCGGTGCGGCTCCTTGTGGCTGAACCACGCGAAACGCGTCGGCCACGACGGGCGTGAAGAGGAGTTGAATCGTCGTGTGCCGGGGCACGATCGTGGACGTGCCCGCCGCGCCCGGCGTGGCGCCAAGGACCTGCACGATCGGGAGGGCTTGCCACTGGCTGTTGGCGGGATCACGCCACAACACGTCCAGGCTCGATGGCAATCCATGATCCGCCGGCAGCTCCAGCATGATGACGTCGACGCGAGTGGGCGAGCCACACCCGAGCTCCAGCCAGTGTTCCTGATCGGTGGCCGCCGTGACGAGCGCCCGGCCGGGGCCGCTGTCGGCGGGGGCGAGGTTGTCGACCACGAGCGCCGCCCTGTGTGCGCTGTCGATCTCGCTGTCGGCCTGCGGCGCGAGCGACGCCGGCGGAATCGGCACGATCTCGGTACCGTCAATGCGCTCGAGCTGGTTGAACGCGTTGAATTGGTACGAGAACCGGAGGCCGTTGACGATCCGCGCAATCCGGTTGCCGGCTTCGTCCCACGCGGATCGATCCAGCCACCGTGTGGCGCCCGCCGCCGCCACGCGTTCTTCAATCAATCGCCCGACGCCGTCGTAGCTCCAGGACGTCGACAGACCCAAGTGCGGCAAGCGCGCTTCGACGCGCCGCCCAATCCGGTCGTAGGCGTACTCGATGCGGCCGGTGCGCTGGCCGTTCAGAGACGCCTGGGCCGTTTGGAGATGACCCGTCGTGTTCCATTCATACGCCAGCTCGATTGGTCCCGCGGTCTGCCGGATCACGCGACCCTGCCGGTCCCGGTCGAACGTCACCAGCGGCGTCGGCGGGGTGGTCCCGCCAATCTGGATGTCGATCAGGTGGTTCTCGCTGTTGTAGGAGCGAAGCATCGAGAAGCCGGTGTCGTCGACGATTTCGACGGGCATGGCGTACTCGTCGTAATTGGCCGTTACCGAGCGCACGGCGCCGGTGGCGATCTCGATGGTGCGATACGTTTCCGGTTGCCCGAGCACGTTGTGCTCGATCTCAACGCGGAAGAGCGGATCCTCGAGCGCCGTCAGCCGCCCTGCCGCGTCGTGAGTCACCCTCACGATCCACCCGCCCGGGTAGCGAATCTCCTGGAGGAGCCCCAGGGCGTCGTAGCGCCACTCGGTGCGGCGATTGTCGGGATCCACTCGCGCGGTCATCAGGCCGTTCGCGTTGTATTCGAACGACGTCTCGGCGGAGAGCGGGTTGATCATGCGCTCGACCAGTCCCGCGGCATTGCGCTTGAACTGGGTCGCCTCGCGCACGCCGCCGCGGATCTGCGCCACTTCGCTGAGGGAGCCCGTCGGCGTGTACGCGTACTCGACGATCGTGATCGAGCCATCAGCGCCGCGCGACACCGACCGCTGAAGCTGGCCCGCCGGCGTGTACTCCACCTCGGTGGCGTTGCCGTAGACATCGACGATCCGGTTCGGCCGGCCGTCACGGTCGTAATCGATCTTGCTCGGGTTGCTGTTTTCGTCCGTGACCTCGACGAGCAGGCCGTCCACATAGCGCCGTCGCTCGACCGTCACGAGCTGGCCCTGCGAATCCGGTAGCCGCACCTCGGTGATCTGGCCGGACTGGTTGCGACTGACGTCAACCAGCGTGTCGCCGTTCGTATCGCTGATCGCTGTTTCGCGTCCCGCCGTGTCCCGTTGCACCGTACGTTGGGTTCGACGCCGCGGCCGCGGCTGAGTGTGAGCCAGGAGGGTGGTGAAGTTGTCTCCACGGTGGACCGTCATGTTGCCGGCGGCGTCATACTCGAATTCTTCACGGGCCGTCTGTCCTGATGGGTCGCCCTTGACGATCGCAATCAACCGATCGAGACCATCGTATTCATGCGTGATCGTCTCGAACTGCCCGGGTGCGATCTCGACGCGCACACGCTCGATGAGGCCCGTTCGCGTGTATTGCTCGTACTTGGTCGACCGCCACGGCGTAGCTCCGACCATCACCTCCGGACCGACCGTCGTCGTTGGCCGGCCCAGCACGTCGTAGGTCGTCGTCGTGACCTCGTCGGGGGTATTGGGTTCGATTCGCCGTTCCTCGAGAATGCTGTCCGCGGTGTCGAACACATAGCGTGTCGTGGCCCGGCCCGCGGGCGTCGTTTCTTGAATCTCCTCGACGCGTCCGGCGCCGTCGTACTGGTACAGCGTGACCAGGCCGCTCTCCTGTTCTTCCCGCGTGACCGCGCCAAACTCGTTGTGCTCGTATTTCGCCCAGCCCTCCTCCGGATCGACCTCGCGCGCGACCCGTCCGTACTGATCGACCGTCAGCTCCATAACCGCTCCCGCGGAGGTCCATACCCGCGTGAGCTGACCGGTGGCTGGATCGAAGCCGAACCGCGTCCAGGTCTTGTCCGGTTCGATCCGTTCGACGACGCGGCCTAGATCGTCGTACTTGGTGCGCGTCTGCTCGCCTTCGGGACCGGTGTGCAGGATGACCCGGCCCATTTCGTCGTAGCTCCACGACTCGCGGATATCGAGCCCGCCGGGATCGGTGACGGACTCGATGGCCAGGCCCTCCTCGTTCGCCGCAGAGGAGTGCTTGAACTCGGTCACGACACCAATGGGGTTCGTAATTGCCAGGAGATCGCCGTCGTTGGTGTAATCGAATTCCGCGGTTGGCCGCGGCACGCCCGGGCCGGGTTCGGGTTCGACGATTCGATGCACGAGATCGGAGGCGTTGACGGTGTCGATGTACTCGAACTGCTTCGCGCGTCCGAGCTGGTCGACGATCCGATCGACGCGAGTCTGATTAGAGCCGGCGCCGTAGAGCGTCTGCGTCCGCGTCGAGTCGGCGTACGAGGTCTCCACGATCTCGCCGCCAAGTGACCACGCATATGAGACTTGCGGCTGCCCTTGCCGCTCGCCGACGCGCTCGCCCATGGCCACCAGGCGGCTGACCGTGGCATCCACAGCAGGCATCGACAGCACTGACAGCGCACCGCCACGCTCGGTCGTCCAGTAAACGTCAGTGCCGTAGCGGTCTCGGATCCGGTGGAGGGCTTGGCGTCCTTGCGGCTCGCTGACCGTAATGTCGCAGTCCAGTAGTGCCCGGGACACGTATGAGATGTCCGTCGAGTAAGGCCCGTCGACGATGCGCGCGGCCGTGCCGGAAACCAATCGGTTATCAGGTCCGGATCCAAGATAGGTGACGGACGCATTGAAGCCGGGTCCCAGAAGCTCGGTCATCTGGAACGAGTCAGGGTCGTATTGAAACGCGTACGTCGTGCCCGGTCCCGCGATCTTGATGAGCGTGTCGTCGTCGTACACGAAACTCCACACGCGCTTGCCAGGATCCTCCACGGTGAGAACGCGTCCGTCGGTATCGAGTGTCCAGGTGGTTTGCCGCCGCTGCGCATCGACGATCGTGGCTTGCGTGCCGCCGTACCGAATCTGCAGCGGCCGGCCATGATCGCGGCGGCGCAGTTCCGTCAGGCGGCCCTCGATATCGAATCGTGCCCGGAGCGGGCTGTAGGCGCTCTCCAGGGTGAAGCCGTTCCCGGTATCGGTGGCGGTCAGCGTCGAGTACGAGACGCCGAACGCCTCGCTCAGGGCGAAGTTCCTGTGGCTTGGCGCGTACACCTTGGGTGTGGATGTCGGTTCGAAAATGACGAGACGGCCGTTCGCGTCATGAAAGTGGAGAGACGTCGACTGGGTGCGCGGGCCGCCGCTTGGGCGCGCTGTGTTGTCCCGTTCGTGCTTCATCAGGCGGATGCCGTAAAGACATGACCATCCATGACCGAACGAGAGCGCCGCCAGCTTCCGCGCGCCCGCCGCCGGCGCTACCGCGCGCCAGTACGCGGAGGTGAAGGCGTGATACGTGAGTCCCATCTCAACCGGCAACCCGGGTCCGTGGGCCTCGAACAGGTCGCAATCCCAATTGAAGTTGCCGTCGAACAGATCGATCGCTCCGCCGCAATAGGGCGCGGCCTGCATGGCGCCGGGCGCCTCCGGAGTGAACTCGTGTGGCGCGACCGCGATAATCGTTTGCTGCGCAATCGGCTGGCCGTTCAACCGAATCGTGATCTGCAGCGCGCGGCCGGGCAGATCGCGCGCGTTGCTTCCAACCTCCAGGTAGAGTTGCAGTCCTGCCACTTGCGCGGGTCCGCTCAGGATTTGTCCGGTGCTCGGCCACGCCGCCAGATCGAATGAGGTCAGGCGCAACGCCGGATTCAAGCGGATGACGGGCGGTCTGGGCGGAATGTAATAGCCTGTGCCGTCGAACATCCGATGATTGGGGTCGGTGTCGGCGCCGGCGATGTGCCCCATGTTCTGGCCGCCCACCCACAACCGGTGCTGCGTTGCGTCAACGGGACAGGGCGTCAGGCCGAACCACGAAACGAAATCCGCATGGCGGTTCGGAAAGCGCCCGTAAACCGCGTGGATCTCGGCCTCGATGTCGGCGCCAACCGGGCCCTCAATCGTGATCTCCAGCGCATCCCATTGGATTTGCGGAAACGTGAGCAGCAGATCCGCCGTCGCCTCGTATTCATAACGTTGCTGGTACAACGCGGGTGGTGGCAGCGGCCTGGTGCGGATGGCGGGGAGCGTTCCCTGCAGCGGACCATCAAGGTTCCCGGCGGTGAGCGTGACACCCGGGACGAGTCCTCCGTCCGGCGGTGGGTTTTGCGGCATCGCGTCCTCGGCGCGCGAATTCTAACCCGCCGCCGAGCTTACCGCCATCACGAGTTGCGCAACTTATGAGGTGGGGGGCGCGCTGGTCAGCTGGATTTCTTCTCGGCGATCGCCTGCTTGATGAGCGTGACGGTTCGGGCGGCGCGGGCATCGACAATGGCGCGGGCCCATTCGCGCGAGCGATTCAGGTTCGAGATATCCACGCCGTTGATGGTCGCCTTCTTGGCCTTCACGCGCGCCTCCCAGCGGACCGAGTTCGGATCGGTCAGCAGCATGTTCAGCGTGATCCCGGGACTATCGTGCAACCCGTCGTTGGGCAT
>CAZEMI010000308.1:0-2439 GCA_964513235.1 uncultured Acidobacterium sp.
GCGGCCCTGGCGATCGGCGCCGGCTGCACCACGCCGGCCCCGCCGGCCGGCAACGCCACGCCCGGCGCGTCCGCGGCAGCTCGCGATGCCCGCATCGCCATCGTCGGCGGCGGCATGGCCGGCCTCAACACCGCCTACAAGCTGCAAAAGGCCGGCCTGCGCGCAACGATCTTCGAAGGGGCGGATCGCACGGGCGGGCGCATCTTCACCGCGACCAATCTGCTCGGTGATGGTCTGACCACGGAGCTCGGTGGCGAGTTCATCGACACCGGCCACGCCGAAATGCTTGCCCTGATGGACGAGTTCACGCTCGAGCGCCTCGACACCCAGGACCTCGGCGCCCTCAAGCCGGAGACCTATTTCATCAACGGCCGCCACTACACGCAGGCGCAGCTGGCCCGCGCGTTCGTGCCGCTCGCCAAGCAGATCTTCGAGGACTACGACTCGATGGGCGAGGTCGTCGATTACCAGACCGAGGGTGGCGGCGCGGCGTTCGACAAGATGTCGATTGCGCAGTACTTCGACAAGATCGGCGCCACCGGCTGGGTGCGAGAGTTGCTCGACGTGGCCTACGTGACCGAATACGGGCTCGACTCGGCTGAACAGTCCGCCCTCAATTTCATTTTCCTGATCGGCACCGGCGACCTGGAAGACGCCAGCTCGGTCTCGCTGCTGGGCGAAAGCGATGAGCGTTACAAGATCCGCGGCGGCAATCAGCGCGTCGTCGACGAGCTCGCGCGCCGCGTCGAGGGACAGATTCAGCGGCGCCATCGCCTCGAAGCGATCCGCACCAGGGGCAACGGCTACACGCTGACGTTCCAGACCGGCAACGGCTCGCGCGATGAGGACGCCGACATCGTCGTGCTCGCGATGCCGTTCACGATGCTGCGTGACATCACGATCGACGTCGAGCTGCCGGCGGTCAAGAAGAAGGCGATCGCCGAGCTCGCCTACGGCGCCAACGCCAAGGTGCTGGTCGGCTTCAACTCGCGCCCGTGGCAGACGCTCGGCTACACCGGCGCCACCTACAGCGATGAGCCGTTCCAGCTCGCGTGGGACAACAGTTTCCTGCAGTCGCCGACGGCCGGCGGCCTGACGCTCTACTCCGGCGGCAAGCTCGCGATCGCGGCCGGCGAGGGCACGGCGGAGCAGGCAGCGGTGCGGTTGATGCGCGGCGTCGAACGCGCTTACCCGGGCGCGACCGCCGATCGCAACGGCAAGGTGTCGCGGTTCCACTGGCCGACGTTCGCGTGGACCAAGGGATCGTACTCCTGCTACAAGCCGGGCCAGTGGACGACAATCGCCGGTGCCGAGGGTTTGCCGGTCGGCAACCTGTTCTTCGCCGGGGAGCATTGCAGCTACGACTTCCAGGGCTACATGAACGGCGCCGCGCAGTCGGGCGCCGATACGGCCAGGGCCGTGATGTCGAAACTGAGCGGCTCGGCGTTCGGCACGCGCCGGCAGATGGCGCTCACCGCGTAAGATTCATGTCAACGATGGAGGAACCATGGCGGACCAATCCGGAGGTGGTGGCATGCGGCTGACAGGCGCCGGCAGAACCCTGTTGTTCCTCGTCGGACTCGTGGTCCTCGGGTACGTGGGCTGGACCTATCGCGATCGGCTGACCGGGATGGTTCGCCGCGGCCCGACGACCGCGCTGGCGCCGGGCACCACCGCCACGCCGGCCGGGTCCGACACGCCGGCGCCGCAAAAGGGCGTGCTGGCGCGCATCCGGCAGACCGGCGTGGTCCGCGTCGGCATGGAGCCAGATGCGCCGCCGCTGCACTTCATCAACGATCGCAAGCAGGAGGACGGCTTCGACTTCCGCCTCGCCGCGCTCATCGCCGAAGGACTCGGCGCCAAGCGCGTCCAGGTGGTCGAAGCCGATTACGACGAGCTGCCCGACACGCTCGCCGCCGGCGAGATCGACGTGATCATGGCCGGCTACGTGCCTGATCCGTCGATCACGGGTGTGGTGTGGTCGAACGGCTATCTCGACTTCGGCCTCTGCATGATCGTGCACGAAGGGATGGCGGCCACGTTCCGATCGCCCGCCGACCTCAACGGCAAGCGCGTGGCGATCTACGACGACCCCGCGGCGGAGCGCTGGGTGAAGGAGAACATTCCCAACGCGCGCATCAGCAAGTTCTCGGGAGACGATGGCTGGTTCGAAGCCGTGGAAAATGATCAGGCCGATGCCTTGATCTACGACTATCCGTTCGCGGCCGAAGAGATCAAGGCCCACCCGCGCACGACCATCGTCAAGTACAACCTCAATCAATCGAAGTACGCGGTGGCCATCCCCGAAGGCAACTTCGACATGGTCTATGAGGTGAATAGCGCGATCGACAAGTTTCGCGCCTCGCCGCAGTATGCCGACCTGATGCGTGAGTACCTGTCGAGTTCGTCCGAAGTGTTCATGAAGCCGATCGCCGGCCG
>CAZEMI010000309.1:0-1941 GCA_964513235.1 uncultured Acidobacterium sp.
GATCGGCGCGTCCGTGACGTGCATGGTCGCGTTTGTGTCACTCGCGTTGTCACCCGCTCGCGCACAGCCCGTATGACCACGCCGCTACCCAGCATCGGTCCCATCCTCCAGCACGCGATCGCCGATCGCGTGTTTCCCGGCGCGGTGGTGGAGGCCGGCCGCACCAATGGCGCGCTCGCCACCATCATCGCCGGCGCGCACACTTACGATCGATCGTCGGCCCCGGTCGACGCGCGCACGATCTACGACCTCGCGTCGCTCACCAAGGTGTTGGCCACGGCAGCACTGATCTCAGACGAGCTCGCCAGCGGCCGCCTGCGGCTTGACGATCGCGTCCGGCATTGGATGACGTCGTGGACCGGCGAGGATCGCCAGGTTGTGACGATTCAGGATCTGCTCGAGCATGCGTCGGGACTCCCCGGCCACCGGCCGTATTACGAGTCGCGACGCGGTCGCGCGGCTTTCGAGCTGGCGATCTGCGAGGAACCGCTCGCCTATGTGCCGCGCACGCAGTCGATCTACAGCGATCCCGGATTCATGCTGCTCGGCTTCGCGCTCGAACACGCCGCGGGCGCGCCGATCGATCGGCAGTTCGATGCCTGGCGCGATCGCGAGCTTGGCGCCGGCGTCGAGCTGCGCTATCGCCCGGGCCGCGAGTGGCACGAACGAACGGCGCCGACCGAGCACACCCCGCTGGGCGAGGAGCGGCGCGGTGTCGTGCACGATGAAAACACCGAAGCCCTTGGCGGCGTGGCCGCGCACGCGGGCCTGTTCGGCAATGCCGCCGCGGTGGGCGCGTGCGCGCAGTGGTGGATGCGCTCGCCCGCCCTGTCGCAGTTCGCCAGGAAATCCACGGTGCCCGGCAGCTCGCGCGCACTCGCCTGGGACACCATGCTGCCCACCTCGTCGTCGGGCACGAAGCTCTCGCCGGGCGCGATCGGTCACACCGGGTTCACGGGCACATCGCTATGGATCGACGCGGCGAAAGATCTGTATGTGGTGATCCTGTCGAATCGCGTTCACCCGACGCGACATCACGAAGGCATTCAGGAGGTGCGCCGTGCGCTGCACGACGCGATCGTTACCGACCTCGAATGATCGGTGGCTCCTACCGACCCGGCGGCCGCTGGCCGGGCGGGCGCTGGCCCGGATTGACCGTCGGTGTGCCGAATGGTGAAGTGCCACCAGGACCCATAGGTGGCCGGTTCGGTTGGCCGAACGGGCTCTGCGGCGGCCCCTGGGGCCGCTGGAACCCCGGACCTTGCGGAAACGATCCGGGCGGCATGCCAAATGGTGAATTCGGCTGTCCCGGCTGCCCCGGTCCAGGCCGCTGATTTGGCGCGCCCGGGAAACCAGGCGCCGCTGCCCCACCGCCCGGCTGGCCCGGGCGCTGCGACGTCTGAACATGAACGAACGCCCACTCGTTATATTTCTGCCGGCCGTTGAGAATCTTGATCGAGGCGTCCTTGCTCTTCGAGGTGACGCCGATGATGCCGCCGGCGGAGGTGGCGCCCGTGCTGCCGAAGCCAGGTTGAATCACCTGCCCGCCGGGCGCGGCAGGCGTGCCCCGCTGGGCGGACTGTTGGGAACCGCTTGGGCCGCTGGGCGCACCGCCAGGCATCATGGCCTGGTTCGCGTAGATCGGCTGGAAGTCGCCATTGGTAATCGGGTCTTTGTATTTCTTGCGGAGAAAACGTTGTTCAACGAGAACGTCGATGGTCGGCGGCGCCGTATTCGCGAATTTGCGCTGGAACAGGCCGATCGCGCGGGCGTATTGGTTGCCGCGGAAGATCAGCTCTTCCTCTTTCTCGCGGGTGGCCATGTGCGTCCACACCGGCAGCAACGCGCCCATCAGCACGGCCATGACGCTCATGCCGACCAGCAGCGCGGCCATCGCATAGCCGCGGTTCCCCCTGCCGTGAGCGCAGTCGAACGGCCTGC
>CAZEMI010000310.1:0-4439 GCA_964513235.1 uncultured Acidobacterium sp.
GGCGACGGCAGGGAGATCGCGCCGGAGTTCTGGCGATCCGGATCCCCCTCAGGCACATACTGCAGCGTCGGCACCACGAGCGCGTTCTTCAACTTGCGCGCCATGAGGTTCGCGGCATGCGTGACGGTGTAGTTATGCTTGCCAAGCACCATGTGATAGCCGTTCTTCTCGGTGCCGCCAATCGGGACGATGAACACGGTCTTGCCGGCCTTCATCGCGTCGCGGTTCTCTTCCCACGTCAGTTCGTCGATGAACACCGTGTCGGGCGCCTTGGTCGGCGTCTTGCTCGCCGGCGCCGTCGTCATGGTCGGGCCGGTGGGCGTCGCCTGCGCGTTCTGCGGACGTCCCGCGCCGCCGCGGCCGCCACCGCCACCACGTGGTGCTTGCGGCGCCGCCACGGGCGGCTCCGCACCGCTCGACATCTTCTTGATTTGCGCCAGCGCGTTGTCGATCTTGATCTGCACGAAGACCTTGCCGATGTCGGGCGATGATTTCGCCGGGTCACCGCTGACGCCGTTGTTCGGATAGTCGTTGCCGGTCAGGCGATCGCGGCGAATGTGCTTCGGCGCCACGAACAGGAGCTCCGAGGTGTCAAGCAGGTTGGCGTGCCCGCCGATCTGATCCACCGGGATCTTCATGTTCGCCGTAATCCACGTGTTCTGATCGGCGTGCGACTTGGTGTAGTAGTCGTCCACCCAGTGGGCGGTGGCGGCGCCTTGCCACAGCTCGTTCAGTCGCGTGGCCGCGGTGCGCATGCCGGTGCGGTTGCCGCCCGACTCACCGAGGAAGTAGATGTTCTTGAAGCCCGAGGCCTTCAGGCTGCGGCCCGCCATCACCAGCAACTCGATGAAGCGATCTTCCGGCAGCGTGATCGTGCCCGGATAGCGCATGTGTCCGGTCGGCGGATCCCAACCACCCTCGGGCACGTAGGTGATGACGGGGGCGACCAGCGTCTTGCCCATGCCGCGCGCGATCTTGTCGGTCGCGTATTGCATGATGAACTTGTGCTCGCCGTCCACCATGTGCGGGCCCTTCTGCTCGGTGCCGGCGGTGCCGATGATGGCGTTGGTGGTGCCCGCGGCCACCAGGTCGCGCACCTCCGCCCACGTGAGCTCCTCGATCAGGACCGTGTCCGGCGGCTTGGCCGCCGTCATCGTCGCCGGCGCGTCGGCGGGACGCTGCGCGGCTGGAGCGATTGCAAATAGGACGGGCAAGGCGAACAGCACAAACAGGGCACTCTTATTCATGGGCATAGCCTATATCAGCAAACTGAGGACTGGAAAACCGAGCAACTCAACTGTCAACCGTCAACTGTCAACCGTCAACTGACATAGCGGACGTAAAATAAGGAGCTTGAGACGACGCTTCCTGCTTGCGATTGCGGCCGCGACCGCGCTGACCGGTTGCGCCTCTACGTCCTCGACCAGCGTTGTTCAGAATCCCGCGGCGCCCCGCGCCAACTCGTCCACAGCGGCCGACCAGCGCGATCAGTGGCTCGCGATGTTTGCGCGCGGATATTTCCCCGGCCGCAGCGGTCAGGTGTTCGTGGTCCCCAACGAGGGCGACGTCATCACGTCGAGAGACGATATCTATCGGTTCATGCACGGGTCGCCATGGGACTACGACACGCGCATTCCGATCCTCTTTCACGGCGCGCCGTTCGTGAAGACGGGTGCCTTCAGCGGCGCCGCGAAACAACAGGACATCGCACCGACCTTGGGCGCCTTGGTCGGCGTACCTGCCCCTGCCACATATACCGGACGCGTACTCAGCGAGGCAATCGCGGCGTCCGGCAATGAGCCGCGCATCGTCTCGGTGATCGTCCTCGATGCAATGCGCGCGGACTACTTCGATACCTATGCGGCCGTGATGCCCACGCTCACGCGTCTGCGCCGTGAAGGCGCGTGGTTTTCGGAGGCGCGATCCAATCTCCTGCCAACCGTGACCGGCGTGGGCCATGCCACGATCGGCACCGGTACGGATCCACGGATCCACGGGATCGCCGTGAACAACCTGTTCAATCGCGTGACGGGAAAATCGCAGGAAGCCTTCGACCAGCTCGATACGCGGGAGCTCATGGCGCTCACGCTTGCGGACTCCTGGAACCTCGCCACCGACGGCAAGGCCGTGATCATCGGCCAGGGCGGCGCGCTTCGCGCCACCGCCGGACTGGTGGGGCGCGGCGCCTGCCTTGTGGGCGCGCGGAAAGTGATCGCTGCCAGTTACGGCGGTCCTGACGGCACGTGGGAAACCAATCCGGCGTGCTACACGATGCCGCCCGCGCTCGAGAACTTCGTGGGCCGGCGTGTCTGGGAAGCCGCCGGCGGGACGTGGCTGGGCCACAACATTGCCACCGCGTCGAGGTTCCGCGCCTCGGCGCTGTATCAGAAGTTCGAAGGCGAAGCGCTGTTCGCGGTGGTCAGCGACTCATCGGTGGGCGCCGACGAGCTCACCGACTTCGTGTTCGTCAACATGAAGGGACCCGATTACACGGCGCACATGCACGGGCCCGATTCAGCGGAACTGCGTGAAACGCTCGCCGAGCTCGATCGGCAGATGACGGCGTACCTGGCGCTGATCGAACAGAAGGCCGGAGCCGGGCGCAGCGTCACGGTGATCACCGCCGATCACGGCACGCCCGGCGAGCCCACACCGGGGCGGCGTTTCCATCCCGATCAGATCATCCCGATGATCCACAAGCGCTTCGATCCCGAAGGACGCATCGTGCAGTACTACGGCGATGCCGCCAACAATCAGTTGCACCTCGACACGGCGCGCATTCGGTCGCTCGGCTTCACGCTGAAAGACGTGGCGACGTTCCTCGCAGGGCTGGACATGTTTGCCGCGGCGTTCACCGAAGACGAAGTCCGCGCGGCTCAAGCCCGCCTCAAATAGACCGGCTCACCAGCGCCCGGCGCCCGGATACCGGATCCGGGATCACGGAATCCCGATAGGCACTTCGCTGTCACGTCCGTTGGCCACGGTGACACGGAGGCGGAGCTGCGGTTCGCTGGCGGCGCTTCGCGCTAGAGGAACGTCGCGATCTGATCGAGCGGCTTCTTGCCGATGTCCGGTACCACCGCGCCGTCGGCGGGATGACCGACCACGAGCAGCAGGTACGGTTTCTCGTTGGCCGGGCGGTTCAGGATCGTGTTCAGGAATCCCATCGGACTCGGCGTGTGCGTGAGCGACACCAGTCCGGCATGGTGGATCGCCGTGATCAACATGCCGGTCGCGATGCCGACCGACTCCTGGACGTAGTAGTTCTTGACCTTGCGGCCGTCGGGCAGCACGCCGTAACTCTGGGCGAAGATCGCGATCAAGTACGGCGCGGTTTCGAGGAAAGGCTTCTGGTCATCGGTGCCGAGGGGCGCCAGCGCGTCGAGCCACTCCTGCGGCGCGCGGCCGTGGTAGAACTCGCGCTCTTCCTTCTCGGCACCCACGCGGATCTGTGTCTTGATGCCCGGGTCGCTCACCACGACGAAATGCCAGGGCTGCAGGTTCGCGCCACTCGGGGCGCTGCCCGCCACCAGCAGGCAGTTGTCGATCACGTCGCGATCGACCGGACGATCGGAGAACTGCCGCACCGTGCGGCGCCGCGCCATCGCGTCGCGAAAGGCGGCGGCTCGTTCGCGCATGCCGGGTCGTTCCTCGAACACGAGCGGCACATACGTCGCGGCGGTCATCGCGGGCCGGCCGGCAGGTGCTGGAGGAAATAGCGGGCGATCAGTTTGTAGACGTGCGGCGTGGTGCCCGGGCCCTCGGAAATGCTGTGCGACCGGTTCGGGTAGAGCATCGAATCAAACGGCTTGCCGAGCTCAATCAGCCGGTTGATCAGCGTCTCGGTGCCCTGGGCGTGCACGTTGTCGTCGCCGGTGCCGTGAATCACCAGCAGCTTGCCCTGCAGCCCTTCGGCGAAGTTGATCGCCGATCCCACCTTGTAGCCTTCGACGTTGTCCTGCGGCAGGCCCATGTAGCGTTCCTGGTAGATGGTGTCGTAGAGCCGCTGATCCGGGACCGGCGCCACCGCGACACCGACCTTATACAGATCCGGGAATCGGAACATCGCATTGAGCGTATTGGTGCCGCCGCCGCTCCATCCCCACACGCCGGCGCGATCGCGATCGAGATACGCATGCGTCGCCGTCAGCGCGCGCACGGCCGCGGCCTGGTCCTTCGAGGACAGATCACCAACGGTCCCGTAGACGATCTTCCGCCACTCGGCGCCGCGCGGCGCCGGCGGGCCGCGATTGTCGATGCTCAGCACGATGTACCCGGTGTCGGCGAGGGCGCGATGGAACAGCATCTGGTTGCCGCCCCATGAGTCGTTCACCGTCTGCCCCGCCGGTTCGCCGTAGACGTGCGTAATGAACGGGTACTTCTTCGACGCGTCGAATGCGGCCGGCTTCAACATGTAGCCGTCGAGCATCACGCCGCCG
>CAZEMI010000311.1:0-6112 GCA_964513235.1 uncultured Acidobacterium sp.
TCAGAAGGCGGGCCTGCTGTGAAACGCGTCGCGGTGTTGAAGCTGGGTGGCGAGCTGATTGAGACCAACGACAAGTTGAAGGCGATCGGACGAGCGATCGTCAGCGCGGCGAAGAAGAACCGGCTGGTCGTCGTGCACGGCGGCGGCCGCGAGATTGATGCCGCGCTCGCGCAAGTCGGCATCCCGAAGCGCCAGGTCGACGGCCTGCGGGTCACCGACGAAGACACGCTGAACATCGTGGTCTCGGTGCTGGCGGGCTCGATCAACACCAGGTTCGTGGCGGCGATTAACGCGGCGGGCGGCAAGGCGCTGGGCCTGACCGGCGCGGATGCCGGCGTGGCGCCGGTGAAGAAGGCGCCGCCGCACAAGGCCACCAGCGGCGAGACGGTGGACCTCGGCATGGTCGGCATGCCGGTGGCGGTGCCGGCGTCGAAATCGCCGGAGGTACTCGAGGTGATCTGCCGGGCCGGTTACGTGCCGGTCGTCGCCTGCGTGAGCGCGTCGAAGGATGGACAGTTATTCAACGTCAACGCCGATACGTTGGCGGGCTACATCGCGGCGCGGCTGAAAGCCAAACGGCTGGTGGTTGCCGGGGCCACCGCGGGCGTGCTCGACAGGAAGAACCAGACGATTGCGCGGCTCGACACAGAGCGCATCGAAAAGCTGGTGAAGTCGGGTACCGCCAATGCGGGGATGGTGGCCAAGCTCGCGGCGTGCCAGGCGGCGCTCAAGGGCGGCGCCAGGAACGTCGTGATTGTGGATGGACGAAGCCCGGCGCTCATCGGCAAGGCGCTGAACGGGGAAAAAACGTCGGGGACGACGAAAGTAGTGAACTGAGGGCTTGAGGGCCTGAGGACTTGAGGGCTTGCGGAGATGAGCAACGTCACCGAACTGGAAGCGCGACATGTGCTGCAGACATATAAGCGGCAGCCGGTGGTGCTGGTCCGCGGTGAAGGCACGCGGTTGTTCGATGAGGACGGCAAGTCGTACCTCGACTTCCTCTCGGGCATCGGCGTGTGCGTGCTCGGTCATGCGCACCCGGGCCTCGCGGCGGTGATTGCGGACCAGGCGAAGACGCTGATTCACACGTCGAACCTGTATTACCACCCGCTGCAGGGACAGCTGGCCGCGCGCCTCGCGAAGATGTCGGGGCTGCAGCGGACGTTCTTCTGCAACAGCGGCACCGAAGCCGTGGAAGCGTGCCTGAAGTTCGCGCGACGGTTCTGGTACTCGCAGGGCATCAGGAACCGCACGGAATACGTCGCCTTGCAGCATGGCTTTTCCGGCCGCACGATGGGCGCGTTGTCGGTGACCGCGAATCCGAATTACCGCGAGCCGTTCGGCCCGTTGATCCCCGGCGTGACGTTCGTGGCGCCGGACGATATTGCCGGCCTCGAAGCGGCGGTCTCGAACAAGACCGCGGCGGTGATTGCCGAACCGATCCAGGGCGAAGGCGGGTTGCGGCCGCTGTCGAAGGCGTTCGCCGCCGCGATCGCGCGCGTGACGACAGACACCGGCACCCTGCTGATTGCCGACGAGATTCAGTGCGGCCTCGGCCGCACCGGCTACCCGTTCTACTACCAGGCGTTCGGTTGGACGCCGGACCTGGTGACGGTGGGCAAGGCGATCGGCTCGGGCATCCCGATTGGCGCGGCGCTGGTCGCCGAGCACGTGGCCGCGCAGATTTTCGCGGGCGATCACGGCACCACCTATGGCGGGAACCTGCTGTCGACGCGCGCGGCGCTCTACGTGCTGGACGAGCTCGACCGGCTCGCCCCGCAGGTGCGCGAGATGGGCGAGCGATTCGAGCAGCAACTGGCCGGCCTGCAGCGCAAGCACAAGGTGATTACCGCCGTTCGCGGCGCGGGGTTGATGCGCGGCCTCGAGCTGGCCGTCGACGCGGCGCCGGTGGTCGAGGCGGCGCTGAAGAATGGGTTGATCGTGAATCGCACGGCGGAACGCGTGGTGCGGATGTTGCCGCCGCTGATTGTCACGGCGGCAGAAATCGACGAAGCCATCGGCATTCTTGACGGTGCGCTCGCGTCGGTGTCGGTGGAAGAGGTGAAAGCGTAACGATGACCATGCGAGTTGTTGTTGACAACGGGCCCCTCGACTACGCTCGGGGCAGGCCGGCGCGCAAGCGCACCCGCCGTGCCAAGGCGGCCGTGACGATGGCGTTGCGCGCGGCGGTGTCCGCCGATGCGCCGGCGCTGCACGCGCTGATCGCGGCGCACCTCGAGGAAGGCAAGCTGCTGCCCCGGACGCTCGACGAGCTGACGGTACACGCCCCTCGCTTCGTGGTCGCGGTCGAGACCTCCGCCGCCGGCGATCGCATCGTCGGCTGCGCGGAGCTCGCGCCATTGTCGCAGAGCGTGGCGGAAGTCCGCTCGCTCGTCGTCAGTCGTGAAGCGCGGCGGATCGGCCTCGGCGAGCAGATGGTCGACGCGCTGGCGACGCGGGCCCGCCGGGAGGGCTTTCTGCGCCTGTGTGCGTTCGCGCACGATCCGGCGTTCTTCGTGCGCCGCGGCTTCTCGATCGTGCCGCACACCTGGGTGCCCGAAAAGATCGCCCACGACTGCATCTCCTGCTTGTTGTTCCGCAACTGCGGCCAGTACGCGATCGTCATGGATCTCGATCGTTCGACGGGCGTTCAGACGACGATTCATGCCGGCGTTGGAACCAGCGTCCGAACCACCGTCTGAACGATCGCATGGACGACCGTCCGAACCTGCGTGCCGTGGAAGGCGGCGTCACCGCGCCGTCTGGCTTTCGCGCCAGCGGGCTCCACTGCGGAATCAAGGCCAGCGGCAAGCCGGACCTCTCGCTGATCGTCAGCGACACGCCGGCCGCCGCCGCCGGCCTCTTCACCATCAACCTTGCCAAAGCCGCGCCGCTCTACCTCTGCGAGGATCACCTCGCGTCGAGCGGCGGCTACGTGCGGGCCATCGTGACCAACAGCGGGTGCGCGAACGCCTGCACCGGGCCGCGTGGTGAGGCCGACGCGCGCGAGATGGCGCAGCTGACGGCCGCCGCCGTGGGCTGCAACAAAGAGCACGTCCTCGTGGCGTCGACCGGAGTGATTGGCGTCAACCTCAAGATGGCCGCGATTCGCACCGGGATCCCGATGGCGGTGAAGGCGCTCGACGCCAAGGGCGGCGCCGCCGCCGCGCGCGCGATCATGACGACGGATCCCTTCCCGAAGGAGTTTGCCGTCGAGGTCTCGACCGAATTCGGCAGCTTCCGCGTTGGCGGCATGGCGAAGGGCTCCGGCATGATCGAGCCGCGCCTGGCGACCATGCTGGGCTACCTGACGACGGACGCGGCGGTGGATCCGGTGATGCTGGCGCGCGCGCTGACCGAAGCGAGCCGGTTCACGTTCAACGCGATCACCGTGGACGGCGAGCCGTCGACCAACGACAGCGTGTTCGCGCTGGCCAATGGCGCAAGTGGCCTGCAGATCAACGAGAGCCTGTACCCCGCGCTGGTCGAGGGGCTGCGCGCGGTGGCGCACGAACTCGCCCTCGGCATCGTCCGCGGCGGCGAGGGCGCGACCAAACTGATCGCCATCACGGTGACGGGCGCCGCCACGGATGCCGACGCGTGGATGGCGGCGCGTGCGATTGCGAACTCGCCGCTGGTCAAGACCGCGGTGCACGGCGGCGATCCGAATTGGGGACGCCTCGTCGCGGCAGCCGGTCGATCCGGCGCGGCGTTCGTGCTCAGCGGCGCCCGCGTGCAGATCGGATCGCTGGTGCTGTTCGAGAACGGCCGGCCATTCGACGAGCTTGCGCCCAAAGCCGCCGAGTATTTGACCGGCAAGGATCTCGAGATCGAGGTCAATCTTGGTACCGGCGGGACCTATCGTGCCACGGTGTGGACCTGCGATCTGTCCGCGGAATACGTGAGAATCAACGCCGAGTACCGGACCTAACAGACGATGTCAGATTGCGGATCTCAGATTGCTGATCAATTGCAGAAGGCCGATGGGACGGATTGCAATTCACGCATCTACCATCTGCCATTGATCAGCCATCCGACATTTGAGATCTGAAAAATCGACAGCCATGCAGAATTTCCTGTCCATTCTCGACCTCGATCCCGATCGGCTGACCAGGCTCCTCGAGTCTGCGGCGAAGCTGAAGCGCGAGCGTGTGAAGGGCATGAAGGCGCCAACCGCGAATGCGCTCAACGGCAAGCACGTCGGCCTGCTGTTCGAAAAGCCCTCGCTCCGGACGCGCGTCACCTTTACGATCGGCGTCCGCGAGCTCGGCGGCGACATCGTCGAGATTCCCGCGGACGTGATGCACGCCGATCGCGAGCCGATCAACGACGTGGCGCGCAATCTCGATCGCTGGGTCGACGCGGTCGTGATTCGCACCTTCGGCCAGGATCGGCTGCATCACATCGCCGAGATCACGCCGAAGCTCCACGTCATCAACGCCCTCAGCAACGAAGAGCATCCGTGCCAGGCGCTGGCCGACATGCAGACGCTGAAGGAACGGTGGAGCACGCTTGACAACCGCAGCATTGCGTTTGTCGGCGACGGCAACAACGTGTGCACGTCGCTGGTCCACGCCGCGATGATGCTCGGCATCCACGTGCACGTGGCCACGCCGAAGGGCTGCGAGCTGCCGGATGAGGTCGTCGACCAGGCGGCGGAGGTGTCGCAGAAGGGGGCTGGGTTGACGGAGTTCACCGATCCGAAGGCCGCGGTCCGCGACGTCGACGCGATCTACACCGATGTATGGACGTCGATGGGCCAGGAAGTCGAGTACGCGGAGCGCAAGAAAACGTTCAAGCGCTACCAGGTCAACGAAGCAATGATGGCACTCGCCAAGCCCGGCGCGCTCTTCATGCACTGCCTCCCGGCCCACCGCGGCGAGGAGGTCAGCGACGAAGTGATCGAGTCGCCGATCTCAGTGGTCTTCGATCAGGCCGAGAACCGCCTGCACGCGCAGAAGGCGCTGCTGGTCGAGATGCTCGCCTAGCGGCGCCGATCGTGCGGCACGGACGCGATCACGCGACACCAAGTCGCCCACTGGCTGAAGGGCGGCGATCCCAACTGAGGCAATCGCTAGTACTGGTGATACCACGCTAGCGTCGGTTCCTGTGCTGGCAAGATCTCGCAATGAACATGTCGTCGCTTCTGCCCACAGTCAACGAATTGCTCGGCCGCACTACCAATGGGTTTATCGAATCCGGGTGGAACGAAGTCTGCCGCGAGTCCAATCGAGACATCATCCGACGAAATAGGCACGCGCAAGTTGTGGGGCTCGCGCCGGATGTCTCGGTTGCCCAGCCAAGGGGAGCCGACCGACTTGCTTGGACACAAAGCGTAGCCACGGCAGGTGTCCGTCTTGCGCGAGAATGATTTCAACCTCTGCGATTCCGGCAAACAGTTCGGCGTCGCCGTTCGCGCGCAAATGAAAGTCGACGGGAGGATGGAAGGTCAAGTGCGGATTGGTGACGGGCTGCAACTCTTCGGGACGGTGCGGAACCAAGTATTGAAGAACTACTCGGTTGTAAGCGTTCCACACGAACTGTCGGGCATGGAATCGCGGCGAGATGAAAGCCCGATCCGACAAGCCAACTGACACTGACCCGTCTGGCTGCAGGCTCACCCTGCCGATCGTCCGCGCGGTCGCGGACTCTGCGTCTCTTCGGCTTGGACTGTGAGCACCATATTGCTGGAAGCGGTCTAACGCGCGGCGCGTGAGCCGCGGCGGTCAGCTGCGCCGGAATTGTGCCACAGTTGTCGCTACGCCGACGGCTCCACGCGCTTGTTAGCCGGCGGGGCGGGGCGTAAGATGGCCCCATGACCAAGCCCATGGCGACGGTGCTGGCCGATGCGCTTCGTCTCGATGATGACGCGCGCGCCACCTTGGCCGCCGAGTTGCTGGCGAGCTTGGACGGCCCTGCCGACCCGGACGCGGAACGCGCGTGGGATCTCGAGATCGCGCGTCGTGTTGAAGCCATTGAGGCAGGCGCCATTGCCCTCGAACCGTGGGACACCGTGCGCCGCCGAATCGAGAAGGACATCCTCGGTCGGTGAGATCCCTGCAGGTTGCGAAGCCGGCCTCAGAGGAGTTCGAGGCCGCGATTCGCTGGTACG